>JAKBAI010000369.1 GCA_021809185.1 Planctomycetota bacterium
TTTATGGTATTAATTTCAATGTTAATAACTTTGGCTTAAATAGTTATTTTATAGGAATTGTGGTGTATTTAAGCGAGATAATCGCACAGTTTTTAAGCATGTTTTTAGTTTTTAAAATCGGGGACACTTATTCTGTATGCGCCTATTATGGATTGAGTGCTTTTTCACTTATTTGTCTTAATTTTATTTTTGATCATAAAACTCAGCCAAGTTGAAACAGCAATCGCCACAACCCCCAAAACCGTGACAATCACAAAAATAGTCAGAACCATATTTAACTGATTGATCCCTGGAGAAATACCCTTTTGAATCGCGTCGAGCTGTCGCATTATCATGATTTTACCCGCGGAAAGGGTCGTAATCGAAACAAAGATCATTGGCAGTATGGTGACCCAAACATATTTTCCTTTTCCCGTATTGATTAATAGTGTAGAAACAATCGCTAGAGCCATTACGGATAAAAGCTGATTCGAAATACCAAACATTGGCCAAATGGTACTAATTTCTCCAGTAGATACCAGTACACCCCAGCCTGCGGTAACTAGAAAGGTACTAAAAAGCGACCCTGGTAGCCAATCGGTGCGCTGAAATTTAGGTATAAAACGTCCCAGACTTTCCTGAAACAGATAACGCGCAATTCTTGTTCCGGCATCGATAGTAGTCAGGATAAAAAGGGCCTCAAACATAATGGCGAAATGGTACCAGTATTTCATCCATTGACTAACTTGTAGATTCAACCACTGAAACGCATCTGTCAGAACCATCGCCATACTGACCGCCAAAGTCACCGCGCCACCGGTTCTACCACGCAATGCCTCTCCCCCGACCATCTCTTCTGCCTGAGCGAGATTTAATTGATGAAGATCTTGAACCCCTACTGCATGCAGCGGATCTTCAGCAGTAGAACCAACAAACATCTCCTTCATTTGACGCAACGACTTCTCAAAGTGAGGTAGTTTATCGACATCTACATTAATATCATAATACAACTCCATTGGGAGCGCTGCTGCTGATATCAGAGCAACAATCCCAACCAACCCCTCGAGGAGCATGGCACCGTAGCCGATTGGTCGAATGTCTCGTTCGTTATCGATCATTTTTGGAGTCGTCCCCGAAGACACCAACGAATGGAAGCCCGATATCGCTCCGCACATGACACAAATAAATACAAATGGGAATATCCCCCCTGCAAAAGTAGGACCACCACTTTGAAATACCGTATTTATGGGAGGATGCTTCAAAGTCGGATTGGCGATGATCACACCGATGACCAAGAGAATCAGCGTACCGATTTTCATAAAACTGGAAAGATAATCCCTAGGGGTAAGCAGCAACCAGATCGGCAAGACCGAGGCGATAAAGCCGTAAATACACAATGCCAGAATCGTCTGGTCTCTACTCAAGGAAAACCATTTCTCCAGCGAAGATCCAGGAATTGTTGAACCAAGGATCACCGCCGCGATAGTCGCTATGCCACCGATTAGCGATGCTTCGACGATTCGCCCACGTCGAAACCAATTCATCCACATTCCGACCAATAGAGCAATGGGAATGGTACACGCTATGGTAAATGTCCCCCAAGAACTTCCAGGAATCTTTTGCATACATTTTGCAGGTAATACCCACTTCAACCCTTCGGTAGGCTGATCGGCTTTCTCTGACTGCAATTGATTTTCGCTTTCGATGATAAAAGCTTCCGACCGCAAACTAACAGCAACACTTTCTGAATATCGAATCTGGCAATTCTTTGGGAAATGATAGACATATTTATTACGAACAACTTCTTCAAGCAATTGTTCATTTTCAGGCAACTTGATCATCATCCCTGCCGGGAGTCTGATCTCCTCCCCCCCTAGAGCCTTAACGATTACAAATGCTAAACCTGCCAAAGCAACTATAACGATTAATAGTATGGCCAGAGATGCCAAGAGAGAAGCCGATTTACCCAGTTGTAAGCGAGCAATTTCCGCTAACGACTTGCCACCACTCCGAACCGAAGCAAAGAGAACCATCATATCCTGGACCGCTCCTGCGAGACAAACCCCAATGACCAGCCAGAGTAATCCCGGTGCATAGCCATACTGCATAGCTAAAACAGGACCGATCAGAGGGCCTGCTCCCGAGATTGCTGCAAAATGATGTCCAAATAGCACCCATCGATGACTTGCATGATAATTTTGACCATCCCCAAATTGATGGGCTGGGGTTACTCTATTCTCGTCAATCTTGGCTACTCGATAGGCTAGAAAACGACTATAATATCTATAGGCGATGGTCAATACGACCAGAATGAAAATCATTACCGGCATCGCGCGTAACAATTCTCGATGAGACTGTTCATCGAACTGCAAAAACAGCCCACCAAATAGTCCACTAAATAGTTCACCTATCAGTATCATAATTAAATCTCAAGCATTTTTTTTGGATAATATACTCTCGTGAAGGACTCTAACCTATTTATACGATTTTGCAGATAATTGACGAAGATAAAAAAAGAATTCAGTTATACTTTTCAAGATCTTATCTCAGAAATTACATTTATTTGTTCCTCTTGTAGTTCCTCTACCATCAGAATCGAACTCCTCCATCTGATGATGAATAACAATTTGATTTAAGAATTTGAATAACCGATTCAGCGAAACAAGTCCGTTCAACGGACTGATGATTCTTTAACTCTACGCTTTTTCCCACAAAAAAATCTGGAATGCAACAGACAATATAGTCTATTTGCAATTCCAGATTAATCATTTACGAACAATTCAAATTCTATGCTTGAGATTATTTATTGCTTGGTAAAGGTTTAGTTCCTCGATAATGATAGCGCGGATCGTTTGGATCGTTATTAACTTTCCAAACCTGTCCATTCCGCAGATAGAGCCGTTTTTGTTCTTCCGCGTTGAGTGGTCTTGCTCCAACTCGACCAAAGACCCCGAGCTGATTCCCTGTTTCATCGACCGCTCGGTCTCGATCGACCCCTTTGCTGATGGCGACCGCGGCATCTCCAAATGGGATTTTATAGGTTGCGATTAATTTTGGATGTGGCCGAGGGCTAAACCCTTCATTTCCAGGAGTTTTAGGACTCGTCAACTGTACCACGCGCATTCCGTTTTTCCCATCGGCTAGATAGGCAAATTCACTCACATAGGTAATCCCTAACTTAACATCGCGCAAATCGTTTATTTGCCCATCGGCATTAAATATTTGATCGACTCTTGGTCTCTCGGCATTCTTGATATCGAGTATAACCAAACCATTTGATCCAGCTGCGACATAGGCATAGGTTCTCGCTAGATAGATACTGTTACAATTCGAAATTCTCATTTTGGCCTTCGTGATTGGAGCAGCGAGGTCGGTAACATCCAAGATTTTAACCCCTTCGGAATCACAGACATAGGCATAACGGAATTGTACCTGAACACAAACCGGATGAGAGACACCTTGGGATTCTCCGAGAACTGCTGTCACTTTCGGTTTCAATGGATCATCCTAAGCAAAAACAACGA
>JAKBAI010000110.1 GCA_021809185.1 Planctomycetota bacterium
TATACCCTGGTAGAGCTGCTGGTGGTCATCGCCATTATTGCTATTTTAGTAGGAATGCTTCTACCCGCAGTACAGAAAGTAAGAGAAGCTGCGGCAGTAAGCAAATGCCAAAACAATCTCAAACAGATCGGACTAGCCTTACACAACTACCACGATAGTCACTCTCTTTTCCCTCCAGGACATGTTGCTTCTTTGATTGGCTATGCTAACCCTAGTAATACTTTAGGTTGGAACTATTTTATTTTACCTTATCTCGAACAAAAAAATCTTTACGATAACAATGAACAATCGCTTGTAACAGCAAAGCGAGCAGCTTGGTTTTCTAATCCCCCCCACATTGCTTTATCGGTTGTTATCCCTAATTATATCTGTCCTTCTGATCCACGCGTCTTTCAACCTCAAAATGTTCTTATGGCTTTCGGAGAGAAAATACCGATGGCCATGACAAGCTACCTCGCTGTTTCTGGTCAAAATTATCATAGCGAAGATGGGGTATTGTTCAATAACTCCCTCACCTCCATTCTTTCCATAACCGATGGTACTTCCAATACACTCCTGATTGGGGAAAGACCCCCAGCTCCCGATTTCTATTATGGTCACTGGTATGGCTCCTTTGGTATTGGTTTAACGGGCACGGGTGATCATATCTTAGGGGTTCGTGAACAAAATATGCCTCCCGTATTACTCTTTGCTCGCCAATGTCCTCTGGGGGCCTATCCGTTTTCTCCGAGTAACTTTCAAGATCCCTGCGGAGTCTTTCACTATTGGTCCCCACATCCGAATGGCGCAAACTTTTTATTCGCAGATGGTTCGGTTCATTACTTGACTTATGCGATTAACAATCTCATGCCCGCTCTCGCTAGCAGAGCAGGGGGAGAAGTTGTATCGCTTCCGTAATTGGTTGTCGAGGAAGGGGCGAAACAGTATCTCTCCCTTAATTCGGATTCAGTTCATTATTTTCAGCATTTTTGCGAGAATTGGCTTGTGCCGCCTTTGTATGGTTGTTAAGGTATCCATATCAATATTTTTGAAAGGGGAATCAACATGTCCTGGAAAGGTTTTTTAGCAAACGGTTCTGGAATATTTGCAATGGTTGCGTTAGCTGTTTCCTTTTATGTATATAATCAAAATGCAAAAGAGAAATTAGATAATGAAGTTGCTCTGTATATTTTGGATCCGATTAAAGATTTAGGCAGTTCAAGTCAAGCAATTCTGCATGTTCCATTTGAGATTGAAAACAGATCTGATAAGACTTGGGAGATTTTGAATATAGCACCAACGTGAGCCAGTTGTTGCTATCGATCAGAGCAAGAGGGTCGAGTTTCGATCCCACCTAAAAGCAAAATTACATATATGATCGAAGTGGTATGTCATCAGCGCGGTGAATATGTGGCAATCATCCCATTTTTCGTTAATGATCATGGATTCCGGGCATTGAAATTAGCGATTCGAGGAATTTATACGGGCAAGCAGCAAGTCGATCGAGATAGTGCAGAGATTAAATCCGAGCAGAAACAAGACCAGACCAATAGTAAAGCAGCAGAAAACCAAACGGAGAATCAAGTCGTTAAACCTGAGCACAAAGAGAAATAATCTCCTAGCTTATTTATACATATTTATACTGATTCTTGCAAATTCGTTTGGACGAATCGGTCTTTATTCAACGCATACTATCCTTTTTCGGATAGTATATGGTATTATGGCAGTTCGTATAAGAATATTAATTCGCATTTTTTGATCTTCCGTTTTTGGATAGATCACTTTTTGATACTGCATCTAGTGCGATGATTCTGGGATTAGCTAAGGCATAAAAATAAATTTGCTTATAGCGGAAACGCCATTGCGAGGGGGTCCAATATAAAAATTCCGAGAATTTGAAATTGGTTTGATGAATCAGATAGTCATCGATGATCTTTCCTACTTTTCTTTCAAAAGCTTGTTCGTTGGCTGTATGATAGATATAACGACCGCTAAAACGTCTAAGATCACCATCAAAAGCGGGACTGATATGATAGAGTTCATGAAAGATCGTTTGCAACCGTTCTTGATAAGTTTGTTGTAAAAATCTTGGGAATGGTAAAACAATGAGATAGAGAATCTCTTTGCCGTTGAGCCGCCAACGCTGAACTTGATATAGTTTGTTGTTTTTTGATTCGCGCAATCGCCCATCTTTAAATCGTAACCCTTCGATTCGCCCTTGCAATCCTTCCAGACAACGATTGCGCGAGCGTGTGAAGCCGAAGAGAATCTGCTCCGCTCTTAGATGGTATAGCGCTGGGCAATGGTGAGAGATATCATTTGTTAGAGAAGTCAACGCTTTGGAAAAATGAAACGACTCCGTAGGCATTTGTTGGGGATTGCCCCTACTTTTCGAACTTGCATCATCAGATTGGACTTTCGAGGAATGACTTAAAGCGGGTTCGCTAGAATCATTTAGGGAATCATTTAGATGGGTAGATACCGATTCTTGAGAAATCGAAAATCTCAGTTTACTACATGGGAAGATAACTTCCGGAATGGGATTTTTAGAATCCCAGACCTGGATGAAAGGAATTTTCGAAGTTATTCGCTGAGAACGGGCCATACTATTTTTCAACTCCGATAAAAAGGTATGGTATAGGTCACTCGAAACAGGAACCATTCCCCTCTTAACCAGCAACATGATCTTTTAAGGAATTGGGAACCGTTATCTGTTTTCGCTGTTGTTGCCGTTGAGCAATCTCTTCTGCAAAAAGCTTTCGAACCCGGCGTTTGGCAAAAAAGTCGATAACCGCAGGGGCAAATCGAGCAAACAATAATAATAGTTTACCACGTGTAGTCAAATATAGATTGTTTTTTCCGCGTTCAATAGCCCGAATGGTCTGTTCCGCAACCTCTTCAGAAGTCATGCCCCGTAAATGATCGAGCTGAATCTTTGCCTTCTGTTCCAGCATATTCTGAGAGAAATTGGTTTGCGTCAACCCTGGATTGATGACGATCACATCGATGCCATCTTTGGATAATTCTGCTCGAATAGCCTGACTCCAACCCTCCACAGCGAATTTACTCGCGGAATATAGCCCCCGAGCTGGCAAAGCCCGTCTACCCACGATCGAGGAAATATTGACTATCGCCGGTTTGTCTCCCAGTTGTAATATGGGCAAAAAGGCTCTTGTCGTTTCCGTAGTGCCAAAAAAATTCGTTTCCATAATACTGCGAAGAGTATCCGGGGTGGTATCGGCAAAATGACCGGTGGCACCAATCCCGGCATTATTGATGAGAATATCCAATCCTCCAAAGCGTTCTTGGGCCGCTTGGGTCATCTTGATGCGATCGGCAGGGTTGGCGATATCAGCCTGAAGAATTTCGATACCGAAACCTTGATTTTTAAGATCTTGTGCCAGCGATTCCAGTAAATCAATCGAACGGGCTACTGCTAAAACTCTTGCCCCGCGCTTAACGGCGGTTTCAACCAGTGCTCTACCAATGCCCTGCGAAGCCCCTGTAATTAATACCCGCTTACCTGAAAAAGTTCGTTTTTGTGCCATATTTTTTCCTCAATTTTAGATTTTCTATCACTTTTTCCACATTTTGACTAAAATTTACTGGTAAAATTCTCTTTAAGATCGATTTGATGGATCCGAATAGGGGATTCTTGCGGATAATTCCTTTGGGGGACCGTGCTGCTATCCAATCGAAAAGCCAGGGTTTCTATAGATTTTTTGACATCGTGAATAGTTTAATAGATCGGTTTTTCGTGGTTTTTTTCTGTTTTTTTTGCTTTCTTGATCATCTTCGTTTGAAATTGACTATAATAATTAGTAACGAATCCATAGAGTTGACCTCAAACTTTCCTTTGCGGAGTTGGAAAATGAAAAATCTTTTTACAAACAAATTTAGTGCTATTCTCCTATTTTCCCTTTCTGCCCTATCGCCGTCCAAAATTCAGGCGCAATCGAATTACAACCCCTATAATTACTGGACGAGAGATTTCTATAGCTCCACTGCTTCCGGTTATCAAGGTTTGAGTGGCTATAGTGTGCCAAGCTATACCCCGATCGGTTTTTTACCTACGATCGTCATCGACTCCCCCTTTCGAAAATATGTCTACTCCCCGTTGGGCTTTGCAGATTTTCCTGTCGTTGTCGGGGACTTTTATCAGCGCAACAATCGGGAGGTTACTCCTCCTTCTCGATATGCCCCTTCCTCCTTCATTTCTGGGGGAGTGATTCCAACAACCTCTACTGATCGCGGCTTGGACCCCAATAAGCTCATAAGAGGAGCTCAAAAACCAAACCAGGTAAATCCAATGGATCAAATCGATATGTATGAACGCTGGATGCTAGGGAAAGTCAATCTTCCTGCTGCCGATCAATTACATAAGGACCAAGCAGCTAAACAACTCCTGCGCAGTTTGATAAATCCCCGTGAAGAGGATGTTCTCTCTGGAGCCGCATTAAATAGTATCCTTTTTGATTTGATTGATAAGAAGAAGAACCTTGCTCTGACAAAACCGATTCCCATCCCTGATGGGGTTCTGAGAAAAATGAATTTTTCTAGAGGATCGCAGGTCGGTTCTTCCGCATTTTTACAAAACAGAGGACAGCTCCCTTGGCCGAAAGGGTTATTGGAAGATAAACGCCCCGATTTTGTTAGCCTGCGAAAGTCTCTCGAAACGAACTTCCTTTCTGTATTAAAACAAGCAAAAACAGGAAATATCAATCCCGAAGATCTCAAGAAATTATCACTGCTCAACGAAGAATTACGGCAAAAATTAGTTGGTAATGCCAGCACTTGGGGGTTAGGCGAGTTTTTGAATGCCAAACAATTTGTCAAAAATATGGATGACACGATTTTATTTTTGAAACAACCCGATGTGCAAAATTGGTTACCCGGCAAACATGCCTTCAAGAACAAAACCATTCAGGAAATGATTAGTTGTATGGCGGAAAAAGGGCTGCGTTTTGCCCCAGCAACAGTTGGCTCTGACGCCGCTTACAAATTGATTCACCGGGATCTGGTACAGTACTATCACCAAGCGGTGCAAATTTCTCCTGTACCCTTGAAACAACAATAATCAAATTTAATTCTGTTTGCTTAATCACCGCAAATGCCGGGGAAAAATTTTGGGTCAAAAGAACATAACTCTCCATTCAATCCTAAGATGAAAAGTTAGAACGGATGGAGATTTTTGGTCCTCTCAAATCTCGTATTATCGGATTCGTCTTCAACCCTTTCCTTCCGATCACTTACATTGGTGTTTAGTCGTAATATAATCCTTTCGAAGAGCTTTCTGGCTAAGTTTGATCCTACTAATCGCAGAGTAGCAATTTAGATGAGTAGGACTCGATTTAACAAGCTCACTCCACAAGTTCACTCTACAAGCGAGATTGCCTCATTTGATTAACAAGCAAGGACTTGTTTCAACGAACCTGAGAGCCAAATTTAGAAGCAGGGGAAGGATTACAACCCCTGCTGGCCTTGTCTTTTGACTTGGGAATCGCCTTGGAACTCGGCTTATCTGATAACGATTAAATCGATCTGTCTTATAAACAAATATTCTAAATCGAGTGATTTCGTATATTTGTTTATTTGTTTTCCAGAGGTGTACTCAAGAATTTCAAAAAGGCTTTTTCATCATTGATTTTCCCTTCATCGTAAACACCGATGCGCTCGATCGTGTTTTCTTTCGTCGGTTTCAAGATCACATACAATGGGAGCTGTTCCGTACCGAATGCTTTCTTTTGAAACTCCAAATTGATTTTTGCCTGATCATCGCGGAGATCCAGAGTGGTCGCTCCCATATAAAGGGTTTCTGGAATCGTATCAGTATACATTTGCACACGCATATATTTGCCTAGAAGCTCTTTAAACTCGGATTTCGAAAAGATGTTTTTTTCGTTTAGCTTACAGTTGGTGCAGGTAACACCCGTGAAGTCGATAAAGATAAGCTGATCGTTACGGCGAGCATCTTCAACCACGGCAAAAAGGTCGCTACTCCAAGCCAGCTCTGCTTTGACTAATTCAGCGGGAGTTGGATCCGGTAGCAAAAAGGCATCAACCCAAGAGAAGATCAACCCGGCAGGGCGTTGTTTTTCGCCTTCAGGGTTTTTGGCGAATAATGCGGGTAGGAAATAGATTGCTAATGTAAGACAAATGGTGGCAAAAAGCATACGGCCCACACTGATATGCTCCTGAGGGTCATCGTGCGGCAACCGGAACAGATTGAGCAGATAGAATCCAGCAAGGAAAAGGAGGATAATCCAGATCGTTAAAACAAAATCGTAGGTCATGAATTGCGGTGTCGATGTCCAGCGCAATTCAGCGGTACGGTAGAATTTCAAGGCTGCTGCTAATTCTAAAAAGCCCATAATCGTTTTGACTACATTCATCCATGACCCACTACGTGGAAGTTTTTTCATCAAGCTTGGGAAAAGAGCTAGAAACAGAAACGGGGCAGCAAAAGTGGATGAAAAGACCAGGCCGCCCAAGATCAGCTCAAATATAGAAAAATTTCCCGAAGCAGCCATGCCGCTAAACCCACCTAAAAATGGCGCTACACAAGAAAAACTGACCATTGTAAACGAGATAGCCATAAAAATGGTCCCCAGATAACCCCCTTTGCCTTCCATTTCGGTCGCGGAACGCGACAGAAAAGAGGGTACGGCCAATTCATACATGCCAAATAGGCTCAAGGCAAAAAAGATAAATAGACTGCCTAAACCGACATTCATCCAAGGGTTTACCGACATCTGGCGAAACACCGATAGTAAAGTGATCGAAGCAATCGATAAAACTATCACAATGGTAACCGTATAGACCAGCGCCATACGCAGAGGATTATGCCCAGCTTTCTCCCCCTGTTTAATAAAATAACTGACCGTGATGGGGATCATGGGGAAAACACAGGGGGTCAACAGGGTAATTAATCCCCAAAATGCAGCGGTACTTAAAAAGGTAAATAATTTGACAGGATTCGACTTCTGTTTGCTTAATTGAGCCAACACATCGTCCATGCGTTTCTGATAGTCGAGAGCTGGGTCGATATGTTTCACCCCAAGGGATGACAAAGGATTTTGCGGTTGGCGATTCGGAGTTGTATTGCCGGTCCCAGATTTTGAATTAGCAGGTTCAAGGGGATCCTTGTTATTCTTGGGTGTATTCCCCTCTGTATTAGGAGTTGTCGATGGATTGGGGGAAGATCCCGAAAGAATCTTCGCTGCGTATTTTGCATCGATATCGACTTTGCCAGGAATGATCGTTAAAGGGATGCTCAACTTGCGATTGGTGAAATAACAATTCCGGTTGTCGCAGATATTGATTTTGGGGCGAAGGTCGATTTTAATTTCACCGATCTTACTGCCGGGAGCAACTACATATTTTTGCTCCCATAGAGTTTCTTTGGCATAGACCAGATAGGAGAGAGAATTATCGACTTTGTGGTTTTCGGACCCAGCGGGATCTTTGAACGGTTCTACTTCGATCAACACGGGATTTTTGGTAACACGAAACTGATTTACCTGATTGATTTCGGGATTGGTTTTTGATCCCGGTTGATCGAGGGGATAGGTCCAGAACCCGAAGATCGGCTCGATTCGAACTTTGAGAGTTACCGTTTGACCCGCTTTGGCCTCTTTTGGTTCGACTTCGACCTTGAACTGTTTGGCAACCTGTTCGAAAGATTTGATTTGATCGCGGGTTACCTGATTGCCTAGGGCATCGATATAAAAATCGAGTGGTGGATCGTCATTGTGAGCGGCGCCTGGAACTCCGATAAGAGACTCCCTAGCTTCTTCCGATTCTTCAGTTTCCTCTCTGGGGAGTATCTCTGAACTGGAAGAGGCATTTACTTTGTTTATCGTCAGGGGGGCCCCATTAGTTATAAGTAAAGTAAATAATCCGATTAATAGGACCAGCGGTAAACAAAATCTATTCCAAGACAATCTGTTCAATTTAAAAAAAGTAATATTTCTAAATGGTGACCGCATATATATTTTCATTATATTCCCTTTAAATATCCGATATTCCATGTCGTCAGTGTTTCTGACTTGGATTGCTCCTATTGCATTTTCTATCTGCATTTTCTATTTGCATTTTTAATAGGAGCAAATTTATTGTGACCGAATTTCTCTTGATTTAGTGCAAATCGAAAGAAAAATTCTTCTGTTCGAGATCTGGATTCAAATGATGATTTTGAAAAATCTAGCTGGTCTTAAACCGAAAAAGGTGGGCTGATGGTTTGTATATTCATTCCGTCATTCTTCTGAATGGTTAGAATGGAAACTATTCTCAGTTGCGATCAGTAACTATCCGTTATTATATCTGGTTGTCTTATTTAGTGACCTAGAGCCTTTTTAACGGTATCCTGGTATTTGGCATCGATGGGTAGTGGTGAACCAGATTGGACCTTGATTTTTGCTTCTAATGGTATTTTCTTGGGTGGTAAACAATTATCTTTATCGCACACGGATAGGGTCATATTGACTTTAATTGTTTTTTCTCCAACGGTGGCTTTTGGAGAAATAATTACTTTCTGTTCCCAAACCCCGCCCCCGGGATAGTAAGCCATTTTTTTAACACGAATCGCTGGCTCCGCTTTGAATTTCGCATTAGCAGGTTCCATCAATTTATCGACAGCAATAATATCTAAAGATTTCGGGAAAGAGATTTTATTGACAAAGCTGTTTGCCCCTTTCTCTTCCTGTTGAGTAGGATAGGTATGCCAACCGGCCTTTAGCTGAACACTGATTTTTACGGTGATCAATTGGCCGGGCTTAACCTCGGTGGTATCGGTATAAGCTTCTACTTTTTGTACTATCTCTTCTGGATCATCCATTTGACCAAGAGTTAGCTTATTGTTTGCCAGCTCGCAGGCGGTGATTAACAGCAAGAGAATCAGAAATCGGGACGGTACCAACATGGTTACTCCAATAGTTAAAAACTCGGATTTATTGTTTTGACCATATCTATTCCATATAGACTGTCAGAGAAGAAAAATATTTAAGAAGCGGAAAGATTTAAGATTAAATTTTCCTCGAAGACCGTTTTTTTCTCCATTATTTCTTGTCGAGTGGTGCAGTTAAAAACTTCAAAAAAGCTTCTACATTTTTGATCCGGCCTTGATCATGAACCTGGATCACTTCAAATTGATCACCTTGAACGGGCTTCACAATCGCATAAAGAGGAAGAACTTCGGTCTGGAAAACTTTTTTTTCGAGTTTGAGATTCTCAGCGGCATCGTCATCCCGGCGATCCTCATCAACTGCTTTGGTATAATAGTTTTGGGGGATCGAATCACAATAGAGCGATAATAAAATATATTGTTTGAAACATTTTTTGACATCTTGGCGGGTGAAAATTTCTTTTTCATTAATTCGGCAATTGATACATCTTTCGCCAGTAAAATCGATAAAGACGAATTGATTCTTTTCTTTAGCTTGTTTCAAGGCGGTGGAAAAATCGGTCCTCCAAGTCAATTGGTCCGACTTTCCAGAGGAGTTTTTTTTATTAAGGGTTTCTTCCCCGAGTTCGATCGACTGTTTAAGATCAGGATTCGCTTTAGGAATTGGAAAATGTTTACCAACAGGAGAAGCGGAACTGATTGGTTCGCCTTGCTTGGTATTGGGTTTCTGGGCGCAAACGGGCATTGGTTGAGCAGGCACGCCAATCAAAGGAATAACAGAAATAGCAATAAAGCAAAAGGTCTTGGATAAAGAGCTTCGCTTGCCAACTATCAATCGATCAATTGAAATAGGCTGATTCACTATTGTCATTTCTGATACCTTCAAACGCGAAATATATTTGATGTTTTAAGTTTGTTGGATGGTATTCGCATCCTATCTTCCGTTATCCAAACTCATCTTATCAACTCGATTATTATTTCTCTTTCTAGAGCCAAAATTCTAAATTAAAGAAAGACAAAGCGCAATTTTCGGTGTCCTTCCCATTAGGGTCTAATTGCGCTGGAAGGAAAAAAGCGATTACTTGTTCGGGGCATCTTTAGTCATCATCCCTTTTTTAACAAAGGAAACGGGGGAGACCCCATCGAGTTGCAGTGTAGTGATCGCTTTAGTTTTTATATCGACAACACGGATGCGATTGGCATTGGTATCCGCAATATATAACTTGTCATTAGCAACACTGATTCCCGCAGGTTCAAACAGGATCGGGTCCATAAACCAGCCCGGTTCGGCTTTACCACCAATGAAGGTTGTCACTTTTTTTGTTTTCAGATCAAGCTTTTTAATTTTGCTATTATAGGTATCGGCGATGTACAGATTGCCATCATGGTAAGCGACCCCAATAGCATGTTGCAAAATCGCTTCCTTACCAACACCATCCCGATCGCCGAAATCAAAGAGTCCGGTACCTACCAAGGTAGAAACACGATCCCCGTTGCCGATTAAGGGTACCATGCGAATAGCGCTAACTTCTGAATCGGCTACATAGAGATGTTTGCCATCGGTAGTCAAGCCACTGGGTTGAGCAAAGTTCGCCGAGAGTAGCAAACTATCACGGATATTTTCTTCTCCGGAACCCGCGTAAGGGGCTAGTTTATTCGCACGCAAATTCAGAGTCCAGATTTGATGGTGTCCCGCCATGGCGATGTAGAGAAAATCCCCTTTGACCAGGAGATCCCAGGGGCTATTTAGACCAATGGTTGTTGGTGTGCCTAGATAGCTCCGGGAACGATCTTGCAAGCCAGTACCTGCGATCGTTTTTACCGATTTCGCCTTGAGATCGATTGCGCGAATACAATGATTTTTACGATCGGCAACGTAAAGAATTTCATCTTTCAAGGCAAGTCCCTGAGGATCATCGAATTGCGCTTTGGTAAACGATCCATTCACTAATCCAGGTTTCCCAGTGCCGATGGTAGCGATGTGTTTACCTGCCAGAGTGGTAATAACGATACGATGATCGGTACTATCCGAGATAAATAATCGATCACTAGCGGCATCGGCCAAAACTTTACCAGGATAATACAAGGGGGTCGGATTTTGCCGAAGTTCGGCTGTATCAAATCTCAAGGGTTTTTCATTGAGGGTTTTCTTGCCTCGATGTTTTTCGATCAATTTCGCAATTGTTTTATCCGTAATATCGAAATTCCCTTCACCGCTAGCGCGACCGACATAATTCCCTTCCGGATCGATAAGAACGAAAGTAGGCCAGTAAACCGTTTGGTACCGGTTCCAGATGGCGTGGTTGGCATCGTTTACAACAGGATGTTTAAGTTCATAGCGGGCGATTGCTCGGCGAATGCTAGCGCTATCTCTTTCGTTTTCGAATTTCGCGCTGTGGACACCGATCACCACCAATTGATTCGGATATTTCTTTTCTAATTTTTCGAGGTCGGGCATAATGTTGATGCAGTTTATGCAGCACAGAGTCCAGAAATCGAGCAGAACAACTTTACCACGCAAATCTTTTAACGTAAGTGGTTTCGAACAATTCAACCATTCAACGCCGCCATCGAGAGAAGGGGCTTGAAAAACTTGCCCCTGAATCGTCTCATTCTCAAAATTGGCAAGAGCCGTTGAAAGTTCTGATGATTTTCCCATCGTGTTTGAATGAAACTTAACTGTTAAGATGGAAAAAATAAAAATGACAAGCAAGATCGAGCCTGTGATCCAATTAAAACGATTTGGATTTTGCCTTTGGATAGGCCGAAGAGGCTTCGATTTTGGCTCTAAGAATTCATGCGTATATTGATGAAGATTATGATGAATATCGGGCGAAACATTAGTATTTTCTGCATTCGCTGGTTCTGCTTTGGTTGAAACGAACTCATTGGTTGAGGGGGTTTGCGTGTTTGTAATCATAAATAGTCCTTCTATTCTAATCACCATTCGATTTTCACGATCGAGCTGTAAATAGTTTCTCGAATATTATTTCAAATATTAATTCAAATATTAATTCTAATGGGGCAGCTCGATCTTTTACTTAGAGGTTTGGATACCCTTACCATTCATTAGTTCCCAGTCCGGATATCCTTATTTCCATTATTATAGTAGTTTTACGATTGATTAGTAAGCAGATCAAACCCTGAAAACCCAATTTTATGCCCAATGACTCATCTCTTTTGCAAACTTTTACTCCGTATAACATATTCTAATGAATCTGCTATGAATCTCGCAGAAATCATGAATGAATTTTCCGCGAACAAACCAATATTCTATAAAAATGATTGAAATAGAGAATTTAAACTCTCCTCAATCGATCTTTCCCTTATTGGAACAGAATCCTAGGAATGGAAACTCCCTAGGGGTTAGTCGCGAGTTCCCGAAATTTCTTAAACAAAGGGATATCAGCAGGGTGGATATCGCGAATAGTCAGGTTTAATTTTTGGGCTTCACGGAAGGCTTCCAATGCCTGATTTTCTTTTTTTTGCTGGTAACGAAGCAGTGCGAGCTGAAAACAGCGCGAAGCGGTTTTATCTTGCTGAATGGCATCCAGAAGATCTTCTTCCGCGTGGGGTAGATCGTTTTGAGTTATGCGAATCCTAGCTCGGGTATCGAGAAGTTCTGCCTTACTTCCAACGCTGGCAATCGCTTTTTCAATACAAGCGAGCGCAAATTGAATCGTATTCGGCTGAGCAGCTAACAAATAAGCGAGATTATTGAGAGCAATAATATTTTTAGCATCGATTTGCAAGATGCCGCGATACGTTTGCTCCGCGGAGGAGTATTGTTGATCCATCAGTTGGGTTTCTGCTAATTCAGATAATAACTTGACAGAATTCGGTTCACGTTTAAGTCCCTCTTCGATCCAGAGCTGAACTTGGTGAATCTGTTTTGGGGTAGGAGAAATAGAACGAAGAATAGCGACCCCTGCATCCATTTTCAGAGTAGTTTTGCTGGTATTGGGAAGGCTTTCGAGAATATCGAAGGCCTCGGTAACACGATCATCCCAGGCCAGCAAAGCGGTATAGGGGATGTAGGTGTCGGGGAACTGCCGCAATATCAATTGATATTGGGCAATAGCCTTAGCAATGTACTGCTGTTTACCGTCCAGTTTTTTGGTTTTTGCGACACGCCCTAACTCATCTAGTAATAATGCAGCATTTCGAGTGCGTACAAAAGCGTTTTGATTTTCGGTCCCTTTGCTTTGCAGATAATCGTTTACATACTTCAGTGCCGTGCTAGGCTGATTTTGCAAGCAAGCAATCCGAATTTTAGTCTCCATCCAGGTATAATTACTATCGGAGTTTGCGGGGGGTGGGGAAAGTAATTCGACGGCTTTGTCGAGACGATTTTCTCCAATAAATTCGTTCATGAGCTGAATGCGATAACTCAGGTGATTCCCATCGATCTGAATCAGATGATACATGCACTTTTGATAATCGGGATGATTGCCGATGAGTTGATAGAGGTTCGCAAGCAGAAACCAATCTTTAGCTTGCTGTTCTTTCGAGCTGACAATTTTATTCATTAATTCGATCGCTTGTTGCAAAAGCTGATGGCGCTGAGAGCCCGAAGCGGTTTTGGCAGTTGCCGCTAACAGAGTAACCTCAACTCGGGCATCATCCACCGAAAAAATCTGCTCTTCTTGTCCCTTTTCTAAATGGGTAATGGCATTCTGGCGATCGGTGTCGTTGCCGAGCATGCCCACAAGGAATAGCTTGTGCCTTCTGGCCCAGGAATTCGTATTGGCTGAAGCTTTATTCTGATCAAACTGTTTTTCCAGGAAGGTAATAGCCTGACCAGGTCGACCGAGAATCATCGAGCGCGCTACCATAGTGCGCGCGAATAAATCATACTCTTCTTGGTCTCGATATTCAGGATGCCAGTTGGAATCTACCTGTTTGATTTTGGTAGCGCAAATAGCACAAATCTGATAATAAGGCTTTCTAGTCCGGAATTTCGAACTGAGACTTTTTAATAATTGCAAAGCCTCTTTCGTCCGATTCAATTCAATTAAACTATCGATCTGGCCAGCCCAGCCATCCAGTAAACTGGGAGCAATCTGGCAGCTCAATTGAGCAAATCGATTGGCTTGCAAAAATCGTTTCTTTTGCCGAAAAGCGTTGGACAACCAAACTAACTGTTCTGCATCATAACTACTTCGTTGATCGATCCATCGGGCAATCGGAATGCTCCCTGTTCCGTTGGGATGTTCAAGAACCACCCGTAGAAGATATTGCAAAGATTCAACCCCTAAACGCGGGTCGCTGCTGCGATGTTGCAGATAACTCAATACTTGGTCGATTTGCTGGTGATCCAACAAATAATACAAATAACTCTTGTTCATCATCAGATTACCTGGCTCTAACCGTAGAGCCAGGGCAAAGGTTTTATTGGCATTTCCTTTAGACTTTGGCGAATGGGGATCCGAGAGAGTTAGCGGTTTTTCCATCTTTGCTTCTGCTAGTGCCAAAACACCAAGGACTAACCCATCTTTAGGAAATCGATTTAATTGCTCTTTCGACCAAGCGATAATCTCTTGCAGCTGGGGGCTGGGGATGTTGTTTGATTGAAGTTCTATCCAGTATTCCAAGGCCGTTTGCGAATAAGGAAAGTCTTTCTCGAGAGCGTTCAATTGCTGGAGAAGTTTCGAGCGAATATTTTGATATGGGGCAGCTAGGGGTAAAACTTGGAGTGCGGTTTGACGTAAATGGCGATCTTTAGGCAATTTGATTGCAAGTTCCGCAACGGTTTTCGCATAATTCGGCATATCATTACAAGCGATCAACCAATCGCTGAATTGAGCAAGAGCCTGAATTTGCACAATATCAGGATAAATCGACAATTCGTGGAGAAATTGCGGTAAGCGGTTTTCATTACGGAGAATTGGATCGAGCAACCAGCAGCGGGCACGGCAACTTTTCAATTCGATCGCATCCCCCATCGTCGCTTGAGCTTCATCTAATACTTCCAAAGCCGCGGAAATCCCCAGTCCAGATCGAGCGATCTCTGCCAGTTTTACCCATAATCGCGGTTCATTGGCTCGTTTGCCGATCTGCTCGCGTAAAAATGTCATCGCTTCTTCTATTTTGTTCTGGGCATGCTGCCAGCTTGCTTGGAGCAGAAGCGGGTCGATGGAACTCGGATATTTCGTTTTTAGTTTTTGGATGAATTGGCCAATGCTCTGCCATTCATCGGCATTCAGATGATAGACTCGCGCACGCTGAATGCGTAATTCGGCTAATAGATTTTCGGTGGCAGGTAATACATACGGGGATCGGCTGGCAATGGTAAATTCGCGAATCGCCCCTTCCATATCGTTGCGTTGTAAATTCCGATTGCCTAACATCATACGAGCCGTTAGATGCGCTGGGTCGGTCGCTAAGATTTTTTGCAGGGCATCTATTTCTTCGTTATCGTGATTCAATTCGTCTTGGCACAGAGCAATCATGATATTTAACTGATTACTAAAGATTGGAACGCCAACGGCTTCCGTACTCAAAGGTTCAAAAGTGGCAATCGCCTCTTGCCAGCGCTTTTGCAACATCAACAAGCGGCCACGCAAATAACGAATTTGAGTACTCGGGGCTTTTTTACGCTCCATTTTCCGGATCGTTTCTTCTACTTTCGCTGCATCGTTTTGTTGGACAAACATGTCTCCTAGGGGAGTAAGTAATTCTATTTCATCTGGTAATTCCTGAATCCCTTTTTCCAGACAACTTAGAGCACTAGGGGTATTGCCCGCAGATATTTCCAACCAGGATAAGCTCCGGTAAAAACGCACATCTTTAGGATGCGATTTCAACCCAGTAGTCAACAGAGCACGGGCTAGAAAAATCTCCCCTTTCAATTGCGCCAATTCGGCTTGGAGTAGTATAATCTCGGGGTGATCCGGATCGATCGATACCGCTCGTTTGACATCGGCTTCGCTTTCTTTGATTCGATTTTGATTCTTGTAAAAGCGGGCGCGAATTAAATAAGAAATGGCATCTTTAGGGTTCTGTTCCACCAATTTTTTGAGCGCTTTTTCTGCTTCGCGAATTTCTTTAAATTGGTTAACTAACAGATTCGATAATCTCTCATAGGAACCGATCAAAGTTGGTTCACGGTGAATCGCTTTTTCCAGAGCGGTGCGAGCATCTGCAAATTGGTTCAGACCTAGATAACTAGTACCAAGCTGATCCCACAATTTTCCGCTATCGGCTCCTTTGTCCATCAAATAATGAATATGGCTTTGCGCATCGGTATAACGACCTAGATCCAAACAAATTTGCACCAATTTTTCTCGTACTTCGTCCGCGCTCGGATCTTGGCGCAAAATCTGCTCATACAAATATAATACCTGCCCGTAACTCTGCGTACTGCGGCTCCTTTCCATAAGCAAATCGGCTAATTTTAGCGCAACCTCTTTATCTTTCGGGCGGAACTGTAAATAGCGTTGCAAAAATTGAATCGCCGCGGATAACTCTTTGCGCTCTTCCGCACGTACCGCTTGTTGTCGAAGTATATCGGGTATTCTCTGAGCTTGAATCAAATATAGTGTTACCCACAGCGCGGCAAAAACAGATAGTCCCAGCAGCAGTTTCCACAATAGGCGAAGATTAACCGTTGGCATTCTGGATTCCGTCCCCTTAACTTTTCTTTACTTGAATCGATTGGAATCGATTGGAATCTCTTTTCGTGGATGATCTCCACTCCCACCGTCAACGCTTTTCGAAAAGCGATTCCCCCCAACACCATTATTGGGCTATTCATTATTGGGCTATTCATTATTGGGCTTTCCAATTATTGAGCATTTTGAGCAGATAATCTACATTTCGACCCTTATATCAACCCAAATATTCGCCTATCTTACCCCAACTATCTTGAATTTGTCAATGAGAATTTGCAACATTGAGATAGTAATCAGATTAATTGGCGATTCACCTAGTTTACTTAAATCCAGAAAGAAAGAGTTTAATCGATTCCGCTTCGATTATTTTGAAATTTGAAGAGTTTCTAAAACGTTTTCCGTATGTTATATCAAGTTTGAATCACTGGGTCTAATTTGGTTCCCATCTATTTAAAATCCTATTTCACGAGACGAATTTGAGGATTCTTTATCTCCTTGCGGCCATAAATATTGGAGACTAAGATAGAATCAAGT
>JAKBAI010000003.1 GCA_021809185.1 Planctomycetota bacterium
CGATCTGGAGTGGTTGTCGATTCGTATACCGCTGGGGAGTTAGGGGGCAGTGGAATTCCAGCTCCGTGGGAACTTCTAGCTAAATATCGAGATCAATTCCGCATTCCCCTGATTCTTGCAGGTGGCTTGACGCCGCAAAATGTAGCTGAAGCGATTCGGATCGTTCAGCCCGATGGCGTTGATGTCGCCAGCGGAGTAGAATCTTCTCCCGGTAAAAAAGATCCCGATAAATTGAACCGATTCGTTGATGAAGTTTATAAAGCAAACCGATAGCAGATGGCAGTAGGCAGATGGCAGTAAGCAGTAGGCAGAGAAGAGGAGACAGGGGAAAGTAGGCGGATAGCAGTAGGCAGTAGGCAGGGAGACTAGGTAGAATAAGAAATGGCATCCACAAAAGTGTTTTTTTTAACATATACCCTCATTATTTAATAAGGTTTTCTCTGTCTACTGTCTTTTCTCTGCCTACTTTCATCTGTCTTTCCTCTGCCTACTGCCTACTGCCTACTGCCTACTGTTTTGCTCTTGACTTGGTCCCCATACAATAGGCCAAGTAATTTACACAAGGAGTAGATATGGAGTCGAGATTTTGGCACCACTTTATCAGTAACGGCAAAACGGATGATAAAGCGAATGATAAAACAGATGAGATCGGTAGCCAACTTAGAAATAAACAGTCCGGCAAGCAAGCAAACGCCGCAAAGAATATCCCAGTGCCGATTAATAACAGCAGAGAGGATAAGAGTAGTTTGGGAAAAAGTGAAGCAGAAACCGAAAAAAAACAGAATGACTATAATCAAATCAGTTCTACGGATGAATCCATGAATGTAGTAGAGATCGGCTATGAAAAGTGTGGTGGAGAACGGCGGAAAGAAGGAAAGAATAGTCCTAGTGCGGAAAAGCATGCGGAAGGAGGTGATCCTTTACCCGGTTCGTATTATGCAACTCGAACGGTTTCTGAGCAGAGAGGGAAGCCGTTGGGGACTTGGGAGAAAGTGGTAGAAAAAAACGATAAAACAAATGATAAAACAAACGATAGAGGGGATCTGTACTCGAAGGGAAATTCAACGGTTCCTGATGATAAACAAAGCCGGAGAGAGGAGCAATCGAGTGCGGAATCTAGAGAAGAAGAGGAGGCTCTAGATCTGTTTTCGCGAGTCGTCATTCGAGTATCTGAAAAGGTGCGGCCAGCGGTGGTGCATTTACGCAGTAGAGGTTACCGGCCCAATAGTTCCGGTTCAGGTATCCTTTTTTCTAGCGATGGCTTGATATTGACAAATCATCATGTGGTGCAGGATGCTTCTGATATTCGAGTTCGGTTGGAAGATGGGCGTGAGCTTCCTGGTCGGCGTGTGGGTAATGATCCTTGGACCGACCTTGCCGTTTTGCAAATTGATGGACCATTGTTACCCACCTGCACTTGGGGAGATTCTGCGCGGTTGAAAGTGGGTCAGCTCGTGGTGGCGATTGGTAGCCCTTTGGGGTTTGAGTCAACGGTGACTGCTGGGGTTATCAGTGCTTTGGGACGAACTCTACCCAGTGTTTCTGGTCATCTGGTCGATAATATCGTTCAGACCGATGCTGCACTGAATCCCGGGAATAGTGGAGGGCCTTTGGTGGATAGTCGCGGTAATGTAATCGGTATTAATACCGCGGTCATTCAGCCCGCTCAAGGACTTTGTTTTGCTATACCGATTAATATAGCCAAACAAATTATGCCTCATTTGTTGCGGTATGGCCGAGTGAATCGTGGTTTTCTTGGACTCCATGGTCGCAGAGTACCTATTGCTCCTGACCTCCGTTCCCGTTATGGTTTGGTGCAAACTACTGGAGTCGAAATTTTGAATCTGGAGGATGAGGCTCCGGCTCAGCTCGGCGGTCTTTGGATCGAAGATATCATTATCCAAATGGGATCTACTGTTGTTCAAAGTATTGAAGATTTGCAATCTCAACTGATCAATTCCCCAGCGGGTAGTCCTGAAAAAGTAATCCTGTTGCGCGAAGGTTGCCGTTTGGAAAGAATAGTTCAGCCAAGAAGCTATCCAGATCTTTCTCGTTGAATTATTTAAAACAGATTCGATTTTGCCAAGAAGCGGAGATCGCTTTCTCCAGATTCTTGCGGAGTAACTCTTACTCTAGGCAACTGTATTTGTGCTTGCGCCGGTTTAATCTCTAATTATTAAGATGATGGATTGGAGTATTTTTGTATATAGGTTGGTTAAAAGCTGGGTAAGCTGAAAATTAGCTTTCATAACGGGTTTAGGTGTAAATTTTAATACACAAAAAAGACTAAAATAGATTAAAAAAATGTGGGGACAGGGTGGAAGGTCGAGGCACAACCTAACAAACTGGGTGTGACGAAAATCCAATTTGTCGTGTCCGAAGTGTAACTTCGGAACACATCCACCCGCGCTCAACGGGACGAATCGGAGCAAAGATTAACATTCATTAGAATAGTAACAAATAGTGTGCCAAAATGAAGGAAAAACGGCAATATTCATAAATTGTTATATAATAATAACTTATGAATATCTGGTTTAGATCGTTCTTAAAAAATGGAAATATGATCACGTCTAATTTCCGGACGATACGCGAAATATCCGACACACTGTATTTTTAGTTGGTTTCGAATAATCATTAATTTTTGGAAAGTATTCTGTATTTGAGAAGTTTTTCGTTTCAGCAGTCTAGAGTTGATTTCGTTAATTTTTAACTGCTATCTAGAACCTTTAACAACACTAGAAAAATGTATTTCGAAATTATATGGAATTCATCTTTGAAATGATTTGAAAATGGGATTGGATGCAATTTGATCAAGAGTAACTATTTGATTTGTTTGATTTTAGCAAATCTTTTAAGGTAATTCTTGAATCATCTTGATTCTAATAATAAATTAGAATAGAATAATTATACCTGCCTGAGAACCTCTTTAAATAGTTTAATTAATTCCAAAGTGAATTGACTAAATTGCGATGAGATCTGATTTTGTTGTAATAATTAATGTTTGATGAGTGTCATACTGAATAAATTAAATGTTGTTGATGAATGTCTTGTTGGTTCTTGAATTTCCATTACTCTCCTAAAATGTTTCTATCAAGATAAGAAAAAAATCGAAATAGAATTTTACATTAAATCAGACCATTCATACATAGCATTCATACATAACATTATAGCTAAGAGAACATCGCGAGAACCAGAACCATCAATGGTAAATGCCATGATTTATTTATAAGTAAAGATTCTGGAAAATGCAGTTTGTGGATTATAAAGCTGATAGACCTTCCCTGAGCGTATTCTTTTTTGAACTTTATGGAGCCATAGGACTGTTATTTGAAGTTGTTTCCGTAATAAATTGAGATTAAGTCCGTATTTCATGAGATTAAGTTCAAGATAAGTCAACAAGAGTGGTCGATTTCTTAATCGATAGGAATAAAATCCTGAATAGAAAGATAACCAAATGCGAATCAAGAGAATATCTGGAAGTTTGCTGACGATTCTGGTCTTCTTTTTAATGAGTTATTCATTTGCTGATGTTATCAAAAATCGAGATATTCGAGGTCATGAAGATCGATTTTTCGATAAACAAGCGAGTTCGACAAGAAATATACCAGAATTTAGAACAATAGATAATAGTAGTCGTCGATTGGGATTTTCTCAAAGCGAATATCAGAATCTCGAATCAGATCTTAGAAGACTATTCCGATCATCCAATTCCAAAGATTCGTGGCAACAAATTTCGAAAGATCGTGAAGCAAATTCAAATAATCCAGTCCAAAACAAGAGTTCCGATCATTCAGTTCCCGTATCGTACTTACAAGACGTTGTCCCGTTGCTAACGAAGGCAGGGTGCAATCAGGGGGCTTGTCATGGAAAAGGGGCGGGGCAAAATGGCTTTCGCTTGTCCCTGCGTGGTTATGATCCTACGAACGATTACCGTTGGATAACAAGAGAATTCGATGGTCGGCGAATCAATCTCGATGTGCCGGAAAAAAGTTTATTGCTACAAAAACCGACCGGAGAAGTCCTGCACGAAGGGGGGAAAATATTTGATCTTCAGAGTAAAGAGTATCGAACTTTATTGAGTTGGTTAAAAGCGCGGGCCCCCGGTCCACGCAAAGAAGAGCCAACACTTGTACGCTTGACCTTATCTCCCGCTAGTCAAACCATCTCATCAGGGCAAGAGCTGAATTTAACCGCATGGGCTGAATTCAGTAATGGTGAAAAGCGCGACGTGACTTGGCTTACTCGATTTGATTCCAACGATCCTGGTATAATGCAGGTCGATCGCGCAGGAAAAATAAAGGCACAACGGCACGGAGAAACTGCAATTCGCGCCAGTTATTTGACCGAAGTAGCCGTGAGTATTTTGACCAATCCGAATCCTAATAAGATCCCCCTGGTAAAATTTCAGGTTCGCAATAATTGGATTGATGATGCCGTATACTCCAAGCTGAAACAACTCGGAATTGAACCTTCGGAATTAACAGATGATTATGAGTTTATTCGTAGGGTATTTCTAGATTCGATTGGAACTTTACCTACCACAGAAGAGGTGAATGATTTCATTAAAGATACCCATGCCGATAAACGTAGTCGATTAATCGACCAATTACTCGATCGGTCTGAATGGACCGATTACTGGACGCTTCAGCTCGGTGATCTTTTTCAAAATCGGCAGGAACGAGATCACGATGTGCGCGGGGTCAAAGATGTTCGCTATTTCCATTATTGGCTGAGAGATCAGCTCGGACAGAATCGACCCTGGGATCAATTGGTTCGTGACGTCTTGGCCGCGAAAGGGTCCACACGGGAAAATCCAGCAGTAGGGTATTATGTGGTAACTGTTGGTGAACAAAGAAATGGAGAGCGATCGGAAGTTGTTGGTTCGGTCGCACAGGCTTTTCTGGGTACGAGAATCGGTTGTGCTCAATGCCATAATCATCCGTTGGAGAAGTATACTCAAGATGATTATTATCATTTTGCCGGATTTTTTTCTCGGATCGTTTTCCAGAGAAAAGACTCCAAATTAGGGGAAACAATCCTTAAAGTCGCAAATCCAGATGAGAGGAGACAAAATGATCCTGTTGGGGCTTGGCACCCGCGCACGGGTCATTTAATGAAAGCTCAACCCCTTGATCGAACCACCCTTCTGGTCGATCCAAAAAATGATCCGCGCCAAGTTTTAGCTGGATGGATAACCGATCCTAAAAATGAATATTTTTCTGGGGCTATCGCTAATCGAATCTGGAAACATTATCTGGGGATCGGTTTGGTCGAACCTGTAGATGATTTACGCGCGACAAATCCCCCCTCCAATCCGCAATTGTGGCAAGGATTGAAAAATCATCTGGTACAAAATCGATTTGATCTTAAGTCGTTGATGAGGGTTATTCTCAATTCGCGTACTTATCAGCTTAAAAGCACTACGAATGTTTCGAATGAAACCGATCAGCGCTATTATTCCCACTACTATGCACGGAGACTCCCCGCTGAAGTGCTGATGGATGCGATTAGTCAGGTTACAGCGATTCCAGACTTGTTTAACGGTTATCCTGAAGGAATACGTGCCATCCAGATTCCTGACCCCCAAGTTTCTTCTTATTTCTTAAGTTTGTTTGGTCGATCGAATAGGATCTCGGCTTGTGCGTGCGAACGATCAGCAGATGTTACCATGCCTCAACTGCTACATCTGCAAAATGGGGAAAAAATCGCACAAAAAATTCGAGATCGTCAAAGTTTCCTTTCAAAATTGCTCGAACAGAAAACCGACAACGTATCTATTATCGATCAATTATTTTTGCGAACCTATGCCCGCAAAGCCCGTGAAGGTGAAAAAAATTCGATTCTCCCTTTATTGACTAACGAGGATCGAAAGGAAGTACTTTCCGATTTATTCTGGGCATTATTGAATTCCAAAAATTTCGCGTTTAATTATTGAGTCCGAATGATGAATGTCCCTAATGAATTGTCCCTGATGAATCGGCAATAGTGATTATAGAGCGATGGAGATCGTATGAATCATTTGAATCGGTCAAGTGATTCATTATAAATAGCTTGAAATTTTTCCCGGCAATTAATTATTTCTTCTTTGAGAGAGTGAGTTTATGATTAACATTACATTATCCCAATCCGATCGAACAAGTAATTCCTCCTTGAATGCGGATACTATTGCTGTGGGGGATAAACATTTAGAAGCTTCGTTAGGATGCGATCGCCGGAAATTTCTACGCCAATCGGTGCAAGTTGGGAGTCTCGGATTCCTTGGGTTAGGATTGCCAGAACTATTACAAGCAGAACAATCATCGGAGAGTAAAAAAACGGGTGGGGCTAAGGCGAAAGCACGGGCAAAATCGGTGGTATTGATTTATTTGGGAGGTGGGCTATCGCATCATGATAGTTTTGACCCCAAATCGGATGCCCCCGAGGAAATTCGAGGCAAGTATCGTCCGATTTCTACGAATATAGCCGGTGTTAAAGTCTCGGAAATGATCCCCATGATGGCCAAGTCGATGCAACATCTCGCTCTGGTTCGTTCTGGAGAGCATAATAACGATCATCACGAAACGGCTACCAATTGGGTGCTTTCGGGGCGATTCGGATCTGCTTTTGGAGATTATCCCGCCATAGGAGCGGTTGTTGCTAAACAATGTGGCTTTTCTGGAAAAATCCCCCCTTATGTTGCCATTCCCAAAAATCCATCCTTTACCTGGGAATTAGGTAAGAGTGCATTTCTTGGTGGCCGTTTTGAATCGTTCACTGCCGGTGACCCGAACCAGACGAATTATCAGGTGCGCGATCTGTCTCCCCCTGCAAATGTTTTGGGGAATCAACTGAAACGCCGGCAAAGTCTACTCCAGGCAGTGGATGGGTTGAGTAAAGATATTCATGCCAATGATCAAATCGATACCTATTCCGAATTTCAAAAACGGGCGGTCGAGATGGTTCTTGCTTCGGAAGCTCGCCAGGCTTTTGCTATCGAGCGAGAACCGCAACAATGCCGAGATCGTTATGGCCGCAATACTTTCGGTCAGAGTTGTTTATTGGCACGGCGATTGGTCCAGGCAGGTGTTCGATTTGTTACCGTAAATTATGGTGGTTGGGATCATCATGCCCGAATTTTTGAAGGACTAAAGAATAAACTCCCAGAATTCGATCGTGGTTTATCCGCTTTTTTGGAAGATATGAATCAGCATGGGTTGCTTCAGGATACTCTGGTAGTGGTCATGGGGGAATTTGGCCGTAGTCCAAAAATCAATAAAGATGGCGGGCGTGATCATTGGGCCAAAGCTGGCTCCCTCCTGTTTGCTGGTGCCGGTGTTCGCGGTGGCAATGTTATTGGTGCTACCGATAAACAAGGGGGCTTTGTGACCAAACGACCTGTATCTCCAGGGGATGTTGCTTACACCATTTATTCCGCACTCGGCATTGATCCGCATTCCCAGTTGATTACTCCCGATGGTCGCCCAATCGAGATAACCGAAAAAGGGGATGTGATCCATGAGCTGTATGCTTAAAGTCATTTCTATACACGGTCTCACGATTATTTTATAAACGGTGTTTTGTGAATGGAAAGAGAAGCTAGCGGTTAGGAGAGTAATTGTTTTGGAGCTTTTTATTTTATTGTTAGCTTCTCTTACCTGAATCTTAAATTTGTTTTCAGCTTTTATCGAGGTTGCTTTTTATTGTTAACTCCTCCCTCTTTCCTCTCGCTTCTTACTCGAGGAGATTCTAGGGGATTCTTTTGGCATTGTCTCCAACTCTGCAAAGAGATCTGGTTTCAGGAAATTGAATAATGAGATCCCTATTTTGTCGCAGGTTAATTTTGCAATTCTGTTTTATCGCTATTTTGTTTTATTTCTTCTCGGTTGATCTGGTTCTTTTTAGCCAAGCAAAAAAAGAGAATCCTAAGAAAGGTCTTCCTCCACAGATTCTCAATTTTTCACCCCTTTCAATCCCTGCTGCTGGTCAACCAATCAAGGTGACGGTAAGTGGTTTTCGATTGGAACAGGCTACGTCAGCGACAATTGCGGATGGTCGTGGTAAAGTTCGCATTCTCGGAAAATCGAGAAAAATTAAGCCGCCTAAAGACGATCTAGTCCCAAAATTTGGGGATAGCGAAATCGATCTTGAAGTAACTTTATCTTCGATGACCGTTAGCAAAAATTTAAAGCTTACGTTGAAAAGCAATGCCGGAGAAAGCAAACCACATGAATTGATCGTTCGCGGAAATGAAAAGTACATCATGGAAAAAGAGCCGAACCAGTCTTTTGCCAGTGCGCAGACTCTTACTTTGCCAATAATTGTTGAGGGGAAAATTCAATCGGCTAAGGATGTTGATGTTTTCCAATTCCCAGCCAAAAAAGGGGAAACTTTGCTTTGTAAAGTCGAAGCACAGATTCTGGGATCCCCAGCGGAATTAATCCTCTATTTGCATGATCGCCAAGGGAAACTGCTTCAGGTGGCACGTGCACAGGCTTTGGCGAAAGATCCTGAAATGAAAGTGGTTATTCCTCACGATGGGATTTATTATTTGAGCGCCTTGGATGCGAACGATCTGGGGAACAATTCTTGTGGTTACCTATTTTATTTGTCCCTAGAAACCCAAAATTCGAAAAAGCCTTCCAAATAATAATCCTTTGCCAATCGATCACCTCATCTAATAATTCTTAGGTTGATCCGAGATCTCTGTGAATAAACTCAAGAATATCTAGTTTGAGATAATCCAGAGCGAATTCTTTAGATTAGAAAATCAAAAATAATTAGTATTGGGAGGTCTCAACGATGCGGATGAGCAGACCCTCCTCTTGTATTTCGCTAATGATTTGTCTGGTTATAAAATATCAACGTCCACGAGGATCTTAGACTTCACCAATCGGAGACCAGCCTCAGAGACCAGCCTCTGTAACCGTGGAATTAATCTGGCCTAAAAGAGGTAATATTTCCTAAGCTGAAACAGGTTTCTAAGTGGTATTGTTTTCTTATCTCTATCGATTCGGGTATCGGCGAATCTGAGCATTCCCCTGAATGGAACCGGACTGAATTTGTGGGTCTGGTTCCCGTAAATTTTGTTTTCGCCAAATGATTTCAGATGCTCCCAATAGCTCTTTAAATCGCAGAAAGCCGATCCGTGAAAACGTTATAAAAATCTTTGTTTTTGTCCCGTTAATCGGTCCACGGAATTCAATGTGTCGGCCTAGGAGTTGAAGTTGAGAATCTCCATTCACCTCTTTCCCAAAAATAATCATCCCATCTCGAGCATCGATGTGGATCCTTGAATTGCCATTCACACCGGCAAGAGTAACCACACATCCTGGAGAACGCACTCTTAAGCTCGATCGTCCATTAATCTCCCCAGTTACTTTAATGGTAGATACCCGTAGATTGCTTGTATCTACCGTGGATCGGTCCTCAATCCCCTCAATGATCAAATCTTGAACCTGGCCACGCAAGCGGATGGCCTGATGCTTATTTACCAGCGGAAGTGTATATCGATCTATCCCAACGGGGATGGTTACATCTCGTTGAACGCGGGGTTGAGGGATAAAATCTGGTTTGTCAAAGAGATTTTCTATTGGAGGTGGTGTTTCTTTCTCCGTATTTTGAGTGATTTTTTCTTCTTTACTTTCCTTGATCTGTTTTAATTCTTCTTCAAGAGTTTTAATTTTTTCTTTGTACTGGATTTGACTGCTTTGGGAATCGATTCTTAACGATTGCAATTCACGATGAAGCTGTTCCTTCTCTGCTTCGAGCTGTTGTATTTTTTTTGACAGCTCGTGCATGGGAGGATTAATAGTCTTTGTGCGCGAATATTCACCATCTGACGATGGGTCTTGGATATCCTCTATTGGACTCGTGGTTTTTTTATCAGATTGGAGCCAAGGGCTAGAAGAAAATCCGATGGCAAAGACACCCAGGAATGTTACGCAAAACAAAACTAATCTAGTTTTCCACGAGGAAAATCGACTCGAAGAATCGGAGTTCCTCACAGTTTGAGGAAGAGGCGAAGACTTATTTTCCGTCGATTCCTTTGATTCGCTTTCCATATTTTTTTCGGGTAAAGTGCTTCCATCCAAAGGTTGGTGGCACTCGGGACATAGCAAGGGATTTGGTGTACTATTCTTGTTCTGGCTTTTGTTGTTAGTTTTAGCGAGCTGATCAATCTCTCCTTGATCAAACGGAATGCCGCAATGAGGACAACGTATTACTATCATCTCTATTCCCCGATATTGACAAATAATTCAAGCACTTTTGTGGGTAATGAGGTCATTAAAGACTGTTTCATTCTTAATTATCTCAACGTTACTCTATTTCTTTAAACGATTGAACCTACTCAGTTTACTTCAATTATTTGGAATTTAATTTAATTTAGAATATTTTCTGATTAAAAATGGGGACTTAGAAATTAATAACTAATTAGAAAGTAATATATTTATCGAATTAATCTGAGATTTATTTGACGAATGATAAAAGAAAGATTAATATTAATTAGCCTTTAATATTTTTCAAATTTTATGGAGTTAGTTTAAGATGAGTCTCTCTAGACATAGGAATTTGCGTAAGCGCAAAGGATTTACACTCATTGAATTGTTAGTAGTTATCGCCATTATCGCGATCTTGATTGGTTTGCTATTACCCGCTGTACAAAAGGTAAGAGAAGCAGCGGCACGAACACAGAGCCAAAACAATCTCAAACAAATGACTTTAGCGCTGTGGAGCTGCAACGATGCGATCAGCAGAGTACCACCTAGCCAAGGAATTTTTCCAATAACCAACACGAATACCTTTAATTGGGGTTCGGCACCCGCAACACAAGGTTCTCTCTTTTATTTTATTCTGCCCTATATGGATCAACAAAATATTTACAATACCAGTACCATTGGTGCCTCTGGGGGACCAGCAGATTCTTGGGGGATTCAATCACAAAATGGTACCGTGAAGTCGTTTACAGCACCAGCCGATCCGAATTCTGGGAATATGAACGATCCTACGACTGGCCGACCGATGATTTCCTATGCTTCAAATGCAGCAGTCTTCGGTCCGAACTATAATTTCAATGGTAGCTGGAATCAACCTTCCAAAGGGGCGATGCAGACCATCATGCAGGATGGAACCGCCAATACCATCGCTATTTTCGAGCATATGTCTCAGTGCGGAACAACCAATAATCCCTATTCGGATGCTTTTGAATCGAATCCGAATGGTTACTATTGTGCACAAATCTACAATGCCTACTCGATCCAACCTTTTAATGGTGCATCAAACAATTTACAAGTTCCATTACCGCAACCCAAAACGAATTATTTGAATTGTAATCAGGCAACGGTCCATGCTTTATCCTCCGGAGGGATTATCGTCTCAATGGGGGATGGATCTGTTCGGAACGTTGCAAACGGAATTTCTCAATATAGTTGGGCCGTTTCGGTCGTCCCTAATGATAATCTGGTTGTGGGTCAGGATTGGTAGTGGATATAATTGATATTATCCAAAATGGATTAACAATTCGATTTAAATAATGAATTTTTTGATTGAGAAGGGCTTTTAAGTGTTAAATACTTAAAAGCCTTCTTTATTGATTTAAAGGATTTATCTTTTAAACGATATGTTGTTCAACTGGGATAGGGATAAAAGTATTTCTTTAATTCAATTTGAGATCGGGTAGTTGATTTTTTGTTTGATTGGTAATAGATGGTTTTTAATCTTTAATCATTATTTTGAGGAGTCTCTCATGAAACGAAGTATAACAGGTATATTAAGTCGATTGCTAGTACTGGGCTTGGTGATTATTGGGACATCGTGCGGTTCGTCATCGGGTACCGATGTGGGGAATGTGCGCGGGAAGATAAGTTACAAGGGACAATTATTGGATGGGGGGACAATCACCTTCCATTCGGTGGATGAAAAAGGCCCAGTATATCCTGGCAAGATAGAAGCGGATGGGACATATGCGATGTTGGGTGTTAGACGAGGGAAGTACAAAGTAACGGTGGAAACGGGGAGCAGTGGTGCTGGGGGAGGAGGTGGAAGTGGAGTATCCGATTACATGAATATGATGAAGCAGAAGGGGGCATTTACGGGTGGAGGAGGGAATACCGTGGCATCGACAAAAGAGGATCCAGCGACCGTAGCGAAGGAGCGAATGGCGAAGATGGCGAAGGGTGGGGAAGCGGATAAATATTTAAGTGCAATGAAGAAGGGGAGTGATAGTAATGGTACGAAGCCGGTGCCAGGGAAGTATAAGTCAAAAGCAACGAGCGATAAGGAGATCACCGTAAAATCGGGAGATATGAAAGATGTCAATATCGATTTAACCGATTGATCGGACGGGTATTTGTTGCTTTATAATTCTAGTTCAATTTCTTAGCGGGTGGCGAATCGATTCGATTCCCTCCCGCTTTTTCTTTTCCCGTAAAGCAAATTCGTTTTGGATGTTCTTCTTGAATGGAAGAAGATAAGCCTTCTAAAGTTAATCATGGTTATTGAATCGAGTCGCAAAGTGGGCTTGAATCCTAGGCGGCTAGATTGGCAAATGGAATACCGATTTGTTGATGAACCGGATATTTCATTGATTAATGATTTTTAATCCGTGATGTATTATTAAATTGTTTAAGAATTATCATCTTTAGTTTCTTAGATAGTTTTAATTTGAATTCGATTGAATAAGTTCAGATCCGATAATATATTATGACAATTGTCTCATCAAAACGGCTTTAATCAATTAAGCAATTCTATTTACGCATATGGAAATTAAAGCTCGATTAGATCTAGAACCAATTGTAATTTTTAATCCAATTCTTGGTTGACATCTAAAGATAAAGAATTAAATTTATGAACAGTTGAAATTACATTTGCAACCATTTTTGGAGTTAAGAAATTATGAGTCTCTCTAAAGAATTCAATTTGCGTAGTCGCAAAGGATTCACCCTCATTGAATTATTAGTTGTTATCGCCATTATCGCCATTTTGATTGGATTACTATTGCCCGCTGTACAAAAAGTAAGAGAAGCAGCGGCACGAACACAGAGTCAAAACAATCTCAAGCAAATGACTTTAGCTCTGTGGAGTTGTAACGATGCCCTAGGGAAAGTTCCTCCTAGTCAAGGTATATTTCCATATACAAGTACATCCCCTACTTTGTCAAACAACGGTAGTTGGGTTTATAATTCGGCACCCGCAGCCCAGGGTTCGCTCTTTTATTTTATTCTGCCCTACATGGATCAACAAAATATTTACAATACTAGTACCATTGGTGCTTCTGGAGGACCGGGCGATTCTTGGGGGATTCAAACCGCAAACGGGACGGTGAAATCATTTACAGCGCCTGCCGATCCGAATTCTGGGAATATGAACGATCCTACGACTGGCCGACCGATGATTTCCTATGCTTCAAATGCAGCGGTCTTCGGTCCAAACTATAATTTAAATAGCGGTTGGAATCAACCTTCCTTAGGGGCCATGCAGACCATCATGCAGGATGGAACCGCCAATACCATCGCAATTTTCGAGCACATGTCTCAGTGTGGAACAACCAATAATCCCTATTCGGATGCTTTTGAATCGAATCCGAATGGTTATTATTGTGCACAAATCTACAATACTTACTCGATCCAACCTATTAGTGGTGTATCAAACAATTTACAGGTTCCATTACCGCAACCCAAAACGAATTATTTGAATTGTAATCAGGCAACGGTCCATGCTTTATCCTCCGGAGGGATTATCGTCTCAATGGGGGATGGATCTGTTCGGAACGTTGCAAACGGAATTTCTCAATATAGTTGGGCCGTTTCGGTCGTTCCTAATGATAATCTGGTTGTGGGTCAGGACTGGTAGTGAACTCGTTGTTCATCTCTTAAAGAATCAACTCTTAAAGAATTAACAATTTTTTTCGCGTAATTTGTCTATAGTTAAGATAAGGCTTTTAATCGCTTAGCGATTAAAAGCCTTTTTCTTTTAAGAAAGCATTTTTCAGTTTGGTTAATATCACAAGCCTTTTCTATAATTTAGAAGCTATGCTGGCCAAATTTCGCTGAGATAAATAGTTTAACTAGAAGCCCATTTGCGGACCGTCATGATGAATTCCGATTAACTATTAGTAGTAGATTAATATTAGGGAAGTAATCTTTAATAGTTATTTTGAGGAGTCTTTCACTCTCATGAAACGAAGTAAAACAGGGGTATATATAGAATGATTTAGATGGTTCGTAAATAAATCACAATGGCAAAATGAATATTGTTAGCATCGCTTTTGCTGTTTGAGGTAATTTTACTCTCCGTTTGCACTCTATATAAATATCATTTGCTAACCATTCTAAATACGAGCAGATATTATATGCGACGAAAATCTCTCTTACTGTTGCTGGCCGTCATGTTTTTAGTAGGGACTTCTTATCTGGTCATCTCTTGGATTAATCGGCAGAGTTTGTTGGAATTGGCTCAGGAAGCAATCCAAAATGATCAGTATGAGAAAGCAAAAAAGTATTTGCAGCAAGCGGTTCAAAAAAACTCGAAAGATGCCGAAGCTTACTATCTTCTCGGTCGAGTCGAACGTTTGCTCAATCACTATTCAGAAGCAGAGAAATATCTGCAACAGGCTATCGAGATTGGGGGGAGTTCGGAAAAATTACAATTCGAGTTTGTATTATTGAGAGCGGTTCGCGGCGATTTTGACGAGCTTTTACCTGGATTATGGCATTGTGTTGAAGAGGGGCATCCCCAAAGACTTCATATTTTGGAAACGATGGTCGGTTATTACATTACGCGCAACGAATTTGGTGCAGCTTTAGAAACCATCAACACCTGGTTAGCTTACGAACCCCGTTCTTCAAAGGCTTATCATTTTCGTGGTTGGATCAATGAAAAAATGGAGCATAAAGGGGCAGCGGAAAAAGATTATCTCAAAGCGATTGAATATAATCCAAATAATCTTTTTGCCCGGATGCAGCTCGTATCCTTGCAAATGGACCAATCCTGGTTCGATAAAGCTAGACCTCATGTGCAATTTTTATTGCAACATAATCCCGATTATCATGAGGTTTTGTATCTTGCCGCACGAATGGCGTTCTCCGATATTGCTTTAGATGCCGGCAATGCGGATCAATGCCGGGTCTATCTGGATAAATTGTTAAAAATTGTTCCTCAACATCCACTAGGACATCAGCTTTATGGCGAACTGGAATATCAGGAAGGGAATTACGTCGAGGCAGAAAAATGGTTTCGCAAAACGATCGAAATTCGTCCCAATTTACTTACAGCCTATCATCTCCTTGCTTCAACGTTGACCCATCTAGGAAAAGAAGAGGAGGCAAAGCCGATCATCAAATATGAACAACAATTGAAAACCGATTTTGATCGGCTTAGCGAATTGACACGAGTGCAGCTCCCCGCTCATCCGAATGACATTTCGCTTTATATCGAAACAGTAGATCTAAGTATTCGTTGCGATGTTATCGATGATGCCATTTCTTGGATTAATCTTGGCTTTCGATTAGATAAAACCAATCCCCCATTACGTCGATTATTTGCCATTTGTCTAGAGAAACGGGGTAAAATGGACGAAGCAAAAAATATGCGGTTATTGGCAGATCAGGAAGAAGCTCGGCGTGCAAAAACAAAAAAATAAGCCTATTTCTACTCGATTCCGAAGCGGATTACCGATCGATCTTCTATCTAATCGATCTAAAGTCACAAAATATATACTACCACTAAATGAAACCAAAATCTTTGTTCGAAATACTTTGGCATTTCTAACTAGATCGAATATAATAAAAACTACTGCTAGCAAGATCTTATCCAGAAATCTTATTTCATCTATTTGGTAATTGGTTACCAATTGATACGATAGATTCTATTAAAGTTAAGTGGAGCAAAGCTTTTACATGATATTTTGTAAAAATAATCGGTTCTGTTTGTTATTAGCCGTGCTAGGGATCTTCGGATTCTGGACTGTTAGCACTTTGGGATTTGCAGGGGATTGGCCGGAGTTTCGCGGTCCGGGCGGAACAGGCATTTACAATGGCAAAGCGTTGCCTATGGAGTGGGGGCCTGATAAGAACGTGGCCTGGAAAATAGAAATTCCGGGTAAAGGATGGTCTTCTCCAATTCTGTGGCATGAGAAACTCTATTTAACCACAGCGGTTGAACTTCCAAGCAAGCTAGATAAAACTGAAAATTCAACCGGAAATCAATCTGCTAAAGCGAATCGGATCAAATCGGACTATGAACTTCGAGTTTTGGCAATCGATGCCACGAATGGTAAACTCATCTGGAATAAATTACTTTTCATTAGTAAGGGAGCGAGCGCACCAAATATTCATAGTAAAAATAGCCATGCCTCGCCAACTCCCGTTACCGATGGGGAACATCTGTTTGTCCATTTTGGTCATGAAGGGACTGCTGCACTAAAATTGCAAACGGGAGAGATTATCTGGAAAAAGATCTATTCTTATCAGCCTGTGCATGGGAACGGGGGATCACCGATTTTGGTAGGGGACAAATTGGTGTTTAGTTGCGATGGTGGTGATCAGCAATTTGTTGTCGCTTTGAATAAAACAACAGGGGATGAAGTTTGGAAAACAGCACGGAATAATAAAAATAATTACCCATTTTCGTTTTCGACTCCCCAATTAATCGACACTCCATCCGGCAAACAGATTATCTCTTCTGGCAGCTTTATGATCGCTGGATATGAACCGGAAACTGGCAAAGAGATATGGAGATCGACTTACAAGGGGTGGTCGTTGATCCAGCGTCCGGTTTATGGTTCTGGACTGTTATTCTATACTACGGGATATATGAAACCGATTCTACATGCCATTGAACCAAAAGGGAGTGGCGATATTACCAGTAAAATTGTTTGGACTAACCCCAAGGCAGTAGCGAATACCCCCTCTCTTACCTTAGTAAATGAAAAGTTATATATGGTATCCGATAATGGAATGTTTACGGCAATGGAAGCGAAAACTGGAAAGGTGATCTGGTCAGAGAGACTGCCATCGGGTGGGTATTCGGCATCCCCTCTTTACAGCGATGGTAAGTTCTGGATCACCAACGAAACAGGGGTTGGTGTTGTGGTAAAAGTAGATAAAGAGTTTCAGATCTTGAAAAAAAATGATCTAAAAGAAAAAACTTTTGCTTCGTTTGTTCCGAGCAACGGTGCTCTGTTTATCCGTACAGAAAAACATCTATACCGGTTTGAAGAAAATCAGTAGTGGATGATAGTTTTCTTAATCCCCTATCTGATTTTTCATCAGATAGTTTTTTAGTTTAGTTCTCCAATTCTAGGTAAGGAGTTTGACGGCATGAAAGTGATCATTTCTCGATCAGGCTTATGGGTTTTGTTTGGTTTAGCCACGGTGGTGGCGATTGGTTCATCCGTTATTGATTTGCGCAGCATACGAGCTGCAACTTATCCCAATGAAACAGCTAACAGTAATTCTCTATTAGGGAATACTGCCGAAGGTAAAGATCGTATTTTTGAGTTACGAACTTATTATGCTGCAAAAGGCAAGATGCCCGCGTTGTTGAAACGGTTCCGTGACCACACAACGAAATTATTTGAAAAACATGGAATGACCAACATTGGGTATTGGGTCGATAGCAAAGATCCGGAAGGAAAATTGATCTATATTGTGGCACATGCTAGCAAAGAAGCAGCAGAAAAATCCTGGAAAGCTTTTCGTGATGATCCAGATTGGCAAAAAGCGTATAAGGCCAGCGAAGTGAATGGTAAACTAGTCGATAAATTAGAATCGGTATATATGAATCCAACCGATTTCTCTGCTCTCAAATAAAGTTAAGCAAGAGTAAATAATAGCGGAATTGAATTGGCCAAGAACCTTTGTGAAACAGATAGCTTGAAAGAATTAGCTTGAAAGAAGAGCGAAGGTTTTTGTGCCGATTTCATAATACTGATTTACCATTTTTTCTAAAAAGTTAGATAGCAGAGGAATTTATCTTTTTCTGCTATCTAACTTTTCTTCCATTTTTCTTATCGATTCTTCATTTTTGCGAAGCGATTTGCCATTTAGAAAAATATTCCGAGGAGTATTGGCAATAGGTGAATCGATCAACTAAAAATGGGATCAAGAGAAAATAGTCATTCCAGAAAATTAAAAGAAATATATGGCCGATCGGATAGTTTTGGCAATAACAGGTGCGAGTGGGTCACTCTATGCTTTACGATTATTGGAGGTTTTGCTGCTCGAGAAATTACCCGTTCATCTGGTAATTAGTCCCGCAGCGGTAGAGGTATTAGCGCAGGAAACGGGGCGAATAATCGATTTGAATCGATTTTCTGCAACTGATTTGCTTGGCCATACTGTTCCAAAAGAGAATTTATCGGAGCTAGAATATCATCATTTTCGCAATTTTCAGACAGGGATTGCCAGTGGATCATTTCCTACTCGCGGGATGGTGATTTGCCCATGTAGTATGGGAACAATAGCAGCGATTGCGCATGGGATGAGTGAAAATCTAATTCATCGAGCAGCGGATGTACATCTTAAAGAGCGCCGGAAATTAATTGTTGTTCCGCGTGAGACGCCGCTTAGTGTAATCGCCTTAGAAAATCTAACGGCTTTGTCCCGTGCGGGGGTCGTGGTTTTACCCGCTATGCCCGGATTTTATCACCGACCACAAACGGTTGCGGATATGGTCGATTTTGTCGTGGCAAGAATTTTGGATCAGCTCGGCGTTCCGCATCAGTTAAGTTCGCGCTGGGGAATGCAATCATCATGACGAACATTATTCCTACAAATTCTACTTTGACCAATTCTACTGGACAAAATAAAACGAATGGCGATTCGGAGCTCCATGACCATGTCTTACAAATCTGGCAAAGTGCTCTGGATGCGGTCTCTCCTAAAGTATTATTGAAAAATTGGTTTGAATCTTCAAGCGGTGCCGATTGGCTTAGACCGGGACAAAAAATAGTGGTTACTGGTGCGGGCAAGGCGAGCGCAGCGATGGCTGCGGCCTTGGAGGAGTTATTCGTCGATATTCCTATCGAGCTTTCAGGTCTAGTGAATGTGCCTGATGATTGTGTGCAACCGTTACGTTGGATTCAGCTTCATGGTGCCCGCGCGGCAGGGAGTAATTTCCCAACGGAGCGAGGGGTCGTTGGTGCCCGGCAAATGATGGAGTTATTTCAGAACGCAGAACCAGATTCTCTTGGAATCTGTTTGTTATCCGGTGGTGGATCTGCTCTTCTTCCTCTACCTGCTCCAGGTTTGGTATTGGAAGATAAATTAGCTCTAACTCATCGCTTACATCGGTCTGGTGCCACCATTCAGGAAATGAATACAGTAAGAAAGCATCTTTCTGGGATAAAGGGGGGGCAGTTAGGCAGCGCTTTTCGAGGCGCTCACCTTGAGTGTTTAATTATTTCTGATGTGATTGGCGACCCGCTCGAAGTTATTGCCTCAGGACCAACTTCCGCGGATCCTTCTACATTTTCTGAGGCGATAGCGATTCTTCAGCGGTATTCTTTGTGGTCGGATCTATCAAAAAACGTTCGAAATCACTTGCTCCAAGGGGAACGAGGGGCAATCCCAGAAACTTGCAAAGTCGCCGATAAAAGGATTCGGAATACGATTTTAGGGAATAATGCTTGTGCTCTCCGTGCCGCAGAAAAAAGAGCCATCGAGCTTGGCTATTCGGTTTGCAATTTGGGATCTTGGCTTCAGGGAGATACTATCTCGTTGGCCCGAACGATTGCCGATTTGGTCCAGAGTATTTGCCAAGATCACAAACCCCTAGCCGCTCCTGTGTGTTTGCTCTCTGGTGGGGAGACAACCGTTTCCTTATCCCCGAATCATGGCAAAGGGGGGCGGAATCAAGAATTTGTGTTGGCATTGTGGCATTTTCTTCAAAACTATTTACCCAGTAACTGCCCCAATAACCTCATAGACACAAAAGCGGGGAATCATCTGAAATCGCTAGCACTTTTCAGTGCAGGAACGGATGGGGAGGATGGTCCGACCGATGCCGCAGGGGCCGTAGTTACTCCCTCGATCGCTCAGCGGCAAAAGACTTTAGGCGAGAATCTAAGCGAATATCTCTTTGCGCATAATGCCTATCCATTCTTCGAGCGAATTGGCGGGTTAGTAAAAACAGGCTGGACCGGGACGAATGTAATGGATGTGAGGTTTGTACTTATTGCTGCATCGGAGAAGTAAGAATCGGTTAATTTTACATAGGCGGTGTTGTAAAAATGTAAAAAATACTTAGGTTCGTCTTTGGGTATTGGAAATTCGATTTAATATTTTTAGTCATAAATAAATATTGTATAACTACTTGTGACTATTTTTTACCAAAGTGATTTTTGATTGGCACGGTTGTTGCTCTATACATATCCATCGGAACTTGAAGAATCGATTTTCAAGGGCCGGAACAGAGAAGTAAAAGTTTGAAGCATAAGTTCAAAGGATATTCATAAGATCCCTTTGAATTGAGAAAAGAAGGCAAAGTCATTTGAGCGATTTGGACTGGAACCCGGATCGCTCTAAATGACACCCAAAAAAAGGATAAGTTTTCTGATATGAAAATTTGTCTAATGAAAGCTGAAAATTGGAATAATTTTCACTTACCCCCCTAAGACTAAAAAGTTGTAAAAGCTGATTTTAATCGATCGGCTCATGTGATCCCCCTAATTAACCGGGAAGGTTCCCCTAAACCCCTTTCCGTTACCATCCTGCAAAGGGTGGATATATCCCCCCACTCGAAGTCCCTTTCAGTGGAATCCTCCAAAAACCACACCTTTCCCCAGGTGTGGTTTTTATTTTTTATAATCATTTTTTGACGCTGCTTTTACTTGTTAATTGCCATCGTTCTTAGAGAATTTCTGAAGTTGTTGACGATTTCGAGACCGGCATTTTTTACTAAAACTTTGTGCAATTTATGATCAGCGGAATCCGTAAATAGGTTGGAAAAATTGAAGAAGAGTCTTTGCAAAAAGTTGCATTGCATTTTTTTCAAACCTGTTTATAGTACTGTTTTGGCCAGGATACAGTGCCTGAAAATCGATAATGAATTTAGGTGAGGTTCGATTGGATTGAACTCTTGAATAAGTTTTGAATAACTCTTGAAGAACCCCTAAAGAATTCTTGAAGTTTGATTATACGAAACATCCCTCATGGAAGAGGCTATGCACAAAATAAATAGATTACCGATTTACAGAATCCTCAGCGCAGATTCTATTCAAACGATAAGCTGGTCCCGATCTTTGGGAATATGGCTCTTGGCGGGAATGGTTTTTTGTCTTGGTTGTCAAAGTTGGCCGTCATTACACAGCGATTCGTCGAATCGAAAAAATCGTCTAACCAATACTTATGGCAAAGATGCCAACAATTTAAATAATCCATCTTCAGCGAAGGGATGGAACCAGCAGTTAGGGAATCAACCAATAATCGGAAACAATAACAATACGACCAATTCAGGAGCCGATGGGACTTCACCGCTAGATTCCAATTCACCGAACGGTGGATCGCTAAACGGTGGATCGCTTAACGGTAGCTCACAAGACAATAATTCACAAAGTAATAATTCACAAAGTAATAATTCACAAAGTAATAATTCACAAAACAATAATTCACCGAGTTCCAACAATAGCAATAATCCTTCCTCTAATCCTAGAAAAATTAAGCCTGAGGAATTACAAAAGATATTCCCGAAACTTCCAAGTACGGATGAAAATTCCCCCATTCCGCCAAGTCCAACCACAAATACTGGATCGAATACAAAAACTTCTAGTTCAGGATCGAATACTGATTTGTCAACAGCATTGTCAAAGGAACGCAATTCAGCACTAACACCGAAATCGTTGCAATCATCCGAAACGCTAGTAGCGCTTGGAAAATCTTCCTCAGTAACCTCAGGCCAAGGGGAAAATACCACTGCTAAAAATTCCACCGCTAAAAATACAAATCGGAACGAATCGAAAAAGGATAGCGATTGGGAAATGAATCTCACTTCCATAAAAATTCCCCCTTTCCCTTCTATCCCAGAGGATAATAAGCAAAATCAATTGGTATCAAAATTACCAGAACTGGCCCGGCCACAGCGCATTCATGTAGTGAACGAATCGCTTTCTAAAACAAAGGATCTCTCCGCGGACTTGCAAGGTCAACCAAAATTTCGGGAAGGTTCTGGATCGAATCTGTATAGTGCCGATTCCTTGCGACGAATCTATTCCTTAGGGTTAAAAGCGTATGAAAAGATAAATACATTCGAGGCTCGACTGATTCGCCAGGAAGCGATTAAGAATAAATTGCAACCTTTGGAGATCATTCATTACCATTTCCGCAAAAGTCCTTTTAGTGTGCATATGAAATGGACAGGTAAAGAAGCAACGGGTAGGGAAGTTTTGTATGTGGAAGGGGAGAATGACAATAAAATCGAAATATTGCTAGCTCGATCCGATCCTAAAGCAATTTTTATGCGCCATATTTCATTATCTCCGGATAGTTCGCTCGTGCGGTCGCAAAGTCGGCATGATATACGCGAAGCAGGGATGTGGGCATCGCTCTATCGTCTGGCACAACTCATCCAAATTAAAGAGCGCGATCCTGCCAACACACGGGTGATATACCGTGGACTGGAAAAGAGAAAAGAATATCCGCAACCGATGGAGTGTGTGCAAGAAAATATCCCGTCCGGAATAGAAACAGATTTACCTCGAGGCGGAAAACGCCTAACTTATTATGCAACAGAACTGAATACCCCCGCTTTCGGCTTACCTGTTCTAGTTATTACATTTGATGAACGGAACGCGCTTGTTGAATATTACTGTTTTGACCGACTCAATACGTTGACTCCGTTTGATAAACATGATTTTGATGTCAATCGACTAAAAAATGCCAAATAATAGGTTTCAGTCTGTAATACAAAATCGAATGAGAAATCTTCGACTGGAAATCTTAAATAATTCGCTACAGAGAACCCATAGAGATTCTTTCTGAGAATCTAGCAAATGGGTAAAGATCCGAATCTCTAGCCAGAAATCAAGAATCCGTTCCGCGAACTTTACGATAGGAGCAAGAAACTCCCACTTTTGTATTCTCTCTTTATTCTCTTTGGGGTAAAAAATGATGAACGACTACCATGCTCTCCGATTCGTCCGCTAGCCTCGACTAATTTCTTTGATTTCTACGTTCTTCCGTGACCAAAAGCTTATTAACGATCCCCTTACTCCCCGACTTTCCCTGGTTCAGAGACCAATCTCTGTGATCTCTACTGCAAAAAGCCGATCTAAAACAGGTAATTTTCCTAATATTAACTAGCTGCTTCGCCGATTGGAGATAGATTTTCTTGACATTTTTTTAATTGAGGGATTGCAGAGGGGGGGATCAGTTCGCAAGATAATGACTAGACTAAAATTGAATCGTTGATCAGCAATGATGTTTGTTGCGATTGATGATTCCCACCCAAAACTCTCAAGTGGAGAATAAATCATGCGAATTCACAGATGGGTTATCGGCTGCCTTTTGCTTGTATCGGCACTCGGCTATTCGGCATTCTCTCTAGTTGCCGAAGATAAGAAAAGTGACTTTTTGAAACCAGATCAATGGGAAGGTTTGAAATATTGGAATGTGGAAGGAAACACCGTCATCGGTAAAACGGAGGTCGATCCCAAACATAATACATTCCTCTGTAGCAAAAAACAGTACAAGAATTTTGAAATGAAATTCGAAGTTCAACTGAAAAATGGTGGGGGTAATAGTGGGATCCAGATTCGTAGTAAGGTTGTGGACAAAGCTAAATTTGTGGTCGCTGGGCCGCAATGTGATATAGGTAAAGGGTATTGGGGTAGTCTGTATGGTGAGCGATTTGGTGGCATGATGAAGCAGGCCGACGCCAAAAAAATCAATGAGAAACTCAAAGAAAAAGAGTTCAATACCTATTACATTAAAGCAGTGGGTAAACATGTAACAATCAAAGTGAACGATGTAGTCGCGGTGGATGATACCTTTGAAAAAATGCCAGAATCAGGAATCATCGCTTTTCAACTGCATCAGGGGGGGCCAATGGAGGTCACCTTCCGAAATATCGAGTTCACTGAATTGCCAGACTAATTTGTTCTTAAGCTCAAAAAGAAGTTTTTTCCAAAAACTATTCTATCGTTCAAAGTAATCAAACGATAGACATTTCCCCCTTTGATTCAATCAATTGATTCATCAAAGGGGTTTTTCAATTTTAGGGATTGAAAACAATTCTCTTTGGTCCGTTCATCGATTATGGAGGGTTTCGAGATTTTGATGTAAGATCGTTGGATTAAAATGGAAAATGCGATGATCGATTTTTTTGAACGGCATTAGTGAGAAATTGAACGGCATTAGTAAGAAATTGGTAGTGAGTGGTAAACATTTTGAATAGAATAGTACTAGATCTGGGAAGTCAAAGCTTATTTCTTTCCAAGTGTAGGTTCAAGGGAAGAATTATTGAAGTTTTCAGAAGAATAAGAAAGCGAAAATAAGGAAGAAAAAGAAACGATTTAAAGATTCTGAGAAGAATTTTGGTATTTCCCACTTTCCTTTTTCAAGAAAATTGGAGACAATGGAGATAGAAAAATTTTTCCAACTCAGGGAGCAACATCATGAGCTTTAAAATGGACCGTGTGCATGTATGGGCAGCAGAAGTGCACGATGAACCGGGCGGAGTTGCAGCAAAGCTGGTCAATCTTGCCGAAGCAGGGGCAAATTTAGATTACGTTTACACTCAGCGATTAGAAGGAAGTCCGGGCATGGGGGTGCTGTATGTGGCTCCTTTGGTCGGTGCGGAGGCGATAAAAGCCGCAAAGAAAGCGGGCATGGCTGAGGTAAGCGAACCGATCGTGATGCGTATCGAGGGGGATAATACGGCTGGGTTGGCATTTCGGCTAAAGCATTCCTGGGCACGCAAAGGGATTAATTTGCATGGCTCGATTCTAACCGTGGTGGGTAACAAATTTGTTGGTTATGTCACTTTTGATACGGTTGCCGATGCGAATATGGCGGCAATGATCTTGGCAGAAGAAGGGGTAAATAACGGTAAAAAATAACGGAAAAAATAATCGTTCCTCCAAATATTTTTAGAAGCGAATTTTTGTGATGGGAGAAGACTGTGGCTCCGCTTGGCGAATCAAATCAGTCCTCGATTGGTTGAATGATCGTTAATAGAATTTGTTTCAATTCGCTAAGTTGTGCATCATTCTTTCTCTTATTATCTCCGATTCGCTTCCTTGGAATAACGATTATTACTTTTTAAAATTTCGAGGAAATCGCAGTTTCTGCAATTATAGAGCCTTCGTTTCTTGCTAGCGGAACTTTCCTCCTATTCCCTCTTAATTGTTGTCTCTTAATTGCCTCTTAATGGAATTGGCTGTAATTTCGATTTTAATCAAAGGTTATGGCAAATTCCATCGTTTTTTGGGTTGGAGCGAATCTTAATCAGAATAGGGTACTTTGAATGCCGACTATGTCAGGGGGAAAAATTAGATCTTGAGAGTATTATCTCACAGTATTGTCTATCTATTCATTTCTTTGAAGGTTCCTATAATCGTTAGGAGCGAATTATTTGAATAGATGATTCGTGGTCAGAATAATAACAATAATAAATTGAATATAATCTTGAATTAAACAGGATTTCGCTTAACCCCAAAATCAGATTGGCAATAGCCTATGGGCGTATTACGTTTCTGGATCCCACAACAACTGCCAATAGAATTACGTAGTGGTATAAATCAATCCTTTCGAGCAGGAGATTATGATCATTCTCCATTACCAACCAGAATTGAGGTACAGGAAGATCAACTCTTATTATATTGGCAGAGGGATGAAAGCAGTTTAACCCATATTCCATGGAAAATACCAGGAGTGGGGCAAATCCTCAATCGAACAGCAACTCTCATAGAAAGTCCATCAAATTATCGCCTAACGATAGAGATGACGCGCGGCAAGCTGAATCAGGTTCGCAATCAACTAGCAGATTGGGAATCGAATGGACTGATCGTTTGGCAACAAATTCGAGATATTTTACATCAGGCAACCCATTACTTAGGTCAGGGGATTTTAGAATCTCCAAGTCCAAGCCCAAGTCCAGAAATTGTTGCTAGAGATGCCTCAGCATCAAATTCACTCGAGGAAAGTGCTCCAGAAAAATTGGATAAGGAAAGTATACGAAGACAGGGAGATAAGGCGGATCAGCTCGCATTGGAAGGTTTACGGTTAGTTCATGCGGCCGCGGATGAATTGGTCGAAAGTTATGTGAAACAGGTTTTTGAATTGCGGCATAAAGAACAAGCAAGAATTCCCTCGGTAATCGGTTGTCGACTGCATGAAACCCCGCAAGGAAATTTAGAATCTGCCTATTTACGCAGCTTCAATTCCGTTTGTGTGCCGATGATCTGGAGTCAGATCGAACCGAAAGAAACAACGTATCAATGGGCTGCGATCGATTCGGTCTTGAACTGGGCTGAGAAAAATCATCTGGATATTTCTGCGGGTCCACTTATCGATCTATCTCCTTTCGGTTTACCGGATTGGCTGCATCCTTGGCGGCATGATGGTTTAACCGTGGCTAGTTTTATGTGCGATTTTGTGGAGACGATCGTTTCGCGGTATCGTCAGCGGATCTCCCGATGGCATCTGTGCCGTGGTCTAAATCTTGGTTTGGGATTGAATTTGGGTGAGGATGAAAGGATTCGTCTGACAGGTAGACTGATCGAAGCTGCTTGGAGTATCGATCCAGATCTAAATTTGGTTATTGGGATTTCTCAGCCTTGGGGTGAATATCTGGTGAATGAGGAGCATACATATTCCCCATTTGTCTATGCGGATACTTTGATTCGCGCTGGCATCGATTTGGCAGCTCTAGAACTCGAATTTACCATGGGTATTGCTTCTCGTGGCAGTTATTGCCGAGATACCTTGGAAAGTTCTCAACTGATTGATACTTTTGGCTTACTCGGTCTTCCTATACAAATATCGATGGCGATGCCATCATCAAACAATCGCGACGATTTAGCAGCCCCTGGAGCCACGATCGGTTCGTTTGGATATTTTCGTGATGGCTTTAATTGGGCAGCCCAGGCCAGTTGGATTCGTTCTATGGCAGCTATGGCTTTGAGCAAAGATCATGTGACGGGGGTGATCTGGGAACATTTTGCAGATAGTTATCCGCATCAATTTCCGAATTGTGGTCTAGTAGATGCTCAAGGGCAGATACTCCCTGGTTTAGATGAACTGTCAGAATTGAGAAGAGCACATTTCGTTTAATTTGATTCTTGCTTCGATTGCTATTCCATTTCTGAATCGTGGGTGCTCAAAATAAATTTTTTGCTTAATTAATGCCGATAGGAAATTAGTCTAGTCCTCCAAAAAAACTCTTGAAGTCAGAACCAGTTGTGGAAAGATCATCAGAGGTTTTACAAGTCGAATCCTTTTTCTGAATGAAGAATTTCAAGTCTTTCGTGAATGAGTTACCCCCCGATTTATGGTGATATGATAACTTTCAACTCCATGATAATTTATTTCTTAATTAATCTACTTTGATAAACTAATCTTTATAATTCAAAATAAAATTGTTTAATAATGGGCTTTGCTCACTTAATTTGAATGATATACCAATTTGATTGTTATATCATTCAAATATAAATCAGCTAACTAATCTAAAAATTACTTTTTGTGCTTGAAAAAAATATTGATTTTCATTATATATCATTAATTAAATCTCACTAATTGAAGGTCATGAATTCAACCACTCCAGGATTCTGCTAAATTGTTAGTTACCAAATTTTAAATGGATTTAATTGTTCAATGTTGTTTATTAATCGTTTAATTATTGTTTAATAATTATAAGGAGGTTGAAAATGATTCGTTCTAAACAACGATCCGCATTCACGTTGATTGAATTACTGGTGGTAATTGCAATAATAGCAATTTTAATCGGTTTGCTATTGCCTGCGGTGCAAAAGGTAAGAGACGCTGCTGCTCGTGCATCTTGTTCAAATAATCTTAAGCAAATTGCTCTATCAGCTTTGAACTATGAATCTGCAATTGGCAGTCTTCCGCCAGGATTTACCATGCCGTCAAGAATTGGGACATTGCCCTATCTTCTCCCCTATGTAGAAGGGGGGAATATTTATAATATGATCAATCCGAAATTATTTAATGGGACATCAGGAGGGAATTACATTGGCGCAGGTGCAAGCACTTTCCAAGCAGCGAAAAGTGTGGTTAAATCATTTCTTTGTCCAGCGGATAATGCTAGTACTATTGAATCATCTGTAAGTGATATTTTTATTCATGATGGAGATGATTATAGTGGGCCGCCGTATTATCCAGGGTACCCAGCTAAGGATGGCCCTTCTGTTTTTCTTGCCCCTACCAATTATTCTTCCGTTTCTGGAGCATTTGGAAAAATCAATCCGGCCAAACCATCCTCAACAATATTACAACACGTTTAACCAATTTCTTGGGGTCTATTACACCGGTTCCCAAACAACCATCAATTCAATTACGGATGGGACTTCTCAAACTCTCGGGTTTGGTGAACTTCTTGGCGGGAATTGTCAGGGAGCGCGAAAATATGTTCTAGCATGGATGGGTGCCGCAGGGATGGGGGTAGGTTACGACTTGCTAGAGCCTTGCCAGTACTATACTTTTGGGAGCAGGCATGCATCGGTTGTTCAATTTGCAATGTGCGATGGTTCTGTTCAACGCTTATTCAAAGTTGGTCCAACAAGTAACACGAGTTCTTCTCGTTATATTCAGTTGTTAATTGCTTCGGGTGCCCAGGATGGCTATGTTGTCGATTTCTCTCAAATTGGGGGTAATTAAAGCTAATTCTCCTTTGAATTCAAAATAGACAGGCATTGAATCCCATTTAAATTCGATGCCTGTCTATTTAACAGGATATAGCGCATGATCTAATTCATGATATTTTTTCTTGTCGAGCGTAAAATTAAATGTTCGCTTAAAATTTTGGTGTTGATCCCATTTGGCTTTGTCTAATAATAGACATTATCCGTTTTTTTGTGGTTTAAAATTTATTACTAAAAATGATTAGGTATTTTATATGAAAAAATTTACTTTCTTTTGCTTTCTAGTTGGCTTTTTGATGATTTCCTCAGGATGCGGTGAAGGTAGTGGAAAAAAATCTCCAGCAACAAACGAGGGAAATGCCGGTAAGAATAAATCTTTGAAATCGCTTCCCTCCGATGTTACCATTCCGGATCCACCAGCTCCCACCAGGGTAGCCTCTCCTAAAAACAATTAGGGATCTGTCTTACGAGTCATTTACGAAGCGAAGTTGAATTTATTTAACCAACCAGAATGAATTCTTGGGAACTAAAAGAACTAATAGATTTCCGGCACTGTTGCCACCACCCCATCTGTTGAGAAGAAGTCTCCCAGAAATATCTTTATTGCTGGTCTGGTTGGTTTTATTTTGTTTCTGCTGGGATTATTAAAATTGGAGGAGCCAGATTGCAGGAAGCAGCCAATCAATACAATTTCATGTATCTTCTACAATCATTTCTTTCGTAGAAGGGTTTCAGGTTAAGACCGATTTCGGTAAGGTGAGTTCTTTTCATAACCAATTTCTTATTTCTTTAATGCTGATTCTATATCGTTGATTTAAAGAAAATAATTCCGTAATCCATTTTATTTGCAGTTCTAATTTTTATAACGCAGTTCGAAATTGTAAATTATGGATTTTTATTAATCGTAATCGGAATGATTTTTTGATTTGAATACTTAGTATACATTAAATTAGATAATTGTATGAAAAATATTTGATTTTTTTGTTGAAAAATAAATTATCATTTCTATAATTACTATTATATTTCTCCCCAAATATATAGTAATAAATTTTGCGAATTTTATCTCTCCAATAATTGTTTTTAATTTTTAAAGATAATTTTTTGGTTCTCAAAGTAATTCTCAATTGGATTTAATCGTTAGATGTAGTTAATCTAGCGTTTTTTATTAATTTAGGAGAAGGATAAATGATTCGTTCTATTCGTCAATCAGCATTTACGTTGATTGAGTTATTGGTGGTCATCGCCATCATTGCAATTTTAATCGGTTTACTATTACCCGCAGTGCAAAAGGTAAGAGATGCAGCAGCTCGGGCTTCTTGTGCAAACAATCTCAAACAAATAGCTCTAGCAGCCATGAATTATGAATCAGCAAACGGGTATTTGCCTACGGGACATAATACCACTAATAAAATGGGTACGTTAACTTACATATTGCCATTTATCGAAGCGGGCAATGTCTATAATCAGATCAACCCAGGGTTTTTTAACGGATCGCTAAACGCAGGATACTATTCAGATTCCAATACATTTTACGTTGCAGCAGCTTCACAAATCAAGTCCTATCTTTGCCCTGCCGATTCAGCAAACTTGGTCCAACCAACAAATGGAGTTTGGGCATGGTTGACTGAATTTGGATATACCTTGGAAGGATATTATTTCCCTGGAACTTTACCCGCGGGGCGAACTAATTATGCATCGGTTGCAGGTGCTCTAGGGAATGTCTCTACTTCCGGAGATACCTATTATGGCCAATGGGTTGGGATTTACTATCGAGGGTCACAAACGACAATGAACTCTATAACCGATGGTACATCACAAACTCTTGCTTTTGGTGAAACAATCGGTGGAACAAACCAAGGGGCTAGAGATTTCGTGGCGAGCTGGATTGGAATGGGAGCGATGCCAACAGCTTGGGATTTACTTAATCCTTCTCAATGGTTCGCCTTTGGGAGTAATCATGCCATGGTTGTCCAATTCGCTATGGGAGATGGTTCTGTTCAGCGACTTACTAAAATTGGCTCCTCGACCGATTGGTTTTCTTCGAGATGGTACCAGTTTATGAATGCTTCTGGCTATCAGGATGGATTCGTTGTCGACTTTTCGCAAATCGGTATGAATTAATTTAATTATCTAACATATATTAGATCGATTCTAGGAAAGAGCTAACTTACTCAAGCTTAGCTCTTTTTTTCTAGGGTTAGCACATCGAATTAGATTAGAGTTGATTATCGCCTTATTAGGAGGGTGATAGTTCAATCAAAATTATTCAAATTTGAAAGTAGTTATTCCCAAAAATAACCCTTAAATAGGGGAATAAATGTAAAATAATGAATAAAATTTGGTTGATCAATTAAATTGGTTCAAATTTTTCCAAATTATTTTATCAGATCATAGCCGTCACTCGCTAATAATTAAGTCCTCTAGAAGGATAAATTTGAACTGAAGGATATTGATGTGATAAGAACTGTTGAGTAGACTTACTTGCTATAAATTGACTGGAATGATGTTGTATTCCAAAGGGTTAGAGAGCAAATTCAATCACTTAAATTGCAAAATTAGTTGATGATTCCGAGATTGTCAACGGATTTATTATTATAATCAAATGATTTGCTGATTGTTTGATTAATGAAGTTCAAAATCTGAAATTATGAAAATTACATTATCTTAAGTTAGAGAACTGCATTTATTCAAAGAAATAATTCAATAATAAAACTTTGGAATTCACAAAATATTCTTTTTTTTGAGATTTTTTACTTGAAAGGACATTTTCATACGATTAGAATAAGATATGATTTTGAATCTCTCCATTTCAAAATCCAAAAATAATTAAAACTAATTTAATTTTTTTTTATTTTACAGATTATTTTCACGAATATAAATTTGAATTAGTTCGATAATTATTTTTAGACTTAGCCTAAATACATGTTTTTATTTGGATTTAATCGTTGGATAGCGTTTGTCTGACGTTTATATTATTTTTTGAAGGAGAAATTAAATGATTCGTTCTATCCGCCGATCAGCATTTACACTGATTGAGCTTTTGGTGGTTATTGCCATCATTGCAATTCTAATTGGCTTATTATTGCCCGCAGTTCAGAAAGTAAGAGAAGCAGCAGCTCGTTCAACTTGTTTAAATAATTTGAAGCAAATTGGTCTAGCTTCTCACAATTATGCAAGTGCTTATGGCTGGTTACCCCCTGGTATTATTATCAGCCCAAATGCAACGAATATCAATCCTGGTGCTGTAAGTGGTCCTCCATATGCAGGGCCTTATATTGGTGCTCTTGCTTCTTTGTTACCCTACATGGAACAACAAAACATTTACAACATGATGCCTACTGCTATTTTCCAATTTAATACAACTTTGGGTGCATGGGCATATAATACAGCTCCATTTGATTCAGGTAACGGAAATAACACTGGTATTCCTCCTTATGCCTTAAGTCGAATTAAACCATATCTCTGTCCTTCGGATAGTGCACAACAAGCAGCCCTTTCAGCTCAGTATGGAGTCATCGATGGGCTATTGGACTGAAAATGGTTCAATCTGGATTGATTACCTTCCACAAAGCTCCCCTGGTTTTACTCCCCAAGTAAATCAATTAGGGATGTGTAACTATATTTCGAATTGTGGTTATGATGGGATGACAGGTTCAGCGAATCAATTAGCAGGGCCTTACTATACCAACTCTCAAACTACTTTAGTTGGGATTACAGATGGTACCTCTAATACCGTTGGTTTTGGTGAAACTTTAAGTTCCGAAGTTATAGGTGCACGTCACTTTGTTATGGCTTGGATGGGTTCTGGTACCGAATGGGCCGCCTATGGCAACCCCAGTGATCAAAATGCTCACTGGTATACTTGGGGTAGCAGACATCCTATGATCAATAATTTTTCATTTTGTGATGGTTCTGTTCGACCCATTACTAAAGGTTGTGATTATAATACCTTTATCTATGCTTGCGGTATGCAAGATGGGGTCGCGTATAATCCCTCCAATCTGGGGCAATAACCTAAATTTGATCTAATTCAAAATGAAATGTTGAATCTTTCTAGATAACGATTTCATTCAATATTTGAAATCGTTATCTTCTTTTAATTCTATCTAGATTTTTTTATCGGCTTGCTTCCTTAACACTATATTTATACTTAATTAAATAAAGGATACTTAATGAAATTAGTGATTCGTACGATTTGTTTTTCTGCTTTCTTATTTTTATTCTCCGCAGGTTGCGGGGATTCTTCTGGTTCTAAAAAGGATAATACTCCACCTCCAGATCCAAATAACACCAAAGCGGTTCAGGGTGGACAAGTTAATAAAGAAAGTAAGCGAAAAGCTCCACCGACAATCGCACCTCCTCCTCCCCCACCTTCGACTACTCCAGGTAGCTGATATTAAATGAACAGTATTTTAGTGATTTTATAATTGCAGATGAGCTATATTTAGCTCATCTGCAATTTTTTTTTCTAATTTTTCTGTTTGATCATAATTCGTGAAGAAGTGCTCTGCCAAATCGAGAATTTCAGTTTCTAGCAAAATATTCCTTTTTCCTCTCATTTCTATAATTTAATTTAGTCGCCTTTAATTAGTATTTTACCTAAGAGGAATTCGATGAAAAATATTATTACGGTTTGTTTCCTAGTTGGATGTATGGTTCTGAGCATCGCTGGTTGTGGTGATAGCAGCAGTGCTCCAAAAAAGGACGCAAATAATAGTGGTGGGAAAAAGATGAATATGCCAACACCACCCGATGTGAAAGCACCTCCAACTCCCGGAACCCCTCAGTCGATCCCGCTTCCTCCCAAAAAATAATTTTTGGAACGAAGTCTTTTTCTCATTTTTCATTCATTCTGTTTATCAACGAATAGATTATTATCTTTGATAAACAGTCTTCTATTCTATCTCAACCATCTGCATTCTTGATTTAATACGTATATTCTTCGTAGATTATCCATCATTTGCATGGGGGTACGAAATTTGACGTAATGAATTTAGTGATTGTTCCGATTAAATAGCTGACTGAGTTAACATCGTTTTTGGAACAGAAATTTGGATTAGATTTATTCTGGTAAGGTACAAAATGAAGTCCTGGCGTTCGAGTAAATTGATTGGCTGGGGTATAATTTTATCCAATCTGGTTGGCTGTTCTTTATTCCAAACGCATCAAACCGATTCGATTCTTAACCAAAATATTGCCGATAAATCCCAGGTACCGATCGTTAGATCCAACCAAAATCAGGATGATACTCCTCAAAGTACTCATATTCAAAAATCAAGTTATTCCATCGTTTCGATTGGGGATACTCCAAAGGAAGTTACTCAAAGTGATTTAAAGAATAAGTTAGGGAACGCATCGCAACCAGAAAATCGATCTGATCGTGAGATTCATGCGGGGATTGCGGAAAAGGGGTTGCAAGAGTTACCGCATCTAGAAGAATTTTCGATCGATCATGTGTTACAGCTCGTTTTGGAACGGAATCCGAATATCCAGCAAATGTTAGCGGCGGCACAGGCAGTACACGCGCGTTACAATCAGGTCACTTCTCTCGATGACCCAACTTTTTCGAACTGGACGGCCCCTGGAACTATCTGGTCTAACCAGGCCTATCTCGCTAGCAGAACAGAATTGAGCCAGAAAATACCGTATCGTGGCAAGCTGAAAACACGTGGAGAAATTGTGCTCGCAGAAGGTTTAGCAGCGAATGAAGAGGTGGCCGATATTCGTTTACAATTTATACAGGCAACCCGTTTTGCATATGCCGATTATTATGCTGCGGAGCGCGAATTGGAAGTGAATTCGGAAAACCAGAAATTGCTGCAAAGCTTTTATAATAATGCGAAATCTCGTTACCAAACGGGCAAGGGGCAGCAACAGGATGTTTTGCAAGCAGAAGTTGAAATAGCCAAGCTGCAACAACAGCAGATAACTCTGGAAAGAATTCGTATCGTGGCCCAAGCGCAGCTCAATACGCTTATGCATGTTCCTACCGATACTCCATTACCTAGAACTCCGCGGATCATCGAACCATTGCCTATTAAAACGGAGATCGATCTGCAAAAATTGGCTTTACAACAACGGCCAGATATTCGTGCTTTGAAAGCGAAATTACAGGCCGACCAAGGAAATATAAAATTGGCGCGATTGGAATTCAAACCTGATTTTGAATGGATGGGCGCTTATGATTCTTTTTGGCAGGGGAGTAGTCAATCGGAACAGTGGCAGCTCGGCGTGCGCATGAATTTGCCGATTCGTTTAGCGCGCCGAAATGCGGTTTTGAGCGAAGCTGAAGCAAAATATGTGGAGAAGTTCTCTCAGCTCATTCGATTACAAGATGTGGTCAAATTCCAAGTAACGGAAGCATTAGCTCAATTAACCGAATCAGATCGAAACATTGAAATATTCGAAAAGAAATTATTACCTGCGGCTCGGGCAAATGTTAAGGAAGCTCAACCTGCTTATACCACAGGAGGAATCTCCTTTATCGCTCTGGTTCAGGCTCAGCGTTCGTATATCGATACGCAAGAAAAGTATTATGATGCTTTGGCAGAACGGGCCAGAAGACAAGCAAATATGGAACGGGTTCTAGGCGGATTCTCTAAACAGGGAATAAAATGAAGAACGGAGGATAACGTGTTTGTGTAATACGACTAGGAAAATCTGCTTTTGTGCAAAACATCCGATTTGGTCATATCAAATTTGCTTTTATCAGATTTACTAATGCATATACCGAGAGGAATACGAGAAAATTTCCCCCTCGAAATTCCCATCGTATTCCTTCTCAGTTAGGTCTTATAAAATCATGGCTCGATAGTCATGATTTCGAGCGATGAATATCGATTATGGATTCTTGGCAAATTTACGATTTGCAGCAGGGGTGCGGAACGATTTCATATCGTATTGCATAATGGCAATACCAGAACCATCCGCAGAGCGTTCCATGGTGTAAACACCGATCTTACCGGTTACCACCTCGGCAAGATATAACGCCATTTGATTATTGGTAATCGTTCCCGTGGTCATCATGAAATGAACATCTTGTTTCGGTTTAACATCAAACTGCTTGACAAGATCGACTTCAGACCATGCAACGATCTTACCCAAATTTTTGTCGATAACGGTACCCAGCAGTTTACCACTGCGGTAGTCAAGTATCCAAACCCCATCGCAAGAAGCAGGGCCTAGGAAAACCGTACCCGTAGAGATGATGTAGTCCTGGTAATGATCGCTCGAAGCTGCAAGCACGACATTCGATTTGCTGGGAATGAATAGACTGCCCACAACCCCTGCGATTATTCCCACCATAATCAATCCGATACTTTTGCTCCATCTCATATCTTCTACTCCTGAAGAATTATAAAAACTCTCTAATTGTTAAGTCTGTTTTTGAATTTTTTTCGGGTTTCCTGCAAAGGAAAGAATTTCTGATTTATCTTATTTCTAAGCCGATTATCTTTTTGCAACTTTTAATTGTGGAATTTTATTGTTATCTTTTCCATTCTGTATTTCTCTAGCTTCACTAAATTATTCAGACCAGAGTTCTTAACCTAAATTCTTTGTTATTGTCTAATTGTTCTTTCCCACCGTTTCAGCAACCAGATACGTGAGAGATTTATTGGCGTTGATTTTATCTCTTTGGATGAAACACCTCTTTACTTGTGATAAACAATTCAAGAAGTTTCAATTCGTCTTATTTCTTTTCTAGCTTATCTCTCTACTAGCTTATTTCTGGTCTATTTTACTTCTCTTCTAGCTTACTATTGCAAACGTTCTTTTTCCGCATATACATTCCTTATATTGTTTGTCCAGAGGAATTTTTAATATTATTCTTCACGATGGTAAACTATATAGTTTTTGATACTTGAACTTGGTAATTATTTGGCTCAAACTTTAATCAAGAACGATTCGATTGGATTTATTTTCTTGATCGATGGGCTAGTAACAATGGTTCTCAGATAACGATTGAATAAAAATTATGACAGAAGAAACACCCAATTCCACGAATTCCTCCGAATCTTCGAGTAATTCTGGAACCGATTCACGTACTCTTTTTTGGAATTTATTGTCTCCCTTACCAGCACCCTATTTTGTTTTGGGAATTCTGGTTGTTGGGGGAATCTGGTGGTTTTTGAATAAAGAGACTGAAAACAAGAATACCCCCGATAATAATCAACCTGGGATTGTAACGGAGAAAGGCGAAAAGGAATATTGTTTTTGTACTTGGAATGCCGAAAATTTTTTTGATGATCAGGACGACCCAAAACATCACGACAAAGACGAAGATTTTTTTGGACAACATCCAGAAATGTTTCGCGAAAAAGTGAATCGGCTTTCGGATGCGCTGTTGAAAATGAATCAGAATCGTGGACCAGATATCATTGCCTTATGCGAAGTGGAATCGCGGCGCGCCTTAGAGGCTTTGAAAGAGGCACTGAACGGAAAACTTCGATCCGTAAAATCTCCTGCTACCCCTTATTCAGAAATTCTGTTTGTCGACAATCATACCGGTCGGCATTTTGCTCCAGGAATAATTACGCGCTTACCGGTCTATGCCGATCGCACTCGCCGATTGGGTTCTGGTGGATTAAATCGAATTTTGGAAGGGCATATTCATATCGAGAATCAGGAACTCATTGTGATTGCTGCTCACTGGACCAGTCGAGTTACCGAAGAAGAGGGGCATGGTAGCAAACGAGAAAAATATGCGGATCAATGTTATGGTCGATTTCGAGCGATTCTTCATGAAAATCCGAATGCTGCTGTCGTTGTTTGTGGCGACTTCAATGATGAACTTACTGATCTCTCTGTTCAAGATCATCTTCATGCCACGACCAATGAGACAATGGTTCGAAATTCAAATGAGCAAAATCCGTTGCTCTTCGCTATTGACGGTATTCTCCGGAATTCGAAAGATCCAAAAGGGACGATTTATGGACGAGGGCATTGGTCGATATTTGATCATATCTGTCTAAGCAAGGGATTATTGGATACCCAGAATACAAATCGGCACTGGCATGCCGATTATGAACGTTCTCAGATATTCGCCCCTTCGGAAATGCGGAATCCGAAAACCGATGCACCTATCCCCTTTGGGCATGAGCGTCATAAGGGGATTCGCGGGTTTAGTGATCACTTTCCTGTTATCACTTATCTACATATTGGCCCGTAAGGAATATTTCCTATTTAGGAGCCATCTTTCATGCTACCGAGATCGCCTTCTAGTATTTCTGCTCTTTCCGCTCTTTCCGTCCCTGCTCCATTCTCTGCCTTCTCTGCCTTCTCTGCCTTCTCTGTCCCTTCTGCCTTCTCCTGAGTGAGTGAGATTGTTGCCAGCGATCGATACATAATCGCAATATCTACCAAGCCGAGCTGAGCATGCCGAAAGGCACCAGGGACGATCCCGATGGTTTGAAATTCAGCAGATCGCCAGAGCCGAAGCGCCGCATGGTTCGATTGGACAACGAAATTAAACTGCATCCCTGTATAACCATCTTTCTTTGCTTGAACTAAGGCATGGTTCAATAAGCGGTGACCCCATTTTAGATTTCTTGCTTGGGGATGGACCATAAATCCGGCGTTCGCAATATGATTGCCGCGACCGGGTTGGTTGGGTCGAATAAAGTATGTCCCTACAAATTGTTCTTCGATTGTCGCTACATACGCTTGCGATGGCGGTAAGACCCAGAGATATTTTGCTGTCTCTTCGCTGGTCGATTCATCATAGGCAAAAACATCCCCTTTCTGCGCAACCAATTGAAATAGTTCCCAGATTTTTGGCCAGTCCTCTGGGGTGTATATGCGAATCTTTGAATGGCCGAACAGATCTTGCATAGGATTGGTCATCTCTTATCATCTATCTCTTTCTTTGCTTCTTGAACGGGCGTATCTTTTGTTGGGAAGGCTAATTCTATTTGTAAAATCTCTCTTCCAAATGGTGATGGTAATTTTTCGCTTTTTGCTAATCTAAATCTAGTCTAAATCTAGCTAGGTTTAGTGGTATGTAGAGAACTTCCTTCGCTTATTCCTTTCGAAGATTATTGTAATTTTTATAGTAAACAGATTAAATATCAAAGGGCCTATATTTTATGTGATTGATTTATTTTAACGAAATTGATTCGAATTCATTTTGTCATTCATTGTTCCAAAGAGAATCAGATTTTCTTGATCTTGAGATATTTATTACCAGAAAAATAACAATATCGAAATAATGACGAAGAAAATTTCAGGAAAGCTCGATCGAATAATTCCATAGTACGATATAATAGTATGAAAACTTTTTAGTTCATGGGAGGGCTAAACGACCATGTCACGTTCATTGAGTTGGGGCCAGAGTTTGATTCTGGGTATATTTGTCCTGATCATCGTATCTCTGGGAACTTTGGAATTAATTCGAATTGGTAATAAACAAGGGGCATTTCCGAATTCATTTGAATTAGCTGTTCTTGTAGCGGATGCCGTCGATGTTGAAAAAGGGACGGTAGTAAAAATTCGTGGAGTGGAAGCGGGTCAGGTAATTGCTGTGGAATATCTCGATGAGGATGAGATGAAGGAAAATTCCTCAAATAAGCGGGATTCATTTGGGGTGCGATTACGGCTTAACCTCGGCGAAAAGTTCCGCAATCGATTGTATAAGGATTGTACTGCGCAAATTGTTGCCAGGGGTTTGCTAGGAACCAATATCGTTAATATTTATCCTGGTCATGCCGAGCAAGGTTTATTGACTAGTTATGAAATTCGAGCTAAATCTGGGGCCGATTTGAATGATGTAAGTGATAAACTGTATCAGGTCGCTGAGCAAACACAAGGGTTATTAAAAGATATTCAGAGTAGTACAGGAACCATTGCACGACTGGTGAAAGAGGATGATCTGTATCAAGATTTGCGGCAAATAACTTCCAATACGAAAACCTTGTTGCAACAGGTAAATACCAGTGTTGGCTCGGTGCAAAAAGAACTGGAAGGGGTACGGGATTTTGTCCGCCAGGGGATCGATGCGACGGGGGCGATTAAACAGAATGCCGAAGCAATCAAGGGAATGCCCCTGATAAGAAATTATGTCGAAGATGCTCCAACTCTATTGGTTCGCCCCGATTTTAATCAAGAAAAACGGAGTTTTGTCGATGCCGATCTTTTCGAACCAAATCGAGCGGTTCTTACCTCCACCGCCAAAGAGAGTTTGACTTTGGTTGCCCAGTGGCTCAACCAGCAGAAAGTTTATAATTCGGAAATTGTGGTTGTTTCCTTTCTCGATCCCAAAAATCCTGATTTTACCTACGCTGGAGCCAAGAAATTGACCGAAAAACGCTCGGAGGTGATTGTTGAATTCCTGCGGGAACAAGGGGTTCATAAAATAAGCTTTTGGACGCGGCGAAAAGTAACCCCCTTAGGCATGGGGAAAGATCTTTCTCCTGTAGTTGATAAAAGCCCTTTACCCCCTAGCCGTTGCGAAATCATTCTATTTACTCCTGCTTAGAGATCACTTGGAGAGACCCATCTTTGGACATCTGGTTTAAGAGTGGTTTAAGAACAGATAACGATCGACTGCCGCTATTTCTTTCTGAGCTAAAGGAGAGGTTTTCGGTAAAATGATACATGTGTTCACTGGTCGTTTCAGGTAAAATCCACTACCTTATAACGGAGTTAAGAATAAATATTAAATGAGTTCACTAGAGTTTTTAAGCGGAATTTGGATACGGAAATTTGACTAAAATTTAGGTTTTCAAATTATTAATTTCGAAAATCGTCGATATGAGTAAGTGATGAGATTAGGTGATGAGAGTATAAGTAATCTGGATAGGTATACAATCACGATCTCGAAATAGAAGTAGCGCTTATTCGTTATTAACCAAACTAAAAAAAACAATTATAGCCTAAATCGGCCTGAAATTGAGGCTCCTTTCGGATGATGATCGATTCTCTGCCTGAAGAGCGGATACAATTTCTTTATCACTTTAGCCGAATGCAAATACCGGTAGTGAGAATGGATTTTGAACGTTTTCAGAATCACCTTCAACGTACCTTCAAGCTATACCAAGGGAAAGAGTCGCAACCTGTATCTGGGGAAGATTATCTTCATTTCCTCGAACCATATATCTTAGATTGGTACATCTGTTGTTCTTGTTTGGATAACAACGAAAAAGCGTGGCAAATCCTGTTTTCGCTGCGGACGGGTAAATCCGATTGTTTACTGATCGATGCCCTGCGGGCGCGAGCGGTTCGACTTTATCCGCGTGATCTCGATCGCCAAGAGAGTGTAGTTAACGAATTTTGGAGCCATCTTCTCGTTGGTGAATCGGCTGGATCGACCCCGTTTCTCGCTCGATATGATGGTGTCCGCCCGCTGGCGCCGTGGTTAATTCGGGTCTTTCAAAATTTGCATATTTCCCAATTGCGTTCTCACCATCATACCCAGAGCCTTCCCGATGAAGATTTCGCTATGCCACTGCCAACTCGTACAGAAAGCGAAACTCGCTGGCATGATTCCTTTTGCCAAGCGGCTCACCATTGGTTGACGGAATTGGACGATCAACAACTGCTCCTCTTGGGCCTCCGTTTCCGCTATCGCTTAACCCAGCGTGAAGTTGCTCATCTTTTTGGTGTCCATGAGGGGACTATCTCGCGACAAAGCGATAAATTGCGGGACCAATTTATCGAAGCTATCAGTCGATCTTTGCAAAATGATGGCTGGAGTGGTGACGATTTACAAGCCTACATCCTTACCGAAATGGGGGCATTGCTCCTTGATGAACCTAGGCTTTCTGTCAATTATTTGAGCGCCCTATTAGCAAAACGCGGCAAAACTCTCCCATCAACGGCTTCTCATTAATCCTCTTTTATTAATCTCCTTTTATTCATCTCCTTTTATTCATCCCATAACAGCTTATTATAAAATCCCCTCATTCAATCTCGATTCGATTTTTGATCTGTCCGATTGCGAATTCTTTAAAATGGAATGCAAGTATTTGACCAAATCGCTTATAATATTTCATATCGTCCAATCAAACATGTATAACAAAAATTGTCGATAAAATTGCTTTCGAGATTCTGACCGATTTTGGAATGATTTTTGCGGAAAAATTGATTTGAGCTTTTAATGGGTTTGGCAGGTTCAGTCATTTTTTTCTAGGCGATAGAAAGAATTAATTACTGCTTCGAAACAAAGCTTAAAATGGAACTAACAACCCGAATATTTTAACAAATATATATTGCATCATATTGTTAGAAAATAAATGGACATTGATGGGGCCTCAATTGCTGAAACTCAGATGCAAAATCGATGACAGATAGAATTTTTCATAAAATGGGGAGCACTAGGGAACACTGGAGAGCACTGGGGAACACTAGGAAACACTGAGCAGAAAATACCCGAATTTATTGAGCGATGCTTTTGGAGACATTTATTTCAGAATAACTTTGATTTGAAAGTCGATTTTGAGACCAGATCAATTTAGGTTATTATCTAAATACTCAGATTATCTTAGAGGCCTTTATTAAACTTTTCTCTTAATGAGTAGTTTTATTGGGTAGTTTTAGCCAAAGTGGGTCTACTAGCAAAAGCAAAATAAGTTTGGGTTAAGTATCGATAATTTCTGCGGGGTATTGAAAACAAAACTGCCATAATTTTAGGAAATAAAATGGTTAAGTACATCATCTACTCTCTGATTCTGGTGGTAATTCCAGCAACGGGATACAGTTTCGATGAAGACAAAGTGAATAAGGCGATTAAGAGTGGAGTCGAGTTTCTAAAGTTTTGTTACAGTAGCAACGATAATCTCGAGGCCCAGGGATCGTATATATTTGGAAAAGCGGCCTTAGCAGGTATTGCTTTATTAGAGTCTCATGTGGATAAAGAGGACGCGGTTATTCGCCGGATATCAAAATATATCCGCGCCAATGCTTTAGATCAATCCGGTACCTACGAAATTTCCTTAGCCCTTCTTTATTTAGATCTATTACATGAGGAAAATGATGAACCACTTATTCAGATGTTGGGCATTCGCCTACTGAGTGGGCAAGTCGCCGATGGATCCTGGTCCTACGAGTGCGAATTAACTGGGGAAGAGACCATTTTGTTAAGAAAGATTGCTCCTACCATCTTGAATCCCTCTTTACACGGTAGCAATAAAAAAATCTTACCCGGAGATATGGAACCAGAGAAAAAGCCGATCAAAAAAGTGGCTAATCCAACGATTGGCCGTGATGATATTCCCGAGCTGTTACCAAAATCTGCACCAAAAGAAAAAAAATCGACTACCGGAACTACTGGGACCAAAAGTGGGAATAAAACCGCAACAAACGGAAACGGTAAAGCCAATCTTCCCAAGCCCCCGCCTCTTCATCCGGAAGTAGGAAAATTTTTAAAGATCGTTAATCAGCGCCGAGGAAATCGTCTCAATGTCGGGATGATGGGTTTCGGTGGGGATCATTCGAATACCCAATTCGCTACCGTTGGGTTGTGGGTAGGTCGACGGCATGGGGTGCCAGTTGAAACAGCGATAGCTCAGTTAGAGATGCATTATCTGGGAGTACAGATTGCCGATGGGGGTTGGACCTACAGCAGTACCATTAATCTGGGTACCAGTGCGACAATGACCTGCGCTGGGCTGATGGGGCTAGGGGTCGGGATGGGGATGCGCCAAGAAGCCAAATTGTACTCGAAACCGATTCCCAAAGTAAAGATCAAACGCCCCCAAAATATCAAGGCCCCTCAGTTCAATAAACCGATCGAAATGGCTTTGAAGTTACTCGGTGCTTATCTCAAGAATGGGACCGATGATAGTTTGCACAATGCCGGTAGACCTCTCGTTGATAATTACTATTTTCTCTGGGGTTTGGAGAGAGTTGCTGTTGCTTTCGATCTCAAGAAAATTGGTGGTATCGATTGGTTTGATTGGGGTGCCGAGGCTCTAATTCAGCAACAAAATCGCAACGGCAGTTGGGGGGGAATGCGCCAACCTACTGTGGATACCAGTTTTGCTTTGCTTTTCCTCAATCGGGCCAATCTCATGACCGATTTAACAATTTCTCTTAAAGGGAAGGTTCAAGATACCGAAGTCTTTTTGAAAAATCGGTTACCAGATGGTCTCCCTAAAGACCTTGTCGGTAAAGATAAAAATAATCAGCATACGGATCCCCGCAAAAAAAATGCGTTGGCCCCTTATGATCCCATTGGCCAGAATCCCAAAGGGAATGCTAAAAAAGAAATTGCGACAAATCTCCCCGTTAAACCAGATGGGTCTGGATCAAGCCAGCAGGTTGCCAGCAATTCTCCTGCACCTACCACGAATAATAATATTCCTAATCCCAATCCAGGGAAAGATTCTGTAAATCCTTCGGGCCAAGTACCCGTAAAGCCAGATAAGAACGTTAAAACCAATCTCCCAGTCCCTGAAATTCCTCCAACGATCTATTCCCCTACAAAACTTCACGATATTCCTGAAGTCGATGCCTTGATGAAACGGCTCGTTCAAGCGAAAGGGGAGGAATGGAACCAGATCCTAGTTCAATATCGCGATAGTAAAGGATCTCAATATACAGAAACATTAGTAGCCGTATCTTCGCGCTATGCCGGAGAATCGTTGGAAAAAATTCGCGAATCCTTGATTACAAGACTTTGTCGGATGACGCCAACGACGCTGCAACAGCTCATTACTCAACCCCGAGTTGAATTGAAACGATGCGCAGCGATTGCCTGTGGCCGGAAAAAAAATCCTAATCTTATCCCTATTCTTACTCCGCTGTTAACAGATAATGATGTAACGGTTGTCCATGCTGCCCATGAATCCCTCAAACTTCTTGCTCGGACCGATCTTGGTCCGAAGAATGAATCGTCAGATTCAGAAAAGCGCAAATCGCTGCAAGATTGGACGAATTGGTGGCAAAAGAACCATAAGAAATATTAAATAATATTTTAGATTGCCGAGCTGGAAATCCCTCTTTTTCAATATTTTTTTGATGATGTTTGGTATTTGAGGTTCGCTGTGGAATAAGCAAGGCATGACTAGATATTGGTTGAAATGGTTGTCGCAATATAGTAGTTTCAATATATTTGTTGCAATATAGTATCAAATTCATAACCGTTCGGAAATTGAATTAATCTGCCGCAAAGATCTTCACTATCTACACGGAGCATTTACACTGGGTATTTTATTTACACACGAGCAGAATAGGCTATCTGTCCATGTGCATCAATTCCAGAACAGGGTAAGAATATTTTCTCTTCCTTTTTTGACAATTCCTTTCCATGATTACTATTTCTCCCGATCAAAAATTAATAACGATCTGAAAAATTCGGAAAGGAAGTAGTCTTCAAAAGATTAGTGATGACCGCGATATTCTCCGTTCGAATCATCGTGGGGTTTACCGTTTTCATGATGGGGCAGATGATCGGCATGACCAGACCCATCGGAATGGTGATTCGCGATCGCGTTCGTGTCTTGATTTGAACCATCTCCGATTGCGGAGGATTCGGTAATCATCTGTTTTTTCTGTAATACCCATTGGATTACGAAAGTGAAAACAGGGGTTAAAAAGATACCGAAGAGGGTAACACCAAGCATCCCACTAAAAACAGCAGTTCCGAGCATTTGCCGCATTTCTGCCCCCGCCCCTTCAGAAACCAATAGAGGAACAACCCCTAGAATAAATGCGAACGAGGTCATCATAATGGGGCGGAATCGTAAATCGCAAGCTTCGAGAATCGCCTGGCGGAAGTGAGATCCGGCATCCCGGCGCTGTTTGGCGAATTCGACAATCAAAATCGCATTTTTGCAAGCGAGGCCAACGAGCACGACAAATCCAATTTGCGTAAAAATGTTGATATCCATTTCTGCAATCACGACACCCGAAACGGCACATAATAAACACATAGGTACTACCAGAATAACTGCCAATGGTAACGACCAGCTTTCGTATTGGGCAGCCAAAACGAGAAAAACTAAAACCACGGCCAGAGCAAAGGCAAACATCGCCGTATTCCCTGCTTGGAGTTGTAATAGTGTAAGCTCGGTCCATTCCGCTTTCATCGAGGGGATCAATTTGCTATTACTAATTTCCTCGATTGTAGAAATCGCTTCGCTGGTGGAGACCCCTTGTTTAGGGTTCCCGTTAATAAATGCAGCTTGGTACATATTGTAGCGAGTAATCAGAAGAGGACCATTGACCTGTTCGACTTCAGCAAAAGTATGTAAAGGAACGATGGCGCCGCGGTCGCTGCGGATACGGACTCTTTTAAGATCGTTGATCGACTCCCGGTATTTTTCGGAGGCTTGCAGAGTAACCTGCCAAGTTCGACCGAAGCGGTTGAAGTCGTTGATATAGAGAGCGCCAAAAGTGGATTGCAAACTATTAAACACTTCCGAGATAGAGACGCCAAGACTTTTAGCTTGGATCCGATCAATGTTCAGATAATACCAAGGCGTATCCGCACGGAAACTGGAAAAGAGATTTTCGACAAACGGGTTATTTTTATTGCCCGCACGAACAATCTGATCACCAACATCCTGGAGGGTATCCATCCCTAGATTGATCCGGTCAAGAATTACGTATTTGAAGCCACCTGCCGTGCCAAGTCCATCCACTGGCGGAGAGCCAAAGACACGAATCTGGCCATCATCGATTTGCGAATCGAATGCCTCTTGCAGTTGGCTAGCAATCACATCGGCAGAAAGGTGTTTCTTGGCACGCTCATGAAATTCATCCAGCATGACATACATGGAACCGAAGTTCGGAGCATTCGCCCCCAAAAGGAGGGATTGCCCAGTTAGAGTAATCGTATGCTTGACCCCTGGAATCCCCCGCGCAATTTCATCCATTTTAAGCATGATCGCATCGGTTTGTTCTAGGGCGGCCGAGTTTCGCATGCGTAAATTGACAATTAAATACCCTTTATCCTGTGGAGGGATAAATCCCGTTGGGGTCGTCATAAAGCTATCATAGGTCTGATAGAGCAAGCCCCCAAACCCGAGGAGGATCAGTGGACTAATCTTTAACAGATAGCGGACAGAGAACGTATAACCGCGGGTTATTAGAGTAAAACAACGGTTGAACCAGTAGAAAAAGCCCACGAGGAGATAGTTCAGTATATGCCGGAGTGACCACAGAACAAAGCCGGCGACAATCGCTCCGAAGAAGGGGGGGATATATTCTTCTAAGATAGGATTCAGGGAATTGTTCAGGATTTGTTGCAGCTTGGGTTGGATCTGAGTTTCGATAAAATGGGTAACCGATTGGGGAATGAATTCCCAACCTATCCAACTGCCGATCAGAAAATAGCCAAAGCCTGGGAGAGCTTCTGCTTTTTGTTCATCGGGTCTGCGCAAGAGTAATGCAGCAAGTGCAGGGCTTAAAGTCAAAGAGTTAAAGGCAGATAACAAAGTGGAGATAGCAATAGTCAAGGCGAACTGGCGGAAGAATTCTCCTACAATTCCTGTGATAAAAGTACACGGTATAAAGACGGCAGTCAAGACCAGACCAATAGCGATAACCGGTCCAGAAACCTCATCCATCGCTTGGATGGTAGCATCCCGCGGGGACATGCCGTGTTCAATATGGTGGTTGATGGCCTCGACAACGACAATGGCATCGTCCACCACAATACCGATAGCGAGAACCAGACCAAATAAAGTCAAATTATTGAGACTGAAATTCAAAATGGCCATGGCCGCAAATGTGCCGATAATCGCGACGGGAACAGCGATGAGTGGTATGATTGCCGAGCGCCAGTTTTGCAGAAAGACAAGAACCACAATAGCGACGAGAATAACGGCATCGCGCAAAGTTTTAAATACTTCGTTGATCGATTCGGTGATGAACGGGGTGGTATCATACACGATCTTAAAGTCGACACCACTCGGAAAACGCTGTTTGAGTTCATCCATTTTGTCGCGGACGAGCTTAGCGGTTTTAAGGGCATTGGTGCCGGGAAGCTGATAGATAGACAGAGCAGCGCAAGGTAGACCGCCCAGAGTACAATTGATGTCATAGTTCAGGGCACCCAACTCTACCGAGGCCACATGGCGAATACGGACTAATCGCCCTTGATTATCGGTTTTGATGACCATTTCACTGAACTGATCCGCGGTACTCAGTCGGCCCAGAGTATTGATGGTATACTGGAACGGTTGGCCTTTCGCGACGGGGGGTTGGCCGATCTGGCCCGCAGCGACTTGGATATTTTGTTGTTGGATGGTACGAATGACATCAGAGGCCGTTAAACCCCGAGCAGCCAACTTTTCTGGATCGAGCCAGATGCGCATGCTGTAATCGCGCTGGCCCAGAATGGTGATGTCCCCAATCCCGTTCAGTCGTAATAATTCATCGCGGAGCTGGATGGTTGCATAGTTACTCAAATAGTTGGGCTTCCGGGATTTATCGGGGGAATAGAGATTAATCATCATCAGGATACTAGGCGATTTCTTTTTCACGCTGACCCCGCGACGATTCACTAGATCTGGTAGAATCGGTTGCGCCAAGGCGACACGGTTCTGGACCAAGAGCTGAGCCAGATTGAGATTGGTCCCCGATTTAAAGGTCACCGTGAGGGTGTAGGTGCCGTCATTGGTCGATTGGGAAGACATGTACATCATCCCTTCAACCCCGTTGACCTGCTGTTCGATAGGGGCCGCAACCGTATCAGCAACCGTTTGCGAATTCGCCCCTGGATAGTAAGCAGATACTTCTACCGTGGGTGGAGTGATATCGGGATATTGGGCAACTGGCAGTGTAAAAATCGCCAGCGATCCTCCCAGAGTAATCAGGATGGAAAGGACGGTAGCGAAGATCGGTCTATCGACAAAAAAACGAGCAAACATCTATAAGCAACCTGTTAAAAAAGTTAAATATCTTGAGGAACTGTAATTAGCAATTCTTTAAGCAATTAGTTTCGAATTTAAAATTTTTCTTATAAATTTTTCTTATTGGAATTAATAAAAGATATATAGTTTAAGATACGGTTTAACTGAATTTTAGTATAGCGTAGCCAGCGTAACCGGCGTAGTTGTCGTAGGGGACGTCTTCGGAGAAGGGCCGCGGAGCGGAAGGGTAAGCTTCCTATGAATGTAAGCGTAGAAATAAGCACGGAGCGGCCACGGTTCCATAACAACCGCGGTAATTGTCGTATTTTGATATCGCGCGTCCGATCGACAATAGAGAAAAACACCGGGGTGAGAATAACCCCGAAGAGAGTGACGCCGATCATACCGCTAAAAACAGCAAGTCCTACAGCTCGCCGCATTTCTGATCCTGCTCCACTAGAACTAAGCAGGGGAACGACCCCAAGAATGAAGGCAAACGAGGTCATCATGATTGGGCGAAAACGCAGTTTACAGGCATTTAGGATAGAGTCGTATCGGGATTTTCCAGATTCTCTCTCAAATTTCGCAAATTCGACAATCAAAATGGCATTTTTGCAGGCCAGCCCGATTAGAACAACAAAACCGACCTGGGTAAAGATATTGATCTCACTATCTTTGATGGCAACCCCGATAATAGATCCGAGCACACACATCGGGACAACTAGAATTACGGCCATTGGCAGAGACCAGCTCTCATATAGAGCCGCTAATACCAAAAAGACGACAATAACCGACATCCCAAAGATCAACAAACCGGTGTTCGTCGATATTCGTTCCAGATAAGTGAGTTCGGTCCATTCAAAACCCATGGAGGTAGGTAGTTCCTCATTGCAAATCTCTTCAAAAAGGGCGATACCATCCCCGGAAGAGATTCCCTGAGCAAATGCTCCATTGATAGCCGCAGCTAAGCGAGTATTATAACGAGTAATCACATGGGGACCGTTGATCATCTTGATCGCGGCAAAAGAGGATAACGGTACCATATTGCCATATTTATTGCGCACGCGGATCTTTTTGAAATCTTCGACCTGGTCTCGGTGCTGCGCATCCCCTTGGACCACGACCTGCCAGTTACGGCCAAACAGATTAAAATCGTTGACATAACGAGAACCCAGAGTCGATTGCAAAGTGATCCAGAGATCGATGAGATCAATCCCCTGAGAGACACATTTCGAGCGATCGATATCCAAGAAAAGTTGTGGCGAATCGGTACTGAAAACAGTAAACAAACTCAATAACTTCCCTTTTTGTTGGCGGCCAACTTCAATGACGTGATCGGTTTGTTTTTGCAGATTTTTCAAAGTGCCTTCCCCGCGTTCTTCGATCATGAGTCGAAACCCACCTGCTCGACCAAGCCCGGAAACGGGGGGCGGAGCAAAAATATTCACCGTTGCTTCGGGAATCTCCGTAGCGAACCTTTTACGCAATTTGTTGAGAATAGCGTCTCCGGTTTCATCCGGTTTGGTTCGCTGACTAAAGTCTTTCAAGATGATAAACATCGAACCAAATGGAGACCCGTAAGCGCTGAGCAAAAAGGAGTTCCCTGCTACGGAATTGACATTCTTGACTCCCGGGGTTTCCAAAGCAATTTTTTCGAGCTGAGCAATGACATTTCGGGTTCTTTCTACCGAAGAGGCATCGGGTAACTGAATGCTTGCTAAGAAATACCCTTTGTCCTGCGAGGGGATAAATCCGGTCGGTAGCTGTTGATATTGCCAGAAGGTAAAACTGACGAGGCCGCCATAAATAACTAAAACAAAGAGACTCAGGCGAACGGCATAACGGACCAAACTTAAATAACTTTTAGTAGTGAGACGAAAGCCAAAATTGAATAATCGGAAAAACCAGCCCAGGCAAAAATCCATGATCTTGGTGAGTAGATCCCGTTTTTCCGATTTTGGTCGCAGTAATAGAGCCGCTAAGGCCGGACTCAGGGTAAGCGAGTTCAGAGTGGAGATTATCGTCGATATTGCAATCGTTAAGGCAAATTGGCGAAAGAATAATCCCACCAGCCCCGAAATAAACGCCGCAGGAATAAAGACCGCACTGAGTACCACACCAACGGCGACCACGGCTCCAGAAACTTCTTCCATCGCTTTACGTGCAGCCAAACGCGGCGGTAATCCAGATTCTATATGATGTTCAACCGCTTCGACAACCACAATCGCATCATCAACCACAATACCGATGGCAAGCACTAATCCAAACAGGGTTAAATTATTTAGACTGAACCCGACCAAATACATTGCTGCAAAAGTGCCGATAATAGCAACAGGGACGGCAAGGAGCGGTATTAATGCCGAGCGCCAGCTTTGCAGAAAAACAAGAACCACGATCGAAACGAGAATAATAGCATCTCGTAAAGTGTTCACCACTTCGCGTAACGATTCACGAATAAAAGGGGTTGTATCGTATCCAATATCGTATTGTAAACCTTTGGGAAAATCTTCGGCCAGTTCTTTCATCTTCGCTTTAATCAGATCAGCTGTTTCCAAAGCGTTCGCATCCGCGAGCTGAAACACCGCTAACCCAACGGTAGGTTTGCTATCGAAGCGATTAATAATATCTTCGCTGCGGGCGCCAAGAGTCACACGGCCAATATCTTTAATTCGCACCAATTGTCCCTTGGGCGTTGCTTTGACAACGATTTGTTCGAAATCTTCTATTTTGACTAGCCGGCCTTTGGTGTGTAATACCATCTGCAGGGGCTGGCCGCGCGGAATCGGTGACTGCCCAATTTGCCCCATCGCGACCTGGATGTTTTGATCTCTCAGTGCATCTACCACATCTTCCGATTCCAGGCCCCGAGCTGCGAGTTTTTCTGGATCGACCCAGATTCGCATACTGAAATCACGCTGGCCAAACAGCAAAATATCACTGATTCCCGGAAGACGAGCCAATTCATCGCGCACATTCATATAGGCATAGTTACTGACATATAACTGATCATAGAGGCCTGAAGGGCAATTCAGACTGACCGTCAATAAAATATCAGGGGAACGTTTCCGGGTGGTTACCCCAGTTTGCTTAACAACATCGGGTAAGTTCGGCAGTGCAAGATTGACACGGTTTTGCACCAGAACCAGAGCCGTATTTAAATCGACGCCAATCTCAAAAGTTACGGTCAGAGTATAGGAGCCATCATTCGTACATTGCGAACTCATATAGAGCATCTGCTCGACACCATTCACCTGTTGCTCAATTGGAGCAGCAATCGTTTCAGCAACAACTTGAGTACTTGCGCCTGGATAATTGCAATCGACCTGAATGGTTGGAGGTACGATGGGAGGATATTGTGCCAGCGGTAATTGGAAAGCAGCAAGGGCGCCAGCGAGGGTAATCAAAATGGAAATTACCGAGGCAAATATCGGTCGATCAATGAAAAAGTGCGAAAACACAAATGATCCTTAGTTATGATTCTACTTCCCTGCCAGAATTTAAGTCCATATTCTTAATTATCTGCTCGGGAATTTTTTTAAGAGTAAAACTGTTACTTAGAAGTCCCTTTTTCGATGGATGGCCAATTCTCTTTAGATTCAAACCCATTAAATCAAGAAACATATATTATGTAGAAGTAATGCAGAATTTAAGGAAAACCGCCGAAATCATCATCTCATGATCATTATTCATGATCACCTCTCATGATCACTTTTCATTTGCCACGATGCTCGATCGGTTTGAGCACTCGAGGTTCCGGCAGTTTTTCCAATTCGGAATCGGTATTCGAAGTCGATTTTTTCTTACCCGAATTTTTATCAGTCTTTTTAGCTGTTGTAGAATTTTCTTCTACATTATTCATTTTCGATTTCATCTCTTTTTCCCAAGTTTGCTGTTTCGTTGCGTTATCTTTGTTGCTGTCATTGTTCGATGGTGGAATGGGATCTTTGCTTGATTTTTTATCTTTGCTCTTAGCTCCAACATACGGTTTGGGAATCACCTTCGAATCAGGTCGAACGCGCTGGATGCCGGTAACGATCACTCGTTCATTCGGTTTCAACCCACTTTCGATAACCCGCATATCTTTATGCAATAAGCCAACTCCAACTGTACGGTATTCCACAACATCTTGATCATTGACAACATACACGAATCTTTGCCCTTGATCAGATCCGAGAGCCATTTCTGGAATCATCAGAGCAGAATGTTCCCGACCGATCGGAAGTCGAACGCGCACAAACAATCCTGGGGAAAGAAAATGATTGCGATTGTCGATCTCTGCTCGGAGATTTAGAGTGCCTGAATTAACGTCAACTCGATTATCCGTAAAATTAATGAAGCCGGTGAGTGGGAAACCTTCATCATCGGCCAGACCGATCTGTACATCGATTCTTGCTTTTTGTACAGAGGGGATCGTTCCCTTAAAAACCAATCGGCGTAATCGTAATAGAGTTCGCTCATCGACATCAAAATAAGCATACATGGGATCGAGAGAGACTAGGGTTGTCAGAATTGTCTCATCGGCCTTAACGAGATTACCGGGATCGAATTGTCGCCTACTGATTCGCCCAGAAATGGGGGCAGTAATTTTGCAGAAACTTAAATTGAGTTCCGCGGTTTTCAGATCGGCTCGAGCAGAATCTAACGTGGCCTGTGCCTGAAGTTGATCCCCAGTAATTTTCTGTAATTCCTCTGTACTAACTGCACCACGCGGTTGTAAAGCCTTGGCTCGACTAAGATCTAGATTAAGTCGGGAGAGCAAAGCCTCATTCTGCGCAACGGTTGCTTTGGCGTGGTCTCGTGTCGCTTCATAAGGGCGTGGATCGATCGTAAAAAGGACATCCCCTTCATTTACCAGACTTCCATCTTTGAAATTCGCTGTTAAGATATATCCCGTTGCTCGTGGACGAATATCTACCGTGTATTGAGATTTGGTTTGACCAATAAAATCTTCAAAATCAACCACCTTGGTAGTCACCGGCTTGAGAACAAAAACGGTTGGCGATTGTGCTGCTGCTGCCGCTGGTTTATTTTTCTTACAGCCACTTAATGAAACCATAACAAATATGAGGAGAATTACCCAACGATGCGTCCATCGTATTTGCAGCTCACAACCGAAAGTGGAGGATCGATTCCTGATTTTGCAATCCCTGTCCTCTGTTTTGATCTTGCTTAAACGGTGGGGGTTTTGATTCGTCATATCTATCTTTCCAATTCACTGAAAATTCCAGTAGCTAAATTCTCAATTCACATTAATTAAAATTGTCAGTAATTTTGCGCTTAATCCGAGATTATCCATTCATAAAAATTCATTGAATGCGCCTCTGAAAGGCGAGATATAAAGGGGCAATTTCGGATTTAGTTGTTCGTGTTAAATCTCTATATTGGGTCTCTATATTGGGTTGTAAGATTCATTTTTTCTTTATCGATCCAGATTTTTTTCCAGCTTTGAATAACCTTTATTCAAAGCAAGATCTTAAAAGAACTAAAAATTACCCTTGGTGGCATTTTATTCTCGATGCCATTTTATTTATATTGATCATTATATTATAATACTGACTGGTCAGTTTCATTATTAGTCAAAAAAAAATAATTTTTCTAATTCTACACTCTAGACGGACTTAAAATTTACTCATTCAATCTCAATTAAGGGTAATTTTTGGGGATTATTAACGAATATGATAAATTTTATAGCGTGAAGGGATGAAGTTGATCAAGAATGAAGATATTTGATTAATTATTATATAAAATAAATATTAATATTAATTCTTTTTTGAAATTAATAGACTACGTTAGAATAATCCTATTAGGAGTATTGTATGATGAAAGAATAATTCAAATGTAGTTCAAAATATTAGTTTCAACGAATCTATCCCAAGATGAAAACAGCTAAATACTTATTGAAGAATTCATTAGCGAAGAATTCATTAACCAAGAATAGACTGAATAGCTGGCGGAAATTGCTAAAATATTTTGGTGATTGAGTAAGTCAAAATGAATTTTTGGGAAAAAATTGATGGCAACAGAGCAAGTGACATTACGAACGACCATACAAACGATTGTAGATGAGATGGAGCGAATTGCTCCGCTTTCCTTAGCTGAAGGATGGGACAATGTCGGGTTGTTGATAGGGGATCGCCAGAGTCCGGTACAAAAAATCATCACTTGTCTGACGATTACGCGAGAGGTAGTGCAAGAAGCTGTACGAGAAGGGGTCCAAATGATTATCACCCATCATCCCATTCTTTTCAAGCCAGTAAAACAACTCGTGATGGATCGCCCAGAAAGTCGAATGGTTTGCGAAATGATTCAAAAAGGGATAGCGGTGTATTCCGCGCATACCGCGTTTGATAATTCGGTTGGAGGGATAAATGATTGGTTAGCGCAAAAATTGGAATTGGTAGATACGCGAGCATTAAGACCAAGAGCGGGGGAGATGAAAGTCAAACTGGTAGTTTATGTGCCCGTTAGCGATTTGAATAAAGTTGCCGATGCCATTTTTGCGGCGGGAGCAGGTGTTATCGGAGAATACAAAGAATGTAGTTTTCGATTGGCGGGAGTGGGTACATTCTATGGTAGCGAACAGAGCAATCCGAGTCTTGGTCAAAAAGGGAGGCGCGAAGAGGTGCAAGAGTATAGACTGGAAGCAGTGGTTCCGCAGAGTAATCTCCAAGCCGTTGTTCAGGCAATGCGATTAGTGCATTCGTATGAAGAGCCTGCTTTTGATGTCTACCCATTGCAAACGGTTACTAGTCCATCGATTGGAGCAGGTCGTATAGGTCGATTACCCGAAAAACGATCCCTGGAATCGTTAGCTCTTCATTTGGGGAAAGTGCTTAAAGCTCCAGGAGTGCAGCTCGTGGGGGACCGACAGCAATCGGTTCAGGAAATTGCCATTGCATGTGGGGCTGCAGGGGAATTTTTGTCCGATGCGATTCGCGCAAAAGCCGATGTTTTTGTAACCGGGGAGATGCGCTTTCACGATCTGCTCTTAGCTAAAGAAAGTCGTGTCGGGGTGGTATTACCTGGCCACTATGCTAGTGAGCATCCCGCGATGATGGCTCTAGCGGATCGTCTTCAAGAGAAGTTTCCTGATTTAATTATTCGGCCCAGTTATGAAGAGTGCGAACCTATTTCTATTCTCCCCATTCTCTAAGTTAACCAATTTATGCCTGGATCTAATCTGCCCAACTTTCGAATTTTCTGCCTGGTTTCATTTCTGGAACGGAAAAGGCAAAATAAGCAATATTCGTGTGATGAGTTTTGCTCTCGATAATTTATTTTTTCTCTTTAATTTTCATGAATTTGCTCTTGAAGGAATGACGAAAACAAGGTAATTGGAAGAAAAATGAACGATTGTTTGAAAGAGACTCATGAAACAGCGAACCTGGTTGATAATAGTGGTATTCGGCGCTTTGATTCCATTGGGGTCGATCTATTATTTTACAGGTGGATCCAAGAAAGCGGCAGCTTATCATTCGAATTTAGAAGATCAGAACGCGGAATGGGAATGTACAAGCCAGGGAACAGAGGATTTAACAACGGAAAATCAAAGCTCTCATCGGAAACCGCTCAGCGATGCGGAGTGGCGCTATCGACTGGGTAAGCCAGGTCATTGGCGTTATGTAATGCTTTATAAATAATCGGTCTAAATAGTACCGATCGGCCCCGAGCAGCTATGGAAGGTTTGTTGATCGGGGCATGAAAATTATATCTTATCAGTTCGTGCTTAAGAATTCAGACTTTGATCTTTTTCCATTTTTCAGAATAAAATCGCAATTGAAATAGAGCACCGCGAATCGTCAAATCGGCAAACATTGCCAACCAGGCTCCGATTAAACCGAGTCCCATTCCTGAAATGGAGCCGATAAAACCGAGATCGATTTGGTCATACATCAGAAAAACAGATAAAGGCATACGAATACCCAAAAAACCGATCCAGGTTAGAAGCACCGGAACGCGAGTATCCCCAGCACCGCGCAGGGCACCGGTGAGAATTAAAATAGAAGCAAGTGTTGGCATAGAAAAAGCAACCATCTGCAAGACAGGGACACCGGTCTGAATTACCCCAAGCTGATTGTCACTTGGACAAAATAGCTGAAACATCGGTTCGGCAAAGGTATAAAAGATAACCCCCATCAAACTCATCGTTAAGGCCCCAAATTGCATGGCAAACCAGCCACACCGGACAGCTCGATCTGGTCGACCGGCACCGAGATTTTGTCCGACCAGAGTCATCGCCGCTACGGCAAAAGCCTGCCCAGATAAGTACCCCAGAGCTTCCCATTGAATGGCAATCCCGTGAGCTGCGGATGGGATAACTCCCAGACGATTGACTAGCGCCAAGAACCACATCTGGCATAAACAGATCGAAAGAACATCGATGGCAGCAGGGATACTAATGCGTAGAATTCGACGGATCAAATGGGCATTTGGAGCTAGTAACTGCCACTGAAGTTTCAATTGCGCTCGACCTCTGCTCAGTACAATGAGTACAGATATTCCGCCAATAGCATGACTGACCGCAGTTCCCAGCCCGATTCCGATAAATCCCAAACCGGACCAGGTTCCAATTCCTTGAAAAAAAATCCAGGCCAAAGGCATATTGATGACAGCGACTCCCCCAAGGACCATTAGACCGATTCGTGTATCCCCAGCACCGATAAGACAAGCGATCCCGGCAGATTCGACCATTTGTAAAGGTAAGAGCAACAAGATGGGGAGGAGAAATTCTACAGCGATTTGAGCCGAGTTATCACGCAATTGCATCCAGCGGACTGCTTCTCCAATAATAGATAGTCCCAGAACGGTGCCGAGCAAACCTAAGGCAATCGCAAGGATGATGGATTGATTGCAAACCCGATTTGCTTCGAAGCGATCTTTGGCTCCAACTAATCTCGCAACCAGAGCGGTGCTGCCTACCGTAACTACCGCACTGGCATTGGCAAGAAACCAGCCTAGATAATTGGCGGTGGTTTGCGCAGCTTGGTATGCGACATGGAGCGATTCATCCGCGGGGGGGTAGTTTCCAGCCAAAAAGCGATCGAACAAGCCGACGCACAGAACCAATACCTGTTGCAATAAAACAGGCCACGCGAGCTGAAATATCAATTTCGTGATTGGTTGATTGAGATCGAGCGATATTTGTGTACGTGAAGATCGGTTTTCCTGGGATTCAGGTGTTTTGTTCGAGGTCAAGGAACTCATTTTTGAATTCGTCCTGGGATTCGCAATTTAGGATTCGCAATTTAGGATTCGCAATTTAATCCGATAAATGAAATAATTTTCTGACAGCTTCGATCAGATTGGCGGCATTGCCGTTACGGGACTCTTCCCGCAGAGCATCGATCGGGCCGTGTAATAGTTGATTTTGAAATAGTCGGAAAGCCCCTTCGATGAATTTTTTGTCGGCATCGGTAAGTTTACCATTCAGTTTGGACAGCAGATTATCGAGCACTACTTTCCGCTTTTGATCAAAGTTTTGCGTTAATTTTTGAATGACAGGGGCATGGCGGCGATGTTGCCAATCTTCTAGAAGCTTTTTTACTTCCCCTTCGATGATGCCATTGGCATTGGAAATCGCTTTGCGCCGTTGATTTTTGGTTTGATCACTAATTCTGCGGAGATCATCGATATTGAATAGATAGGTGTTGCGGCATTCGGCAATGCGCGGGTCAAAATCTCTTGGCACCGCTATATCGAGAATAACGATCGGTCCACGTGCCCGTTTGGATAGAATGGCATCGAATCGTCGCCGTTGCATGATCGGTTCGGTAGCTCCGGTCGTGCTTAAAATAATATCACTTTGCGCAATGCCATCGTCTAGTTCTTCCCAGGATTTAACCTGGCCATTGCACTCTGCTGCTAACTGCTGCGCTTTGTCCTGGTTCCGGTTGGTTACGAGAATTCGTTGCAGATTCAGTTCGCGGAGATGTTTTAGTGTCAGTTGACCCATTTTCCCTGCCCCGATTACCAGTACCGTTTTGTCGTGGAAATGATCGAACACCTCTCGGACAAAATCGACTGCCACACTAGAAACCGAAACATGTCCCAGGGCAATTTCTGTTTCTGATCGTACCCGTTTGGAGACACGCAGGGCTTGGGGAAACAGAATATTCAAAAGCGGACCTGTACCCCCGATTTTCTGCGAAAATTCGAAAGCATCTCTTACCTGTCCGGCAATTTGCCCTTCCCCCAAAATCATGCTTTCCAGACTGGAAGTAACTCGGAATAAATAATGAATCGCCGCTTGCTGCTGGTGTTCATATAGATGGGGAATCAGTTCTTGAGGCTGGACCTTAAGGTTATCGCATAGGTTCTCGCATAAAAATTCCGCAATTAATTCTTTGTCTGGTAAAAAAGGGTTGGGATCTTCGGAAGTCGGTGCCTTGGCTATGATCAATTCGACACGATTGCAGGTACTGAGGACAACGATCTCGCAACCAAATCGAGCTCCCAGTTCGATGATCGACTGGCGAATTCTATTTTCGTTGAAAGCGATTTTTTCTCGTAGCGCCACATCTGCTGTTTGAAAGCTACAACCGATAATAGATAGATTCATGGGGTTGTTCCCCCTTGAAGATATGGGTGCGAAGCAACTAGGGTCGCTAATAAGAGCGAGAAGGCGAGCAGGGTTAAATAGGCAACTCGCGAGGCGGGGAGGTGATCCCCAGAATGTAAATACAACAGAAGTAATGCCAGTAACCATAAGCCGATCGTTCCGAGTATTTTCCACTCGGTACCCAGCACATCGGCACTACTAAAACGGATCAGCATGATGCCTAATAGTAATCCTATCGTCAGAAATATAAAAGCGGAACTGATTGCCCGGCGATTGATGGTTTCTAATCGTTCTAAGCTGAGCAGTTTTAAACCGCTGATCGGATTTCTTTTTTGACGCAATCGGTAATCTTGTAAAAGGTACATGATGCTCGCCAGAGTACCTAAGGTAATTCCTACGGAAGCAGCTAGGATCAAGCCGCCATGGACCATTCCCCAGAAATGTTGTCCAGCAAACCACGATTCGTGATCCTTCTCGATTTCTTGCCAGGATAAGTAAGATCCAAAAACAAAAAATATTACTAAGGGGAGGACAAAAAAATTCCAAGGATAGGGTTTTGATTTTAGCTGCCCATAACTGTAAAAGATGGCAAAGACCCATCCTAGTAAAAGGAGAGAACCATAAGAAGTGGCTAAGGAGGGTTGATGAATCCATAAAAAGATGGTATGCGCTCCAATTCCAGCTAGGGTAAAAAAACGCACGACGATGCGAATCCATATCCCATTATGAAGGGACCGAACTATCTCCAAGATCATAACCAGGATATAACTTAGTCCAAAACAAAAATGATTCACTCCTCCCATTTTTTACTAATCCTATTTTTTAACCTTGTTTTCGCATTTTCGGTACTGTTATTGAATTTATTTTTTGAATGATCATTAATCATCGCTCTTTAATTATATCCCAATAGAATTCTCTGTTTTCATGAACAAAGAAAGTTCAATCAGAATAAGATTCATAGGTTTATTCTTAAACGATTTCCTTCCCCCAATTATATTTCGTTGACGATTTCAGGATTTTTTGGCTTCTTTCCAGCTCTTTTTATCCTCTGAATCAATTTTCGATGTATTCTCATTTATGTTTGTCAACTTCTTTATTGTCTTCTCCGCAATATTCTACTTTACTATCTGAACCAACTATCTCTGCACTCAAAGATTGATCTTGGGATTGATTTTGACTTTGATTTCTTGGTTCAGGATTATGATACGATTTCCAATCCCCTTTGATAAGTTTATTCCAGTTTTCTCGGACAACATTTTCCCCTTTTTGCTGGAGTAATTCATACCAATACCAGTCACTTAACCGGTTTAGAATGGCAGTTGTTTCATCGCGATTAGGATTTTCGTCCAGAATTTTTTCTCGGTATTCTCGCAGCAATTGGAGCCAATGAATGAAATCTTCATCAAAAAAGCTAGATAATTTCTGAACGATTGTTTTAGCTAGAGTTGGGGAAGCACCTAGAGTCGATACACTCAGGATTAAATCGCCACGTTGAACGGTTGCGGGAATCAAAAAGTCGCTTTCTTGTGGATTATCGATTTGATTGACAAAAATTCCTTTTTTGTGGGCATCTTGTGCAATTCTTTTGTTTGTATCCGGATTAGCACAGGCTAAAACCAAGGAAATTCCTTGAAGATACAATTCTTGATAAGAATTTTGATAGAAAATCAATCGATTCGAGTAGTCGGGATTTAATTGCAACAATCTGATCAACTCTTGAGGAAGGGGCTTGATATCAAGTAGTCGAACTTTTGCTCCAGCTCGAAGTAGTCGGTGAACCCTTCTTATGCCTACTGGTCCCGCGCCAACGACTAGCACCAGGTGTTGTTCCAGATTCATGAGGATGGGAAATGTCATATTCTCGTATTCTTTGATTCGGAGCAGGGTACATGCCAAAATAGTCAAAATAAGAATTGAGGATAATAACGAATTATAAAAAGGCAATGAATGAAAAATATTTATTCAAAAAATATCGATTCATTTAGCCAAGATTTCTTTCTTGCTATTGGTTTGAGGGAGGATTACATTTTGGAAAAATTCTATTCCAAAAGAGCAAATAAAATATTGGCAGGGCGAGTTTGTTAACAGCGGGGGGATAGCAAACCAAAGGTTTCAATTGATTTTGCCGTTCAGAACTTCGATCAAGAAGAAGCCGAAGTCAAGCAACTTCCCCTTTTTCGGTCGAACGAGGAGGCTCTGCCTCACGCTGGTAACTTTCCATCTTTTTGTGCAATGTATTTCGATTAATGCCAAGCTTATCCGCTGCTTTGACCTGGACTTCATCGCAGATCATCATTACTTGTTTGATTAAAGCCCGTTCTAAGCCGCCGACCAGATAGTCATAAAGTTTGATGCCATCAGGCAATGGGGAGCGAATTCCCAAGCGAACCAAGTGCTGGATGGTGCTATCAACATCGTCGCCATTGTTCCTAGCAGAGCGGAGAGAATAACGCGGTCGGCCAAAGCGGAGTAGATCGGGGGCGATCTGTTTCCCTTGAGTGAGAACGATAATTCTCTCGATCGAGTTTTCCAATTCACGAACATTCCCAGGCCAATCATAATTGAGTAAAGCTTGGTCGAATAGTTCCGATATTTCTGGAGCTTCGCGATGATTCATCTCGCAATAACGCTTGAGGAAATACCGAGCTAGCACCGGGATATCGTCTCGCCGTTCACGTAAGGGGGGCAGTGGGATCGGCACGACATTTAGACGGTAATAAAGGTCATCACGGAATCGTCCCGCTTCTATTTCTTCTTCTAATGCTTGATTGGTTGCGGCAATGACTCGAACATCTACCCGGATGGTGCGGGTATCGCCAACTCGTTCAAATTCCCGTTCTTGCAGAACGCGCAATAGTTTCACTTGTAACTTGGGAGACATGCTGGAAATCTCATCCAGAAAGATGGTGCCTCCCAACGCAGCTTCGAATCGACCTGCTTTGTTATCAACCGCTCCAGTAAAAGCCCCTTTCACATGACCGAATAGTTCGCTTTCCAGCAAATTTTCGTGCAAGGCACCACAGTTGACTCGAATATATGGGCCGTCCGATCTTCGGCTTAATTTATGAATCGCCCGCGCGATCACCTCTTTACCCGTTCCTGTTTCCCCAATTAATAATACAGAGGCATTGGTTGGAGCCGCCAGTTTGGTTAGCCGATATACCTCCTGCATTGCTGGACTAGTTCCAACAATGTCTGGTAGGGGAGGAGCTTCAGCAAAATCATTTCTTGCCATTTCCCTATACTTTCTTGATCTCCAATACCTTCTGTATTCATTTTCAAGGATCAGAATAATCGATTTTCTTCAATATATTATATCTCATTGCCAGAAATAGTCACGAGTGATGCTAGATTTTTTTGCAAATTTACCAAGATTCGAATAATTTATTCATTTGCACATAAAATTTTCGATGTGATTACGTTCGATTTCTCACTCGAATATCCTTTTTCGCGTAAATTATGTCTTTAAATTGCGAGTATGAATAGCATTCATCTTATCTCTTAAATGTTTGGTAATCCTCTAATCGGATGGATGGTTCCTCAGAATCAGAATTGATCTTGGTTTAACTATTCTTATGATAATAACTACATAAGCTTAGTTGGTCCATGAACGGACAATGAAAAGAACGGGAGTAAATGAAATTAATCCCTAAAAATTAAAGGTAGAATAATGGCAGCAGAAAGAATGAGAAAATCGAAATGATAAAATTTCGATTGAAGCGATTGTTCGTACAGCGACATTTGGAACGATCAAAGATTTTTCGGATAGATAATCTTATGTTCGTTGTTGGGTAAAAAATGGCAAGTTCGCTTTACTTCATTATTAAACCGGTATAACAAGATCAGCAAATCAGCATGAATCCCAATTTCTCAACTCAGTTTGGACAAAAAAAGACTCAGAACGATCCATTCTGGGTTCGATGCCTACTTACGGGATCAGCAATAGTTCTTTTGACGATATTGGTGATTGTTCCTCTGATTTCGGTATACAAAGAAGCTCTGAACGATGGTGTCATAGCGTACTTTGAGACCCTGTTTGACGATGCGGACGCAGGGTCTGCCATTCGGCTTACTCTGCTGGTGGCCCCTTGTTCGGTGCTGTTGAATACGATATTTGGGGTAATCGCTGCTTGGTTATTGTCTCGATTTCGATTCACTGGTCGTGGTATTCTATCCGTTCTGATCGATATTCCATTTGCGGTATCTCCGGTTGTTGCCGGTTTGATGTTTGTTTTATTGTTTGGGGCGACAGGGTTTTTTGGCCCTTGGCTTCGCCAGCAAGGTTGGCAAATTCTGTTTGAGTTTCCAGCACTGGTAATTGCTACCACTTTTACCACATTACCGTTTGTAGTACGTGAGTTGATTCCTGTCTTGGAAGCGATTGGCCCAGAGGAAGAATTTGCTGCTGTTAGTTTGGGGGCCTCCCCATGGCAGATTTTTCGCCAGATTACGCTTCCCAACATCAAGTGGGGGCTTTTATATGGGATAATTTTGTGCAATGCTCGGGCCATGGGGGAATTTGGTGCGGTTTACGTGGTTTCAGGACATATCGCTCAGGAGACCAATACCATGCCTTTGCAAATTGAACAATTTTTTCAGGGGTTTCAGTCGCGATCGGCTTTCGCACTTGCCTCCGTGCTAACTTTTTTGGCCATTGTTTCGTTAATTCTTAAAGTAATGGTAGAAAAACAGGTTCGCTCTACTATGAAATCGGTTAGTCAGGGTCATACGGGTTCCCATTCCCAGAGCGAATGATAGAAACACAATACTGTTTGCGAGCTGATAAAGAAAATTTCAATTACGATGAGTATAGCGGCAAAGAATATCTGTAAATCGTTTGGCCAGAAAAAAGTATTACATAATGTAACCGTGGAAGCTCCCACTGGTTCTCTGGTTGCTTTACTTGGTCCTTCTGGATCAGGCAAGACGACGCTTTTAAGAATTATCGCTGGTTTGGACTCTCCCGATTCTGGGTCGGTTCATTATTCTGATGATGACATAACTCAATCTTCTGCTCGAGAACGGAACATTGGCTTTGTTTTTCAACATTATGCCCTTTTTAAACACATGACGGTTTTTGAGAACGTGGCATTTGGTCTTCGTGTTCGCCGGTGGCCAGAACCGCGCATTCGCGAACGTGTTTCTGAACTTTTAAAATTGGTTCGCTTAGATGAATTGGCACATCGCTATCCAACTCAACTATCGGGTGGCCAAAAACAGCGAATCGCTCTAATTCGTTCTTTGGCACCACAGCCCAGAGTGATGCTTTTGGATGAGCCTTTTGGTGCTTTGGATGCTAAAATTCGTGCGGAACTTCGTCAATGGCTCCGAAAATTTCATGATGAATTCCATGTGACAAGTTTATTTGTAACTCATGATCAAGACGAAGCTTTTGAAGTTTCAGATTGGATCGTCATCATGCGTGATGGTCGCGTCGAACAATTTGGACGCCCTGCCGATGTCTTTGAGCATCCTGCCAGTGAATTTGTGATGGATTTTCTTGGCAATGTCAACAAAATTCCGGTTCGACTTCACAATGGGCGAGCACTCCTGGGTCAAATGGAAATGCCGGTCAAGCAAACCCCTTCTGCTGGATCTGTCCAAAATCTGTGGTTGGGAAATAAATCAAACAATGGGAAATCTCAAGAAGATGCTGGTCATGTTTACGTTCGCCCCCACGAACTGGATATTGAACGGCAAGCCTCTCCTGCCGAGTCACTACCTGCCAAAATAATGCATATCAATACCGCAGGATCGGTAGTCAAAATTCGTCTGGTCGCTGAACAGTTTGGACTATTAGTAAATGTCGATCTCAGTCCGGAACGCTTTCAAGTTTTGAAATTGCAGATCGGGGAAGTAGTCTATATCCTACCCAAGAAAGCACGGATTTTTGTAGACGATTATGTTATCTAAATCGAATTTTTGCTCGCAAAGAGTTATTTGCTAAGCAAAATTTACCTCTCTTTGATTTAATTTGATGAACTATTATTCCCCCTATTGTCCTTTTCTATTGAATTTCATAGAAAGAACTCTTGATTTTTAGTAAATAATGAAGATATGTTTAATTTGATTTTCGAGTGGTAAATATTAGAATAAATGAACAGGAGTGAGTAATGTCACGAGGAACAAGATGGGCTGAACAGCTCGCGGATCAACAAATTTCCCGTCCGGAAAATGGTCAACTGAAACGAAAAGAGCGAGCAAGACGTGATGCCAAGTTAAAAGAGTTTTTGACAAAAGGGAAATTTCCTTACACCCCAACCATAATGAGTTGGTTGTCCGCTAAACTGAAGAAACCAAGCCGATATATTCGCGAAGAAGATGTTAAAAGTTATTTAAGCAAATAGTTACTTTTGATCGAAAATTCGGAAATTCATCCAGTGAAAACCTTCTAAACCGCTTCGGAGATAGAAGGTTTTTTTGTTTTATCTTAAGCATTTT
>JAKBAI010000370.1 GCA_021809185.1 Planctomycetota bacterium
TTCTCAAATATGTTCGACCGATCGGCGTTCCCCCTGGTCCATTAGAACTCAATCGGATTCAACTGGAACTAGAACAGCGAGGCTTAGTTGCCGTTCGAAAAAAATCTGCTGAGGAAAAGCGGCAAGATCTCCTAAAGTCAGTCAATGGTATTCCTGGAGATAGTTCCCTAATTACTAATTTGGAAGATTTTGAGGAAATGGAAGATTTAGAGGAAGAGGAGGAGATTGAAGAAGAAAAACAGCCATTCTTTGCGGAAAAACTACTAATGTATTTTCAAATCGATCATCCTGGGATAGATGATCTTATTATCAATCCGGTTTGGGTTGCTGGTTTACTTCTCAATGAGTTTCATGGGAATTTCAATCTGTTTATGAAACAGCGCGATCTTATTAAACAGGAAGGGATCTTCTTTCGACATCTCTTGAGACTAATATTATTGCTTGAAGAATTCATGCAATTGACTCCCCCCGATGTGAGTGCCGAAGCATGGAAAGACGACTTGCTTCAGCTCGCCCGCCAACTGACAGAGTCTTGTAGTGTTATCGATTCTACCAATACGTCGCAGGTTCTCAAAAAAGCGCATGCAGCAGATGTTGTCGAGGGGGAGACTGTTGTCGATGAATTGACTGAAAAAATTCTTCAGGTTCAAGATTATTCCAAAAATGATACACCGGAAGGCTTTGGAGAAGGAATTCTCGATTCTTTCTCCGAGTGATGAAACGATTGAGGAGCCAGGGCTAAGTGCGCTAAGGCTAAGAAAACTAGGGCTTCGAAGGAAGTGATAAGGCAAAATCTCTTACAACGAAATGGGATGAAATTTAGGATCGGAGGAGTAATGTTCGGGGAGCAATTCCTGGCAACTACCGCGGATAATATGATAGCCTCTGGATTGAAAAATATCGCAATAAGAGAAAAGTTCACCGATCATTGGTGCTAGTGTGTTAATTTGTTTTGTGACAAGATAAAAAGCTCCCTTAGGGGAGAGCAGGTCAATGGCGGTCAACATGAATTTTTGAGCGATGGATGAATTGGCATAATAAGGAGGATTGGCTAGAATAACATCGAATCGTTGCCGAGGGATAATTTTGAGATCGTGGGTCGGGTAAAGTTGATAGTTCGATAAGCCGAATTGTTTTGCATTCAGTTCGGTCAGGGCTAAGGCACGTAAATTAGAATCAGCAAAGCCGATTTCGGCATCTTTGCCAATTTGTTCCGAAGCAAGAATTCCTGCAGCTCCTAATCCGCAACCAAGATCGAGAAGTCGATCTCCCGGTTTTAATTGTACAATATCCAGTAAAGCTCTGGTTCCATTATCCAGCTCTCCATAGGAAAAGACCCCCGGTCTTGAACAGAATGAATACGATTGTCCCGATTTACTGCGCGCGTGGAAAGTCAATTCATGCCGGCGCCGAGGTTTTTCTTTCTGTTTGTAACTCCAATAGACAGATCCATTGCGGTGATCAGGTAAACTACTAAATTTTCCGAATAAATTTTTATGCCATTTTGGCAATAGCTCATCGCTTTCATATTCAGATATAGAGACAAGCAATCCGTCTTTTGGAAGTAAGTGGAAGGCTTGCTCCAGCATATCGATTTTTAGTTCACGTTCCCCGTGAGCTGCAATCGGGAAAAGGATCGTTTGATATTGTGGACTCAAATCCCATAGATCAGATTGGCAAATGATTTTATCTTCCGTTCTTCCCAGAGCATTCAACGAGTTTTTGATCTGTTCACTCTGAAACAAATCGAGCTGAAACACACTCACGGGACTATTCAAAGATCCAGCGATCTGAGCAACCAATCTTGGCGATCCTAAAATAATCAATATAGGAGGTTTTATTCGGGCATGCAGTGGCAGTATCAATTGTTCTGGGGAAAAAATTTTGTTCATGATTTTAGTAGTTCTCTAATTGTTTGTGTAAAGAAATTAATCTTCATCGTCTTCATCGTCTTCTTCTTCCGCAGCTAATGCGGCTAAACGTTCTCGTTCTTTTTTCCGCTTCGGATCATTGATATCTAGTGTCTCTTCGAATCCAGCAAGCACTTCTTCATCTTTTAGGCAGAGAAGTGAAAGGGTAGTTCCGATAAAAGTCATAGAACCATACAGAAAATAAAAATACGAAACTGTTGAATGGACTAAAACCTTATCGCCGAAGTTTTGCATTCCTGCGCTGGAAAGTGCACTGATCCCAACGAGAATATTTAAAATAGTTCCAACATAGGCCCAAGGTTTTGATTCCAATGTATGTAATTTTGAGGCCCCAATACAGATAAGACTTCCTAAGATAAAACCGACACTACCACTGACAAAGTAGATTGTACATCGCGTTTTAACCGCTTGAGTTATTTCTTTATCGGCATCCCTAAAAATAAAGGGCCACATGCCAAGGACCAGTGAAAAGGCAGCGAGTAAACAGGTTAAAATTCCCGATCCGGTTAAAAAGTTAGCAGCTCGAACTGTTTTGGCCATTGCGGGTCCGCGCTTACTTTTAGGGTATTTATCGCGGATGTCTCCAAAGTTAACCGAATGTGCGGGAGAGTTACTCTCAGGGGCGACCATATACCCACTGCTATCCTCTTCATCGTCATCGTATGGTTTTTTGACGGGGCTACTCGGTTGACTTGCAGAAGGTTTAGAAGAATGAGCCGTTTCAGGAACCTTCGCTGAGGAAGCAGGGTTCTTTTTATTCGCGGATGCGCTTTTTTCTGGCATCGGTTTCGCACCGAAAATTGTTTGGCATTTCGGACATTTGATCTTTTTATTTGGATCGACCGCAGTGGTTCTTTCCAGAATCGCTTTACATTCGGGACATAAATATCGTGGCATAAACTATCTCTGAAAAATAATTTTTTATAACTAGAAATTCCGATTTTACTAAATATTTTTGAGTTAATCCAATCAATCATCACTCGAGGTTTCCAAATCGGAGACCAAACTATTCTATAGAAACCGATTTAGGATCGGGTTTTAATCTCACGGTTTATTCCAACAAGTGATGGTAGCTTTTTGCCCAAGAATCTCTACAGTAAGCTCACGCAAAGGTTGCCAATTCACTTTTCGGCAAGCTTGTCTTAGAGTTTCTGTTTCACTCACTAGCAAAACAGCTCGACCTCCTGGGTGAAGTATACGATTCCATTCCTGGATACATTTATGATATAAACTCGGTATCAATTCTGGGGAACTAACTTGTTTACCAAAGGGCAAATTGCAAATAATTCGATCGATACTTTGAGTAGGAATCGGCAACTGGGTGGCATCCCATTGAGCCAAAAGAGTGGGACCAACCTGTCGAAGATTGTTTTGTGAAGCGCGTAAACAACTCAGATCAGAATCCCCTCCCCAGGTATAGACACGACCAGATTTTCGCTGTTTATTCAGTTCGATAACTTCTGCCAGAATTGTTCCTGAGCCACACATGGGGTCAAGCACAATGTTTCCT
>JAKBAI010000371.1 GCA_021809185.1 Planctomycetota bacterium
TGGAAATATGATTTGCGGACGCCAGTTGGGATCGCTATCCGCAGCGAATGTTAAAGAAAGGGGTAACTTTTGAAATTTAATAACAGCACCAATCGCATATTGGAACGTTTTTTCTGGAACTTTCGCTATTGGGGAAGAATAGAATTCGGGGTTGATGACCGTATCCGTAAACATGTTGTTAAACGAATCATCCGATATTAACCTAGCTTCCCAAATCAGATCAGCAATCACTTTTTTTTGCTGATTGTTTCCCCACGGGATAAATAACTCAGAACTGACCTGATTGATCCCTTCAAGCCAATTAATTCTCTCAAAGATCGAAGGATAATAGAGTTTGAGAAACTCTTTAGGATAGGTAGAAGCGACCCATTTCCAAGGACCATCCAAATCGCGAGAAGGGGGTTGTCCAATCATCTCTGAAGACTCCGAGTAAAAAATTAAGAATTAGATTATTCTAAACAAATCTAGAATAGAGAGTTTAACCAATCTGGATAGGGATAAAAGAGAGATTATTCAAAATAATCGACGTAAAAAAAGATGTCCGAATTCCACGAGGTAAATAATGTTCATCGTATCAGTCATTGATCACAGAGGATGGCGAGTCTTACTCCGATCGTTATGCCACTTTGAAGTTTGAAAAAAATTTCGATTAAAAGTTTAGAGGAGAGCTGAAGTATTGTTCGACATTAAGCTGAGCGAACGACATAATCTGTTGATACTGAAAGAAATCATTTTTCACTAGTTAACAGAATCTATTGCCTTATAAGTGCTCTTGAGTTTGTTTAAAAATATCACAGAGATAATAGAGCAAATCTTTCAAAGGATCTATCAGAAATTGTTGCATTTTTATGAGTATACTGTAGCTAAAATTTTATTGCTTTCGCGATTCTTTACGACAATATTTTTTAGTGGGGATAGATCGAGATTCTAGTTATAAAAAGAGGAACAATTCTCGATAAAGAATGTTCCTCTTCGTCAATTAAGATTATTTGAAATGGCCAACTTACTGCATTTCTTGGACTCGAGCTAGAACCGTCCGAACAGCTTCGAGCTGCGACGGAGATTGGGCGGAAACCGTTTTGACTCCTTGAACGGGATCTTGGATTCGACAAGAAAATACCCAATCGCCATTGTTGCCCGGGACCAGTTTACAGTCCTGTCCGCCGCGGGTTGTGATTAGAGTGATCCCCTCTTTTGCGCTCTGAATCTGTGTTGTGGTGCGAATCAATCCTGTCTGTTGACTAATTGTTGGTACAGTAGAACCAACTCGAGATGCCCCGGACACAGGTGAAAAGTTTGTCGGGCTGTTGAAAACTACTTCGCCAGATTTTTGCGGTGCCATCCACCCTGGAGTTTGAGGGGGTGGAGCTGGTTGTTCAAACCGATTGTTCAGCGGAATACCAGCGCCCATGCGTTGAGGGGTTCCCGAATTGACCGATGAGTTATTTTGAACGGTAGCACGGTTTAAAGCCTCACGCGGAGAAGGAGCATTGAAAATATTTTTCCAGTTCGCAATGCCGGAGTTTGAGGAAACATTTTGAGGCATGTTCAAAACACCGCTAGGAACCATCGCCCCACCCATCGCGCCTGGAACAGGAGCTGTCATTCCTGCTCCGATTGCTGGAGGACCGTATACGCCCGGTCCTCCCTGATAAACGTTCCCGATATCAGGCCCTGTTGGTGGCGGGGTTGGAGTTATAGGTCGATTAAAACTACCTAGTAGTGGGTCGACATCATGAGTAAAACTATGACCCGTTCCACAGCCTCCGAGAAGCGCCAGCCCCGCAATTCCGAGCATATACGATACGTAGTGCTTCAGCTTGGATTGCAACGGCTTGCTTTTGATTTCTGATCTAGTCATATTATTTTCTAGTACTTTCATCATCGGCCTCTATGTATCGTTTTCTATGTATCGTTTTCTATGTATCGTTTTCTTGGTTAATAGCTGAGAGTTGGATGGCTCTCTGCAAAATCTTCAACTGTGTTTTGATTTTTCCTTGTAGGACATCTGCAGGACAATTCAATAGACTACTACTGAATTAATTAATAGTAATAGTCCTAATCTACTCATTTGTCCCCTTAACTATTCTAAACCAAGTACTCCGTTGTTTGGCTCTACTCAGTAACGAGGTTCATGCCTGGGAATTCAGCTAGATTGAATTTTTCGCTTAAAATCATTTTTACTTTTATCGGCATGGAGAATTAAAAAAATGATGATAGTTCGCAAAATCATCAAATTCTGCTATCTTTCCCCACAATAGAAAAGTTGCCAGTATTTTTGAACTTGATTTATTTCAAAATAGATAAATTACGTAACGAAAGGTAGGAAAAGATTAGAAAAATATCGTGTTGATTCATAGAATAATTTTTTAGAGAATCTCTAAAGTGATTTTAAAGGATAGCGATTTCTAGAATCCATAAAATAACGAGAGTGGCTGAGATTTCATTGGGGCAAAGCTTTTCGAGGAATTTAAAGCCAATTGGTGGCAAGCTAGGAATTGAAGTCAAAAAGGAAGAAAAGAGATTCAGATTGGAATCGAGAGCTAAGCGAACTTACTCAGAAGAATTACCAACGAATCATTAGTTAGAGGTTACAATTCGTAAACGGAGTAATAAGAAAATCACGGCTCTTGAAATCGGAACGGTGAACAAAATCAGGATGAAATAATCAAGGCGAAACACAAAAGAATAAACAAGGAATACAGTCTGCTTTAAAGTATTGTTATTAAATAATCTCTCCAAGAAAGAAATGAAAGATGAGTAAACATCGAATTGCAGTGATAGCTGGTGATGGAATTGGTCCCGAAGTAACTCGTGAGGCCGTACGGATTAGTGAAGCAGCCGCAGCCAAAAATGGTTCGATTCTGGAATGGAATCATCTCCCTTGGTCTTCTGCTTATTATTTACAGCACGGATTTATTGTTCCTGCAGATGGGTGGGATCAACTACGAAAACATGATGCAATATTAATGGGGGCGATTGGTTCTCCACAGGTGCCAGATACCGTTACCGTGCATGGGCTATTATTACCTTTACGACGAAAATTCGATCTATATGTGAATTTGCGTCCTGCCTATCTTTTTGAAGGGGTTGATTGCCCTTTAAAGAATAAAAAACCGGGAGAGATCGATTTTCTGGTATACCGCGAAAATACAGAAGGGGAATACGCTCCCGTCGGTGGCAGAATATATGAAGGTAGCCCGAATGAAGTTGCGATTCAGACCGGTGTATTTACCCGTCATGGCTGTGAACGAATATTCCGTGCGGCTTTCGAAGCCGCACGCAAACGCAAAAAACAACTAACCTCCATTACCAAATCGAATGCCATGGCTTTTGGGATGGTTTTTTGGGATAGTGTTTGCAAAGAGGTTGCCAAGGATTACCCAGATGTTACGGTTCAGTCGCTATTGGTCGATGCTGCCGCAAAGATC
>JAKBAI010000372.1 GCA_021809185.1 Planctomycetota bacterium
TAATCCTGTTTTGAAACAGACGATCGTGCCGAACTTAAACGAGCTGCACCGGGGGGTCTGGGATATCTGGTTGAGACATCATCAGATCGATACGGCATTGTGGCCGGTTAGTGCCATGACCATGCGCCCTACAGGCCGACCAGGAGACAAAGAGTTTGGGGTCAATTTGGCCGGATTTTTTGAATCGGAAAAAGGGGTTGGCGAAAGTGTCCGACTGTTAAAAAAGGTTCTGGAAGCGCGCGGTGTACCCCTAGTACTTAATAATCATGTCGATGTGGGTTCCGCGAATCAAGATTGCCAGGACGATCATTTCCAGTCTGTTAATCCGTATCCAATCAATCTCATGTCGTTCAATGCTAATGCGGTTGCCGATTATTACCATGTTCATGGCATGAGTTATTTTCTCAATCGTTATAATATTGGTGTCTGGAATTGGGAGTTGCCAGAGTTCCCGCCTGAATGGGAACATGCTTTTATGTTCTTTGACGAAATATGGGCGCCATCACGATTTACCCAAGCTGCTATCGCGAGCGTTTCCCCTATCCCTGTTCGCTGGATGCCTTATGCGATCGAGGTACCGAAATCACTTCCTTCCGAATTCAATCGCCGTTATTATCAGTTAAGGGAAAATGCTTTTTTGTTTCTTTTCACTTTCGATTTTCATAGTTTTCTGGAACGAAAAAATCCATTAATGTTGATCCGTGCCTTTAAAAAAGCATTTCAGAATCGATCGGATGTTCAATTGATTCTCAAAGTGGTTCATCAAAAAGATACTCCTAGAGAATATCAAGAAATGCTTAATACGATTGCCGGAGCGGAGAACATTCAGATCATCGATTCTCTCTTTACCCGGCAAGAAATGTACGGATTGATGAATCAGATAGACGCTTTTATATCGCTTCATCGGGCGGAGGGCTTTGGTCTAAATTTGGCGGAAGCCATGGCTTACGGCAAAGCGGTTATCGCAACCAACTATTCTTCGAATACCGATTTTATGAATTCGGCGAATAGTTATCCGGTCAACTATAAAATGGTTCAACTTCAAGATTCTTATGGACCTTATGCCAAAGGGCAGTGGTGGGCCGATCCCGATGAGGAACATGCTATCGAGCTAATGCGAGAAGTAGTAACAAACCGAGAACAAGCAAAACAAATCGGTCTGCGTGCCGCTCATGATATAGCGGAATCCTTTTCTGTTCAAGTTGTGGGAGAGAGAATGTTAAAGACCCTCCACGGACTATGGCGACAGAGTCCCCGCTTTGACGAAAAACGATTCTCACCTAAAGATATTACTCTTGCATTGCCAAGAGTGAGTCGAATTCGTAACGCTTGGTGGCAGATCACGCGAGGCTATTTTGGCCCACCGCCGAACATCCTTCGCTCGATCAAAAAGAAAGCAACACAGCTCACGAAATCAGTTACCCAGCCATTTTTTCGTAAACCTGGTACACCAGTCGACAATCAATGATGTCTAAATCAAGCTCCATTAATTTGAATCGTTGGATTTAAGGGATGTTTTTAGGATCGCTAGCTAGTTTTCACTTTGAAGGGAAACAAAAGCCTATATTTTACTCTCCGAATTTTATTCTCCGATAAATCAAATCATTCTAGAACAGGCATTCTTGTCTGTTCTTACCTTATCCATAAATTCTCGGTATTCTCGAACATAGCAAAATCTAAAAATCTTTTTTCAAGGAATTTTTTTTATTCAAGAAATAAACGAAATCACCTATTTTGGATTCTTAGGGAAAATCCCTTAATAATCGGTGATGATACTTGGAGAAAATGCAGCTCGTAGGGCATTGAGAACCACAATTATATCGATAGCTTCTTGTAAGATTGCTCCTGCTACGGGAGGGAGATAACCAAAAAAAGCAAAGGCCATAGCAACAATGCTTAATAAGATTCCACCTACTGCTGATTGTAAAACGATTTTTCGTAGATGTTGTGAAATATGAATCAGTTCATCTACTTTTTTCAGATTAGATTCTAAGATAACAGCTCCTGCTGCTTCGGAAGTAACATCGTGATGTTGTCCAAGTGCTACTCCAACGGTAGCTTGAATCAAAGCGGGGGCATCGTTGATACCATCTCCTAGAAAGAAAACTTTGTCTGTTTTCATTAATTGCTTGACCAATTCAAGTTTTTTTTCTGGAGACTGTTCACCGTAAACTTCTGATATTCCGAATTCTTTGGCCAGTCGTTCAACTTCTTCCTGCCGATCTCCCGAAACGAGAAGTACTCTAGCAAATGAATGTTGCTTGGGAAGATGATCGAGAAAAGATTTACCATCGAGTCTAGGCCTGTCATGAAACTCGAATCGAGCTGCAAGCTTACCGTCCACAAGCATTAAACACTCCAAGCCGTTGGAAGAAGGTAATTTTTCTTGAATCTCTGGAGCGATTTTTTCGAGTTTTTTTCGACTAGTAACCGTGATCTCTTTTCCGTGGATCTTCCCAATTAATCCTTTTCCAGGTTCTTCCTTTATATCTGTAGCCTCAAGTAAACGGAGATGTCGCTTCTCTGCGGCAGAGCGGATAGCTGCCGCTAACGGATGTTTAGAATATCGTTCCAGACTCGCGATAAGTTGCAAAATATCTAATTCGGAAAGATCGGAAAAGCGTTGAATTTCTGTAAGATTAGGTTCACCATAGGTCAGAGTACCCGTTTTATCAAAAATCGCTATTTTGCAGCGATCGACTCGTTCTAGGATTCCTGCATCGCGAATAATGATGCCACGTTTTCCCGCTAAGGAAATCGCTCCGATCAAAGCCACCGGAATTGCGATGAGTAAAGGGCAGGGGGTCGCTACAACCAAGACCGCGAGGAACCGGTGAGAATCGGCGGAAAGCCACCAAGATAATAAAGCAATAATTAAGGCGAACGGGGTATACCAGGCACCAAGCCGATCGCCGATCCTGCGCATTCTTGGTTTTTTCTGTTCGGATTCCTCGATAACTGCCACGATTTTAGCATAACGGGAATCTTTCGCTTGCCGCTCCGCTTGGATTGTTAAGACAGCGTCACCATTCATGGCTCCAGATATGACACGAGTACCAGGTGCTTTAGCAATTTGATAAGGTTCTCCGCTTAGATACGATTCGTCCATTTGACTATAACCATCTATAACGATCCCATCGATCGGACAAGTTTCGTGGGGGAGAACCACAATTTCATCACCGATTTCGATCTGATCCAAAGGGATATCGATCAATTTTCCATCAACCTTTTTATGGCCAATCGAAGGCATGCGAGCTGCAAGGGCCGAAAGAATCGACGAAGCTCGTCGCATAGCCGATCCGGATCCGCACGGCCGGCAGGCCCAGAACCTACCGCTCTTTGCCACTACAAATCGCGTCCGTCCGTCGCAGACGCCGCAGTTGGGATTCTCCTTGTCGTAGGCGATCCCGGACGCGCGCTCCGGGGTTG
>JAKBAI010000373.1 GCA_021809185.1 Planctomycetota bacterium
GATTTACGTTCTCTATTTTGCTTTATTTTCTTCTCTAATTCTCGATAACCCATTTTCAGATTTAGGATGATCCACAAAACTGGATCATCCTATTATAAATAAAATATTACTCTTCACGGAAACGTTGACCGTGAGGATGTTGATCGTTGACGACCCAAGGATCGCCAAGCATGTGGTAGCCCCCATTATGCCAATTCTCCCAAAAACCGGGTCGATCCTCTTCCATAAATTCAATTGCACGCACCCATTTAGCACTTTTCCACGCATATAATTTTGGGATGACTAATCGTAAAGGGAAGCCATGATCGGGACTTAGCGTCTCTTCGTTATGTTTCATCGCCAATAAGCAATCTTCATCGAAGAAGTATTTGACGGGTAAATTTGTTGAGAATCCGAATTCGCAATGGATCATGACATAGCGGGCTTTGTCCGTTAATTGAATATGATTCAGTAGTTCTTTCGTGCTTACGCCTTCCCAAAGATTATCTAATTTGCTCCACCGGGTTACACAGTGCATATCGGCAAATACCCTGATCCGCGGTAGCTCGCAGAATTCGCTCCAATTCCATTTTTTAGTGCCTATGATTTGCGGGGAAGGGAGAATTCGAAAATCCCAGTGATCCAAGGAGTATTCTGGCACTTGTCCAACATGTAGAATCGGCCATTTCCTTGTTTCGATTTGGAAAGGGGGTATCCGATTTTTTCTTGTCGTATCTGGACTTATTATAGGTTGTTGATTCATGGAAATCGATCCTTTTTGTATTTTCCACTATCTTATTCTACATATTTTATACCTTCATTATAACAATATTATATCCCAAAAGCCTTACTGCGACAAAAGGTCTTGAATTCTTCGTTCGATCCGAAAGAAATCGATTTCTTCGCCTACCCAGCGATTGATTAATCGACCATTCTGATTGAATAAATAGATGGCAGGTGGCCCCACCGTTTTTAATTTTTTTTGCCAAAATTCTACTTTTTCTTGAAGAATTAAGTTCTCGCCAGTACCATTCTGAGATTGGAGGAAATCTTTAACTCGACTTAACGCTTCGTTGTCTTGAGTATCATCCAGACTTACAGAAATCGTTTTCAAGCCCCTTGAAAGGTATCTTTTTCCAAGCTGGACAAATTGGGGGAATTTTTTCTTGCATGGGAGACAAAATTCCCCCCAAAAGTCGACAAGAATAACTTTTCCTTTATTTGCTTGAATTTTTTCAATGAGTTGTGGGTATGTTGATTTTGATATTTCTACATCTTTTGAGGTGTTCTGGGCTGATAGGTTCAGAATCGAAGTTAAAATCATCGATAGAATGACGAGGGAAAAGACAATATAAGAACAACTAAGCTGTTTCATAAGAAGATTCCTTTCAATTGAAACAAATAAGTTTCTTTCAAGTTTATTCAAATCTATTTAACCAGTTGGGAAGACATAAGTAAATAGAAGAAAACGAACTTATAGATCCAGACAATCTTCCAATTAACATCAAATGAAGTTTATTCTGAAAGAACAATAATTGGGCATTTTATTCAGAATAAAATCAGATTGAATATGAGCTGAATTCTATCAATTTTATTCTCTTTCCCAATCGATCAACGATGCATCAGCCCAAAGTTCTTCAAGATTATAATAATCTCGCGTAATGGGATCGAAAAGGTGAATTAGAACATCCGAATAATCCTGCACCACCCATTTACCGACTTCGTATCCTTCGATTCCGATTCTTAGATCCCCCAGGCTAGATAGAATTGAGTCTATTTCCTCAGCAATTGTGTGAATTTGCCGACGGGAGGTTCCTGAAGCGATAACAAAGAAATCGTAAAGCGGAGTCAATTTTCTCAAATCGAGGACACGAATATCTTTGGCCTTATGATCGCGAGCTATTCGAGCACATAAACTCGCCCGCTCGATCGCTTTTGGAAGATTGGAAGACTGAACTATAGGGAGTTCCGTGGAAATATTACTGGATTCTTCTGGATACGAAGTAGTCCCAGAAGTAATTGATGAGTTAAAAGCCGATGGGATAGTAGCAAGAGTTCTCAAGTGACCTCCTTTACTCAGTTCGCAATGATGATTCAAGTTACTCTCACACAATCGATGGGTTATGAGATAATAACGTTTCTTAAGTAAGGGGGTGCAAAATTCATTGTCCAAACATTTATAGAAGTTAGGACTTGATGAAGCCATTCTTCAAAATGTATTGTTTGGATAACAACCCATTTTAAAGTTGATTTTTGTTTCATCACTTTTTTCGTGCAGCACCTCCTCTCATCTTAAACCCATTATGAGAATAATTGATTTATGGAGTGATGGTCCCGATGACCAATCAAATCCCTATTAATATCTTCTTCGATGATTGATCAAAGGTCAAGGAAAATTTCCAAAAATCCTTAGAGGATTTCGTGATTTTCGAGACCGGAGAAACCAATCTTATTAGAATATTGAATAGAATTCGGTTAGCTGTTAAATATACTGCCTTATCTTACAATTAATAAGATATGTATTTAGCGGATAAGGTGATTAAAAAAATCCTCTTTTTCCCAAATTTTAGTAAAAATTCGAATTGATAAAGTTTTGATCATCAAAATTCTCCAGAAAATGGAATCAAATTCGATCTTCGTGGTCGATACGATTTAATTACTCGTCCAAACGATCAATATCGAACTAAAATTCATAAAACAACTAACAAAATGAATCTGAACCACTTATAATGAAATTTCGATCGTTGATTCAATCCTTTGTGCAAATTGAATCTTAATCTCATTTCAGGTTCGGGAATTTAGTTTTTTGAGTCAATTTAATGAACCGCCTTTTCTTTTTAGCCTCATTTTATATAATGATTTCCTTACGAAAAATCGAAATGGTGCTGGACTTATTGACTGTTTAAAGTTAATGGATTTAGTTACCGGTTTGATTTTGTCTCTACGAGTAGATTATTTTTGCTCACCCTAGGGGGTTATCGATCTGAAACCCCAAAAGTGTTACGGGAAGGGGTGAGAGCGAGAATTAAAGACGAAAGTGAAGATCGGAAACAGAAATTTCGAATTAGCAGGATGATTAGTGAGAGAAGAGGGAAAGTAAGAGGGAGATAACAGAGAAATAATAGGGAAATAAGAGGCAATTAAAGACAAAACTGGGAAAAAAGATATTTTTCGGGTTTTACTTTATTGAAGCATCAGAAAACATTGCTATCGTAGCTCAACTGGCAGAGCAGCGGTTTTGTAAACCGCAGGTTGTGGGTTCAAGTCCCTCCGATAGCTTAAACCAGATAAGATAGGCATCGCAAATAAAATAACCCAAATACGAAAATGGTCAGCGTTGGGGTAATAAAGTTGGGGTAATAAAGTTGGGGTAATAAAGTTGGGGTAATAAAGTTGGGGTAATAAAGTTGGGGTAATAAAGTTGGGGTAATAAAGTTGGGGTAA
>JAKBAI010000374.1 GCA_021809185.1 Planctomycetota bacterium
AGTTTATTGAGTTTAGGAGCGATCGATTTTGGTTTGATTGTCGATAGTTCCGTGGTGATGATTGAGAATTGTGTTCGCCGATTAGGGCATACAAACTCCCCTGCAACCGTCTCCCCTGCAACCGAAGGGCACGAAAATTCTGGAGAGAATACAAGCACTCGAACGCAAGCGAATTCTTATAATGATAATGAATTCGCTGATTTACCAGAACATTTATCGATCATACGCGATGCCGCGATTGAAGTACGAAAGCCAACTCTTTTTGGCGAATTGATTATTATGATTGTATACTTGCCTATTTTGACTCTGGGGGGCGAAATGGGCAAACTGTTTCGGCCAATGGCACTGACGGTTATATTTGCTTTATTGGGTTCTATGATTCTCTCCATGACCTTTATGCCGGTCATGGCAAGCTTTTGGTTACCAAAAAAGATCGAAGAAAAAGAACCGTTTTTGATTCGATTGATCCAATATTTCTACAGACCGATTTTGAGATTTTCATTGAATCATAAATTAGCTGTCCTAGGATTTGCTTTCATTTTATTGTTGATAACTTTTGGAATGATTGCTCCGAATCTCGGTAAAGAATTGATCCCGGGACTATCCGAAGGGGCTATCGCCATGAATATCGTTCGTCTGCCGGGGACCGATTTGAATCAATCGATCCAGTTGAATACTCAGTTAGAGAAAACTCTCCTAAAAGCTTTTCCGAACGAGATTCGTCATATCTGGTGCCGGATAGGGACCGCTGATATTGCGACAGATCCGATGGGTGTCGAAATGACCGATGTCTATATCAGTCTATATCCACGCTCTCATTGGAAAGTTTGTTCATCTCAAATAGAATTAACCAAAAAAATGGAAGAGGAACTTAAAGATTTATTGGGGAATAATAAATCATTTTCTCAACCGATCAAATTGAGGATCGACGAAATCACAACGGGCGCCAAAGCCCCTGTAGTCATCAAGGTTTTTGGAGACGATTTAGACAAGATTGTCAAAATTGCGGAAAAAGTTCAGAAACTTGTACAGCAAATCCCCGGTAATGCCGATGTCGCCGTAGAACCTATCCTTGGCCAGCCAATGCTGGAAATTCGAGTTAAGCAAAAGGAATTGGCGAGGTATGGGATTTCTGCCCGTGTGGTTTTGGATTTGATCGAATCGATTGGAGGAGTTAAAACAGGGGAAGTTTGGCAAAAACAGTATCGTTTTCCGTTAGTGGTTCGTTTAGCTGATCAGATTGCTCAAGATATTTCGGCTCTGAAAGGGATATTGTTGTTATCTTCTACTGGGGAACAGATCCCTCTCGAACGATTGGTAGATTTTGTCGAATTGGAAGGTCCGGCGACGATCAATCGCCAATGGGGGCATCGTTGTCTAAATGTGACGACGCGCGTTCAAGATCGCGATTTAGGTAGTTTTGTCGAAGAGGTCCGAAAACGGGTCCGCTCCGATATAGCGATTCCTCCGGGGGGTAGATATCGCATTGAGTTTGAAGGAGAATACGAACAGTTGATGAGCACCACCAATCGATTGATGATCGTGGTCCCGGTCGCTTTAGTTTCGATCTTTTTATTGCTTTATTTTACTTACCATTCGGTAATGGATGCTCTGCGGGTTTTTACTGGGGTTCCCTTTGCCTGGGTCGGTGGAATTTTAGCTCTCTGGCTTTGCGACATGCCGTTCTCGATTTCCGCAGCGGTTGGGTTTATTGCACTATCCGGAGTAGCCGTTCTGGATGATATGATTATCGTTTCCTATATTCGCCAATTAAGAGCAAAAGGAACCCCTTTACAACAAGCGGTCGAAGAAGCTGCTTTAACGAGATTGAGACCTGTCCTTATGACAACTCTCGTCGCTAGTCTCGGTTTTGTTCCCATGGCTATCAGCACGGGGATGGGGGCCGAAGTCCAGCGTCCGTTAGCAACCGTCGTGATTGGTGGGGTAATCAGTTCTATGTTCATGTCCTTGATCGTTCTACGTGTTTTATATATTGTTTTTCGATTGCCCTCTTGGATATTGAAGAAATAATTTATTCTGAGGGTTCATTCAGAGCATTCATTCTGAGGGCAATAAACTTTCGAAGTCAGGGGACAAAGCGAGAGTTTATAAATTTTAGCTACGAAGAACACGGAGTACTCTGAGATTGGACTGAGGGGGGTATAGACTAAAATGCTGGTCCTACTCTATCTCCCCTTATAATATGAATAGGATTCCGTCTCGAAGGGAATGGCACTAGAACCTATAAATTCTCAGTTCCTCTTGCTTTTATTCTAATCTAACGTAGGACAATCGTTCTGGTCTGTCTCTGATTTCAACCTGTAATTCACCGTAACCTCCCGGTATAGACAAATAGAGTTAAATTTCGTTTTTCAAGAATCTTGACCTTATCCCTGAATCAAAAGTTGAAATTACTCTGTTAGCCAAGTTTGGGACCATCAATTTTTGAAAATTCTCCAGAAATTATAATATTTCGATTTGAAATAGAGGGAAAATAGTAGTGGCTATCCTCTGGAAAGAGCTCTTAAATAAACATCGGCAATCATATTGAGGTAATCGAAATTAGATGAAAATTTCGATTGCCGATGTTCGGAGGGAGGAATGCAGTTTCTGAACTGCAATATCTGGATCGGACGAAAATCCTTGGGCGATACACAGAAATTCAAAGAAACCATCTCCCTGGAATCAATTAGATTTCGGTTCTAGCGATAGAATCGATTGATCCATTTATCCATTTTATAATTGATTGACACTACGGAGAATATTAAATTAATTCCCTTTTTGAAGTTGGCGGAGCATCAATACCGCTGTGTAACCTGCTTTAAACCCGGCATCGATGTTCACAACTAAAACATTGGCCGAACAGGCGTTGAGCATGGTGAGAAGTGGAGCAACCCCTTGAAAAGCAGCGCCATAACCAACACTGGTGGGAACAGCAATGACGGGGACATCGACCAGCCCACCGACAACACTGGGTAAGGCTCCGTCCATTCCAGCGACAACGATTACAATATTTGCTTTACGGATCCGGTCGATATGTTTAAGCAAGCGATGTAATCCAGCAACGCCAACATCAACCAGTAATTCAGGTTGAGCGCCAAGTACTCTTATGGTTTCATATGCTTCTCGAGCGACAGGAAGATCGGTACTCCCTGCGGTAACTACAAAAACCGTTCCAGGAATTTTAGGAATTACTTGAGTGCCCGAGAGCCAGAATGTTCGAGCGAGGGGATCGATTTCAATCGGTGAATAAACTTTTTTCAATTCCGATATTTGTTCTGGTTCAAGACGAGTACCAAAACAACTTTGCCCCGCTTGGTGTAATTCTTTAATGATGCCATGGATCCACTCGATCGATTTTCCCTGGCAATAAATAACTTCCGGGAACCCACACCGTTTCG
>JAKBAI010000004.1 GCA_021809185.1 Planctomycetota bacterium
TAATAGGTTTTAACCGCTTTGTCCCAATTTCCAGAGGTTGTACCTTGAGCTACAAAATTTAAGAACGTTTGAGGATCACTAGATTCAACCATAAATCTTGTTACGGAGTGGCCTTGCGCATAAAGAATTTCCATTCGAGAAGGATAGTCCGTTAATCGGAATAATCGGTTAAGGGTCATCCCATGACCGGTATTTAAGATTTGCCGACAGATTTGATCATGGCGCACCCGTTCTTGTTCATCTTCAGAATAAACGGAACCCCCTTCATCGGCCCAACGCGGAACCGGTCTTTTGAAATGATACGCAAAAACAGTATGGGTAATTTCATGTGGTAAAACGGAGTCTTTGAGACGATCGTACTTTCCAGAAATTCTCATCGATTGAGTTAAAGGATGAGCTTGAAAGTTAAACTCTGTCGCTCCAAAAGTCCCGCTTTGATCAATGATAATTTGGAGTGGACACGGAGTCTGCCACTGTTTCATTTCATAACCTAACCAGTAGAGAGCTTTTTCTTTTCTATACTTCTCAGCCAATTCCCCAAATTCTTCAGCTAATTTTACGTTCGGGGCGGTAACGATAAAATTCTTGGTTCGAATCGTTGCTGCAGATATTTGAGTGACCCCAAAAATCGTACTAATCACTATTCCCAGGAGGAATTGTCTCATCATCATGCTCAAAGACCTCCAAATTCTATGCTCCATTGATGTCGATCCAGTTCGACTTCAAATTCTTCTTACTTTCATCCTAATCGCAAAATCCAAGCCGAGAGCGTAAACTGAATCGAAAAAAATAAATATCCTACTAAAACCACGCTAATCCTGCATTTTTTAAGGGATGATTGAACTAAATCGATTATGATAGAATCATTGATCTGATTGTATTCTTTACAATGTACGAACCATTCTTCATGGATTTGTAATTGTTACATGGATCTGGGTTAATTCCATAACTTACGGTTTCAAACATTCAGTCAGTAATCTGATTCAATTCTTTGGGATACATTTAAAACTAAATAGGTGGATCAAAAATGGTTTTGATTGGACTAAATTTGAATTGATTCTTTTTGTATTAAGAATCTTCGAGTGACTTTATCAATAGAGGATCAGGGTCATTGATATTATTTATAGACGATTGTTTCTCTTGTTTGAATCACACATTATTGCAAGTGAGAAAAGCAAGTTGTTGGAATCCATTCTTTTCATTGAGTTTGATTTAGAAAGTTGGATATGCAAAAGTAATTAGATGAATTCTGAACGAATAGTGGAAACTCTAGGAATAAGATAGGCTCTAATTCCAAAATAATCTGATTAAGTACTGAAAAAGTTAAAGAGAAAAGCGACTTTATTCTTTGGCAAGTTCAAGAATCTGTTGAATTGTTTTATCTTCTTCAATTGCTTGGAAAATCGCTTCTAACGTTTCCAATTTCTTTACTTTTGGTAAAATTGCTAAAAGAGGTGCGGCACTTTTACCAAACTTTAATCTTAAAGCTAGACTCAAACCTTCCAGCAATCCTTCTTTCTTGCCTTCTTTCTTGCCTTCTTTCTTGCCTTTCAGTTTACCTTCTTTTAATCCTTCTTTTAATCCTTCTTTTAATCCTTCTTTTTTGCCTTCTTTTCTACCCAGATTGCGGAAATCAACCATCGTTTGAGTAATTAATTCCATGCTTGTATCCCCTTCCAGAAATTTAATCCGCTCATAAAACTGTTGTTGTAAATCTTTCGGTAATCGAAGTAATCCATCAAAGATTTGAAAGATTGCTTGTTTGTCCTTCTCCTGTAATATTTTACTCTTAGAAAATTCAATAGTCCAGCGAACTTTTTCTTCTAACCGTAACTTCGGATTGTTTTCTGTATCTCGACTTACAAAATGAGCTAAGAAAAACCAGCCAATGGGGTTGTCTTCGGATCTCAAATATTCCGATTTTATAACTTCATTTAATAATTTAAGAATCAAATAGACATGAGATTGTATATCCCCGTGCAAGTTATCTTCTGTAGATCCTGGATCCCAACTTAAATCCTTATCGACTAATATAGCGATCGAAATAACTCTGCGACCATGCTCATTCGCTAAATTTCGGTTATAACTGGTAATTCGTGCAGAAAAGTTGTCCTGAGGAGTCGCTTGAATATCGACATGAATAATCACATGATTCTGTCTACTTTTTAGAAAGACACGAAAAGCTAAGTCAGCAATCTGTTTCTCAAATCCGCCAATGTCCTTCATACTTTTGCGGACGTTTTCGGTACTAACTTCAATAAACTTTTGTGTCCAATCAATATCGTCGTAAAGTTTTGGGAAAAAGATTTTAATAAGCAGAGGGAAGTAAAAGATGACGCCGAATTTCCAGCTCTCATCGAACTGGGCATTCATGCCTATATTTTTTGCTTTTGTTTTGAGCTTTTTCTTGTTGCCCTGATTTTTATTCATCGTCATGATTAGTTCCAGTCATTCATCGTTTACTATTTTCTCATTCGTTTCGTTTTGTCGCTTTCCTGAAAGTAGATGATCGAGTCCCCGATGATTAGAATTCCCCTATTTTTAGCAGAAATTTGCTTGATTAGGTTATAAACTCATTAAGCTGCAACTGTCGATGATAGGGTAAAATGATGATTTGATTCAACTTGAATCAATCCTGAACACTCTGTAATTAGTGCTGCGATTACCAAATTCGGACATTGCAAAATTGCTTGTACTTCAAGGGGTTTAGCTTGTAGATGAGACAGATATAACCAACTAATTAGGGGGTGTGAAACAACTATTGTTGTTTGACCAGAATGAGCCAAAAGTAAATTAGACATAGTGGAAACAATTCGCTGTCTAGCATGTTCGATCGATTCTCCAAGTGGGAATTGGTAAGATTGAGGAGAGCCGAAGAACCGTAAATAATTGCAGGAATCAAAAAATCGAATTTGTTGCCAATCCATCCCTTCCCATAAACCAAGATCGCATTCGGAAAGTTCGGGTAGAGTAATAGGATGGATGTTATGGGGATGAGAAACAATTTTTGCGGTAATTAGTGCTCGTAACAGAGGAGAAGTGTAACAGGCTGAGATTGGTTCGTTTGCAAAAAGGGTTTGAAGAGCTCGTGCCTGATCGATCCCCTGTTTGCTAGGAATTAAATTTAATTGGGATCCTTGCAATCTTGGGGGATGGGATTGATCCACAACCGTAGATACATGATTGAGAAGATATACTTTCGTCATCATCTTCTTTGTCTCCTTTTACAAAGTAAATCGATTCTTGGGACAATTCTGGTTGTGCCAATAAATCGTTTGCATCGTTAAATTTTGAGTGGTATTTTTAATAATTCGGTATACCAGAATGGTTAATTGATAGAACTATCTAAAATTTAATTTCCATCAGAATTTCAACTCACCATAACTGCTAAGATCGATTTAAATGTATCTAATAGAAATGAAGGGAAGTTATAGAAGATAATTACTCGAAACTCAACCTCTTTGAATAAAATAACTTATTCAAATTAATTCGAATCGGTAATTCTCATGATGGGAGAGAAATTTTAAAATGATACTAAGGAAATAATGATTTGCAATTTTGATGTGATCTAAGAAATCTATTCGAATGCTCTAGATCAAGTTTAATTCAGCTGTTCTGCTTGTGAGTTGTTGCAGAATCAGATAGGGAACTTTTATAAATAAAATTTTATAAAAGATAATAGGGAGACGAAGTTTGTTTGCTAGATGTTGCAATGAACCCTGTAAAATCAATTGATCGAGAAGAATACTTAAAATCTTGAGCGAGCGAGAATGGGAGATAGGATCAGGAGATAAGATCCATCGAGGCGTGGTTTAATCGAGAGAAAATCTACAAAGGAATCGATGTGTCATGAATTGTCTAATTAGAGAGAGGATATGTCCGTTTGCCGGACCAGATTCGAGGAAAGATTGCAGTATTAGAGGATCAGCATTGCGTCGCCGTAGCTATAAAATCGATACCCTTCCTGAATGGCGATCCGATACGCTTTTTCCAATAATTCTGTTCCAGCTAAGGCAGAAACGAGTAATAACAGTGTTGTTTTAGGGAGATGGAAATTGGTGATTAATCCATCCAACACACAAAAAGGGTAGGGAGGATAAATAAAAAGATTGGTTTGTCCTTGAAACGGCATTAATGTTCCATCTCGAGCCGCGGTTTCTAGAGTTCGCGCGGAAGTTGTTCCTACTGCTATGATTCTACCCCCCTTGGAGCGGTGAGACTGAATAGTATCAACAGAAGTTTGATCGATCTGGCACCATTCCGAATGAATCGGATGCTGTTGAGGATCTTGAACTGTTATTGGAGCAAAAGTTCCGTGGCCGACATGGAGGGTTAAATGCGTAGTAGCGATCTGATTTTGAGAAAGGCGTGAAAATAGTTGCTCCGAAAAGTGAAGCCCTGCCGTAGGTGCAGCAACTGAGCCGATAGGATTAGCGTAAATCGTCTGATAGCGGAGTTCATCTTCTTGATTCGGAATACCATTACGAATATAAGGGGGTAACGGAACATGACCGAATTGTTCCAGAAGGGCGATGGCATTTAGTTTAGAATTCGGTTCGACAAGCCAAGTTTTCTCGGTTTTCTTGATTAAAGTTAGTTTTAATTCTTTTATAGGGTTGTTAAGATAATTGGTTGAAGGCGAAGGAATAACGATAACGTCCCCTGGTCTCAGTTTTCCCCCTGTGGACATCATCATTTCCCATTGATTGTCCGAAAGCGATCGCAAAAATAGTCCTTCCCATTTCCCATCTGTTTTTTCCCGAAACCCGAACAATCGAGCTGGCAAAACCTTAGAATTATTCAAAACCAATAAATCGAAAGGAAGCAGAATTTTGGGTAAATCGCTAAACAAATGGTGTTGAATCTCCTCTGTTTGACGATGGAGAACCAAGAGACGAGAATCTTCTCGATTGGCCGTAGGGTGTTGCGCGATCCTATCGGGAGGTAACTCGAAATCGAACCAGGAGTGGTTAGTGCTGAGGGCTGTATTGGACATGATGTCAAAGCCTATTCTCTAATAAAGCCTATTCTCTAATGCGGAAGTGGAAAATAAAAGTTGGATCATCAAGCAAAGTTTCTTGTTGTACACCCAAGATGAGTTAAAGGACCGAATTTCATTCCAAAAGTATCAAAGAGGCAAATTAGCTAAATCTGATGCGATTTTTTGGTAACCCATTTTTACTTTTGGAATGAATTGACTCGATTACTTAAAGTTTTTTAAGAAGTCTTCAAAAGCTTTTTGATTTTTTTCAACGGTTTTAGCTGGACCGAGAACTCGGAAATAGTACTCCCCAGAATCGAGCTTGAGGATCACATAGAGTTCGACAAAATTGGGTTTAGGAGTTATTTTGGGATTTGGTGCAAACGGAGGGAATTTATCTAGATAAGTTCCTTTGATAACCTGATAGGTAGCCTCTGTTTTACCAATATTGATTTTACTGACCTTATTTTCTACCTCTTTTTGACCTTCTGCTGGTTCAAAATTTTTAAGTTGGCGTTTCATATTATCTTCAGGGGATCCGCTTCCCGATCTGAAGAAAAAAATCACCATTTCAGAATCTTTGCTGTCCCCTTCTTCTTTGGGAATGCGAAACTGACTAAGGCGCATCTCAGATTTAGTAGGTTCTTTTACCCAATTTTTTGGGGCTTTTGATTTCATTCCACCAAGTTCAATCCCATTGTCCTCTGCTGCACGAACCGAGCTGGCACAAAACAAAAAGATGAATAAATTAAGAAAAAACATTCGCATGACTAACCGACATTGCATAGATTATCTCCCTATGTAAAAATCAGGATTGTAATACACACCCACAAAATATATTGTAATAAAGAACTTTCTAATGAACCAATCAAAAAGGAAGAGTTTCTTCTTATTTATATGTAAAGAATAATCTGTAAAAAGTAAAATGAAGTGAAGCATTATATTTAGAATCGGTAATTGGGGATAAAATTAAAAAAGTGGAGAACGAAAGAGAACCCTAACAAAAATCGAACTAAGTACAAAAATATTAAAAGAGAAGATTAAGATATGGAACATCAATTTCGGATCAATTTACAGGGGATAATCGATTTATTATCCAATAATTTATATGGGGAATCGCGAGTATTTATTCGTGAATTGCTGCAAAACGGTGTCGATGCGATTCAGGCTCGCTCTCAACTGATCGACAAGGGGGCTGATGGGTCTGCTCTTGGAGACTCTCTTAGAGACAATGATATAAATTTTGGTCATTTAAAGATCGAATTAATCCCAGGAAATAGCGGATCATTGCCAGTTTTAAGTTTTGTGGATGATGGGATCGGACTAACGGAAGAGGAGGTTCATCGATTCCTGGCAACGATCGGTCAGAGTTCGAAGACCAGCAATTTATGGAAAGCTCGAGAAAATTTTCTCGGGCAGTTTGGGATCGGATTGTTATCCTGTTTTATGGTGAGTGAAGAGATCGTGGTGATAACCAGATCGGCGCGATCGGAGGATGCGCCAACACTCGAATGGAAGGGGCGATCGGATGGCACCTATAAAATTCGCGTTTTGAATTATTCGATCGAACCAGGTACTCAAGTTTATCTGAATTGTAAACCGGGCTGCGAGTCGATGTTTGAGTTAGATGAACTTATAACCAATTTAGTTTATTATGGAGGATTGCTTCCCTATAAAATTGAAGTGATTTCTGGAAAAAAGCGGCAGATTATCAATCCAGAAGGAATTCCTTGGCATCAAGAATTCCCTTCAGAAACAAAGAAAATCGAGTATTTGCTTGAATATGGCAAAAAAACATTTGATGTCGATTTTATCGATGCCATTCCTCTGCGGTCCAAAATAGGAAAAGTCGATGGAGTTGCGTTTGTTCTTCCTTATGCCCCAACGGTTGCTCAAAATCCTACCCATCGGGTCTATCTGAAGCAGATGTTGCTTTCGGAAAAAGCGGAGAACCTGGTACCGAACTGGGCTTTTTTTGTTAAGTGCATCATCAATGTCAATGATTTGCGTCCAACGGCATCGCGTGAATCGTTTTACGAAGATGAAAAACTGCAAAAAACTCGAGAAGCGATTGGGGATAATCTACGAAATTACCTGTTTCATTTACATCGAACGCAACCGGATCGGTTACGCCGAGTGATTCAATTGCATAATTTGTCGATCAAAGCAATGGCTTTGGAAAACGACGATTGTTTCCATATGTTCATGGATTTATTGACTTTCGAAACATCCAAGGGAAATATGACATTTGGCGAATATCGCCGTTCTACAGATCAAATACGTTATGTGACTCAGCTCGATGCTTTTCGTCAGATAGCGCCCGTCGCTGCTGCCCAACAGATTCAAATTCTCAATGCAGGTTATGTCTACGAAGAGGCTCTTTTGGAGAAATATCAGGCTCTGCATCCTGATGATGAATTACAAAAGATTCAGCCTTCAGATCTCTCGCACGATCTAGAAGATTTGAGTATCGAGGAGAGAGAAAAAAGCCACCATCTAGCTCAGCTCGCTGATGTGGTATTGCAGCCTTATCATTGCATGACACAAATTCGTAAATTTCAACCCGACGATTTGCCTGTTTTGTTGACGATCGATGGGGAAGCCGAGTTCCGCAGAGATTTGGATCGATCCAAAGAGGTTGCCAACGAATTATGGTCCTCGATCATGGATCATCTAAGCCCCGCTGCTTCGATAAGTACTTATGCGCAGCTCTGCTTCAATTATCGTAACCCCCTCGTGAAAAGGCTGATTTCGATTCGAGATAAAGAATTGCTTCGGCGGTGTATTGAAATGTTATATGTGCAATCTTTATTGCTGGGTCACCATCCCTTAGATGCTAAGGAAATGAAGTTGTTGAATCGCGGTTTATTAGGTCTCATTGAATGGGGGTTGAATCAAATTCCCATGAAAGATTCGTAATACAAATTCCAGTAGATGATATTAATAATCATTTGCTGGTTCGCTTGTCCCTAGATCATTTTGTTAAACAATTTAGAAGGGATAGGAGAAATCGTGATGAAGTGCCATTCCCTTGAGGGATATTAACCAACCAAAATGAAATTCTTCTTTCGGTAGCTGGTTCGAAAGAGAATGAACAAAAATAAATTTACTCTAATAAATTTACTCTAATAAATTTACCCTAATAAAATTACCCTAATAAATTTACCCTAATAAATTTACCCTTATGAGAAAAAACGATGAGTTCATTTTTAGATCAGATCAATCAGATAATCGATCAAGTCAATAAACTTCCCAACGGTAATACCAAAATCGGATTACTAGAAGAGGGGATTCGATTAGCCGATCTTCACCAAAGGGAAGATATTGGCTACGAGCTTCGAGAGGAATTGATTGAAGTGAGTACCTTTTGGGGTGCTCCAGAAAAAGCTTTGCTAGCTTTTAGTTGGATTTTGGCCGAATATGATCGTAACCCCGACCAATATGATTTGCACCATCTTTTATGGCAGTATAAATGGGTCATCGCTTCTTTGGATGATTTCCCCCATATTAGTTTGCAACAGATCGATCAAGCGATGGAAGATATGTCTCGCCGCTATAAAGAAAGTGGATTGGGGCTGCGACCGCTGTATAAAATTGCCTGTGAACACGCTATGACCAGGAAAGATCGAGAGAAGGTCAAATATTTCCAAAAATTATGGCGATCCGAAAAGATTGATCACGGCAATGATTGCTCCGCCTGTGAGCGTGATTCACAAGTTTCGTATTATTTATTTGTGAACGATCTCGAACGCGCTTTAAAGGCCGCAGAGCCGATTCTTTCTGGCAAAATGAAATGTGGGGAAGTTCCGCATGTGACTTTACCAGAATTATTACTCCCACTTTTACGGAAAAAAGAAATCAATTTAGCGGTCGATTATTATCTTTGGGCTGCCAAAATTTTGAATCGTGACCCAGATTTTATTGCGGAATATGGAAAATTGATGACTTTCCTTGCCTTAACCAGTAATTTCAAAGAAGGGATCAAAATCTTTGAAAAGATGCTCCCCGCAGTCCTAGAAGCAAAAGCCCTATCGAGACGCTTTACGTTTCAATTAGGAGCTAGTTTATTATTTCATTATTTACAGGATTCTGGAAAAGATTCCATTTCGCTTCGTTTACCACAAGAACTAAAATTATCGGGCTCGAAAGGGCTGGATAAAAATGGCACGGAAACCGATAAAGCAAAAAAAATACCTTCTCAGAACGTTCAAATTCAAAGCTTAATCGATTGGATCGATAACGATCTTCTCCATCTCGCCAAACTATTTGATGAACGGAATGGGACCAATGCCTTTCGAGCGGAAATCGATGAAGCAAAAAATCTCAAAGATCTTTGTTGCGTTATCCCCCTTAAAAAAGAAGAGGATTGATCAGTCGAGTTGCTTCTGGATTCTAAAATTGCTTTATGGACGATGGTAGCGTCAGTACTTATTAGAAATCAGAAACGATGATCGAAATAAAAATCAGAAAATATAGAAAATGATTTTTAGTATTCTTGCAGAAAGCATGTAGGAGTTCGTGATAAAATAGTAGATTGATTGAGACCAAATAATGAGATTATAGTTTGGCCGTAATTCAAAAGATAAAAGTGAAGTATGATGAAATCTATTTTAGATCAAATAAATTCGATTATTGAGCAGGTCAATAAACTTCCGAATGGCAATACCAAGATAGAGCTGATGGAAGAAGCGATTCGGTTGGCAGATGTTCACCAACGTCCGGACATCGGCTTCGATCTTCGCGATCAGTTAATGACAGTAGCTACTTTTTGTGGGGCACCGGAAAAGACGCTGGTAGCTTTTAGTTGGTGTTTGGCTCAATGCGATCAAAATCCAGAAGAATTTGATCAACTCCAGTTGCTGTGGAAATATAAATGGGTGGTAAGCTCGCTCAAATATTTTCCCCATATCCGTCTTGATCAAATCAATCAAGCAATGGAGGATATGACAAAGCGTTATCAGGGATGTGGTCTAGGGCTTCGTCCAGTGTATAAATTGGCCTGTGAGCATGCCATGGCGCGTAAAGATTATCCTCAGGTTAAACATTTTCAGCGGTTGTGGCGCTCAAGTCCGATTGGTAGCGGTAACGATTGTGCGGCGTGCGAGCGTGATTCACAAGTTGGGTATTATTTATTCGATGGCGATATCGATCGCGCTTTCAAGGCTGCCGAACCGATCGTAACTGGTCAAATGAAGTGCGGGGAGGTTCCGCATGTAACTTTACCTCAGTTATTGGTTCCTTTATTACGCAGAAAAGATTATGCGAAGGCAACGCATTATTATTTCTGGGCGACGAGATTGTTAAAATATAATCCCGATTTTATTTCAGAATATGGTAAAATTCTCACTTTTTTGGCGCTAACAGGGAACCCTAATGAGGGCTTGCCGATTTTAGAAGCGATGCTACCGGCGGTCATGGAAACGAAAGCCTTGTCCAGAAGATTTTATTTCCAACTTGGGACAAGTTTATTATTGCATTATTTGCAGGAATCTGGATCTGAACAGATTTCGATCCGTATCCCCAAAGAATTGAAAGACCTTTTAGAAAAAGATTTTGCAGGAGCTAGCGGGGCTAAAGAAATAGATAAGAAGTCGATTTCTTTGCAATCGTTTATCCAATGGGTCGATGCCGATCTGCAACGTATCGCCACTCTGTTCGATAAACGCAACGGAACCGATGCTTTTACCCGAAATATTGAAGATTCAAAAAACGATCGCGAGCTTTTCTGTTTAATCCCTCTTAAAGCGGTCGATTAGATCATATCTATCGAACTCATGGAAATAGAAAGTTACCAAAAGAGCGAATGGGAAACTGAAATCGGTCTTAATATCTTATCGTTTAATCCAACTTAGTAACAAGGTCTTGAAGAATGTTAGGGTCTTGAAGAATCCTAATGGCAATTTGTAATCGCATTTCAATTATTTGAGAACGCCGTTTAGCAATTGTTGATGAATTTTGCTTGATCATCAAGTATAATAATAGAAGCTATAACGAAATAGAGAAGGATTGGTTCTTTAAACAAATAGAAGTTCAGCGATTGACCAAGAAAAAGAAAATGAAGTTCACTGCTGATCAACTGTTTTTCCAAGAAAGGGAAAATATGAAAGAAAGCGTTCAATCGATTCGAGAGCTATTGAAACAAGCAAAGACAATGCCTCATGGTCCAACAAAAATATCGATGCTCAAGAAGGCGATCGATCTTAGCGATAGCTTTCAGCAAACTCGACTAGGGTTTAGATCACGTAGATATTATCTTGATGCATCCCGTTTTGGTGGGTCTCCATCGTTGCGTTTTGCAGTCTTTAGTTGGTGTTTAGGGCAATGTGATCGCGATCCAGATCAGTTTGATGAGAACGATCTATTGTGGGAATATAAATGGATGATTTCCGAAATGATTAATAATGCTGAAATACCACAAAGACAGCTTTTTGATGCCATAGCGGATATGAAGAAAAGGTATGAAAGGAATGGATTATCGCTCAAACCGGTATATAAGCTACAACGGATCGAAGCAACCGATCGCGGCGATTTTGCTGCGGCAAAAGAGTACAATCGTTTATGGCAATCGGCTAGTAAAGATGGAATGAACGATCCCGATTACGGAGATCGAAACGATTTTGTTTCGTATTTGGTGCAGCAGAAGCTTTATGAAAAAGCGTTGAAAACGGCATTGCCGATCCTTGACAAATCGATTCCCATGGATGATAATCAGGTGGTGCCTCATTCGACGTTGGGACATATCGTTGTCCCTACCTTTCTACTGAAAAAATATGATGACGCCCGCCGATATCATCAGTGGGGAATACGACTGATTCGGAATCAACTCGATTATCTAGAAGAATCGGGAAAGCATTTGATGTATACCGCCCTCAGCAAAAATTACGCAAAGGGATTACAGATCATCGAATGGAATGCTATCTTATATTCCGAGTCGATTAACGTAGGAAGCCGATTTGTTTTTTCTCTTGGCGCCGTGTTGTTGTTCCGATTGATGGTTCGGGATAATATCGAGAAAGTTTCGCTGCGTGTATCGAAAGAGAACAGCTGGTTTCGTCCAGATGGGGAGTATTCTGTCCCCGATTTGTTAGCGGTTTTTGAGGAAGATTGTAAAAGTACTGCTGATGCGTTTGATCAACGCAACGGTTCAAAAAGATATATGGAACAGTACCAGGACTTAGAGGAGTTAGCAAGTTTGGCAATCGACCAGCCAATTTCGTATGAACGAACGGAGGGAGATCCGAGTGAAGATTAAGCAGAACGTGTACAAGGAGTCAAATATTCAAACCCAAATAAAATTTCATTTGAACAATCGGATTTAGGGATTCTAAAAGCTGGTTGAAATTGATGATCAAAAGTTGGAAGGGGGATAGAGTGACAAAGGAATCGGAAAATTTAGAGGCTCCCCTAACTAAAAATAGGGAGTGGAAATTTTAGTTGACGATGCCATTCAAAATAGCGAAAAGTGTTAGTTGGTAGAAAGAGATTTTTTTATTTTCGGATTGAATATAGTAGAGTTGAAAGTAGTAGAGTTGAATATAGTAGAAAAAATGAATGATTGTAAACGGAATATGAAAAATCGATCGATATTTTGATTTTTTGACAGGATGATGAAAGTAGCTTTCATGAAAGATATACCCAGAGATATACTCGAATTGGTTAGCCAAGTTCAGAAATTACCACACGGGCCTGCCGAAATTGAACTGTTGGATGAGGCTATTCGTTTGGCGGATAATTACGGGAGAGCCGATTTGGGGTTTTCGCTTCGCAAGCTGATGCTTTCAGCAGCGGCCTTTGGAGGTGCACCGGATAAGCTTTTGGTGGCTTTTAGTTGGTGTTTATCGCAGTGTGATGAGGATCCTGAGCAATTTCCAGAAGTGGATATTTTATGGGAGTATAAATGGGTGATTGGCAATCTTCGCAACTTCCCGCAAATAAGCAGAGATAAAGTCGAAGAGTTGTATGTAGATATGGATCATCGTCTCAAGAAAAATGGTTTCAGCGATCGTCCTGTATTAAAGTTGAGATGGCGATCAGCGATGCACTCTGGCGAAATGGAGAAAGCGGCGATGATCTTCAATCGTTGGAAAATAGCGCCGATCGATCGTATAAATGACCCAGCAGTGGGGGACAGGAATGATGTAGTCGAATACGAATGTATTCGCGGGAATTATGAAAAGGCATTAAGGATAGCCGCCCCGATTTTATCTGGAGAACTGGTGAACGAAGGAGCGGTGCCACATACAACGTTAGGGATGGTTGTTTTACCTCTTTTTCACCTAAATCAAGTGAAAAGAGCGGTGAATTATCATTATTGGGGGATTCAATTAATGAATAAAAACCCGCAATATTTATACCAATTTGGCCAGCATCTGGAATTCCTGGCTCTAACGGGGAATCTGGAGCGGGGATTGCGTATTTTAGAAGCGGTCTTTCTTCATTTTTTGCAGTCAAAAGCCTATTTTCGGAAGTTTCAATTTGCTCTAGGGGCGTTGCTATTATTTCGCATTTTACGAGAAGATAATCGCCAGGAAATTGCGTTAAAGCTACCTAAATCATTTCCCCTCCATGAAAAGGAAGGCCGTTATTCAACGGAATCGATCATTACCTGGCTAGAAGCGGAATTAGAAGAGATAGCGAATTTATTTGCCAATCACTTTCAGAATCGGCATGCTCACCAGACAATCGCTCGGCAGGCCGATTTACAAAAACTCCGCAGGGATTATCCGATTCATCGAAAATAATTGGGCTTGAATTTAAATACGGATAAAAACCCAACGGCGTAATTTATTTCTTTTTTATAACAGGCCCCTTTTTACTAGGTGATTTTCCTGGTTGATCTTTCTGTTTGGCGATAGGCTCTTTGGGACTGGCTTTGGGAGGAATTGGTTGCGAAAATCCGGGGGAGCCGTTCCAACTTTTAACCACAGTTCCGGATTTGACATTCCATATTTTAATATCGCCATTGAAATCGGCACCCGCTAACAAATTCCCATCAGGAGAGAAAGCAATAGCAAAGACAAAATCGGTTAATCCTTGTAAAACTTTGGTTTGATTGCCGTTGGATCGATCCCAAAGTCGTACCGATTTATCGGCGGAGCAGGAAGCCATGATGGGTAGTTGAGCATGGGGGATCAATTTTAGGATTTGATCGCCGTGGCCGCCAACAGAGCGAATCTGTTTAGCATCGTTGCCAGTTTTCCATTGGCGAATCTGATTATCGCCCCCAGCGGAGAATACCGATTTCTTATCGATGTTTTCTGCCAGACCAACTACCGAATTTTGATGTTCTGGGAAGGTGGCGATCGATTCTTTGCTAGCGAGATCCCAAGCTTTAGCGGTTTTATCTCGGGAAGCGGAATAGAGCACTTTGCCGTCTTGGCTAAAAAGCAATGAAAAGACCCAATCGGCATGATTTTCTATGCTCTGTTCGAGTTGCGGTTTAAGAGGGTCTTGAATATTCCATAGTCGGATCTGGCGATCGCATCCCGCCGCAGCTAATTTTTTTCCATCCGGCGATAGTGCTAAAGCTAGGATAGAATCGTCGCTATCGAGTAACTGTTTGCGCATGGTTTTTGGATCATCGACGCCATTTAGACGAGTAGCTTTATCGGAAGAACTAGCTTTATTGGTGGAACCTATCTTAGCAATGGCAGATAATTGGAGGTCATAGAGGCGAACATCCCCTTCTTGTCCTGGTCTTCCGCCCGCAACCGCCAAAAAGCTGTTTGGTAAGAAAAGCATCGCATAAGCTCTTTCGGCTCGTGTACTGACTCGGCATACTAACTGCTGATTATCCAGGCGATATACCAATAATTCATGGTAACCGCCCACGATTAAAAATTGGTTGTCAGGAGAAAAAACTAACGCATTGATCGGCATCGGAAAATCGTATTTTTCTGGTGGTGCGGGGGGATGCCAACGCATGCGTAATTCCTTCACCAGATCGTTTTTGGGAGATACCTCGGAATCTAATTTCGCCCCCGCTGCGATCCAGCGTTTGATGATTTCCGCTTTTTCTTTGGGAACCGGAGAGAGATTATCCTTTCTAGGCGGCATTCGTCTTTCTGCATCGGTTACCATCAATTCCCATAAATCACTTTCTTCTGGTTTACCGGGTGTTATCGTTTCTCCAGAACTACCACCGGCCATCAATTTTTCGAAGGTGATCATTTCATATTTACCTGATCGCTTTTTGGAATCGTGGCAAGCAAAACAATATTCTCCCAAAATGGGAGCTACGTCCCGAATAAAACTTATTTGCTTGGTATCGGTAATAGCTGATTCCTGTTTCTTTTTGTCTGAACTAGATGGTTGTTTTGGCAACGGTTTTTTTTCATCTATTCCTGAGTGCGCTATCATTCTCCTTTCTGTGTTTTCTACTGTGCTTCTTACTATACTTCTCTCTCTAATCCTATTAGTATTCTCTTGAGTATTCTCTTGAGTTCTCTCGTTGGTGCTCCCCTCTGAAACAACCGGCATCCGCAACATCAGATAAAGAAGTAGAATAGCCATAAACCCGCAGAAAACACAGAGACGATATTTTTGTAAAGATAACATTTGTATTTAAGCCTTTTATTAATTTACATTTTCATTCATTTATGGTTGCTAATCCATAACTGGTTCTAAATAAGTTAAGTTAATCGCTTAGCTTTAAACCACAAGGTTGAAAGAGCATCTTGAGGATCAAGAATTTTTTTTTCATTCGTGTTCAATTCGTGTTCAATTCTTGAATTCATTGGCAGAATATTATTGTATGAGAGATTTTTATTGAATGGAAGAGCACTTCAGGAAAAAGTAGGATAAAGTCAAGAGATACGATGAAAATGGACAAAGGAAGATAGACCGCGGTTTTCTGGTTTTCTCTGCATTTATGTCGTTTGATTTCAGTTAAAAACCAAAGATAGTTCGGAAAAGGTAAAAGCGAGCAGGAACTAGTAAGATCCTTGCTCGCTTTAGTGTTCTTTATCAATCCAATTGGAAATTGATTATTTCGATCCAAATTTATCTTAGAATCATTTGTCATCTAATAAGGACGAGATTCCTGAAAGGTTTGGAGGTAAACTGTTGGTATTCGAACCGCTCGTATTCGAATTGTTGGTCCTTTGTTGTTGTTGTGGATTCCCGGTAGCAGGTTGAAATGGAGAGCCTATTGTTGGACCATTAGCAGGACCATTTGGCATTTTTTCAGGTGCGCTGGGAATATTGGAATTTTGCAAAGGATTACCGATCGATGACCCCGGAATCCCAGGAGCATTGTTCGAAGCCCCTGGAGCAGAACTAGATCCTGAATTAGGTAGAGGAGTATTCACATCGTCATTTGCCTTAAGCTGATCGAGAGGAATACGATTATTCGTGACAATCGGGTAATTCGATTCGGGTTGGAATGGCGAGATAGTAGGTGCTTTTTGAGCCTGAGCATTCGGCATCGATTTAATAAAATCTCCGAATGGATTGTACAGATTCAATTTCGATTGCGAATCGGGAGGCATAGGTAATTCTGTTTCGACTTTCGGAGCATTTTCTAATAAGTTAGGCAATGCGACCGGCCCATCGTTTTTAGGTGCTCCTGGTCGTTCTCTCAAAATGATACCACTGGTGCGCTCACGAAAATGATCGGTTGCCTTTTTGAGGGCATTGGTGGGTAGTTGCCCTTCGCCAATGGTGATATTGTTGTAGTCCAAAATCGTTCCTTTGGAATACTGGAATCTCGCTAAAAAGATATTGTAGTTGGCAATCGCTTGATGTTCCTGGCCGAGAGAAGCGGCAAAGTTTTGCTGAGCGGTAAGCAAATTCAAGAGAGAATCTTTACCAAGACGAACGCGGACGATCAAGCCCTCGAGCTGCTGCGCGTACGACTTTCGTTTCTCGCGTAACAGCTTGATTTGTTCGTAATAAGAGACTAATTGTTGCAGAGAGATCAGAACATCGATTTCTGCTTTTCGTTGAGTATTTTGTAACACGGTATAAGCTCGTGCTAGATTGAGCCGTGAATTCCTAGTCGCTGCATGGGCATCGCGGGTACCGAGTGGGACATTCAAACGGAATCCCATAGTCCAGCTATTAAAATGATCATGAACAAAGCTATTCAAAGCATTCGAATCTGGGCTGCCATCGAGAGAGTTTCCAATTCCGTTTACGTTATAACTACTGTAGAATCGGAGGTCGGGACGCATACCGTTTTTCTGCAACATTAAATCCATCTGACGGACTTTCATTTCCTGCCGGGCTTCATTCAATTCTGGCCGATACATGCGCATGTCATTCACTGCTTGCGAAAAGTTAGGCATGAAAGGAGAAAGAGTGGGGGCATCGGCAGGGACGATTCGAGTACCATCTTGACCAGGTAGCCCCAGGAGGGATCGCAATTCTTTTTCAGCAGTTAGAACATTTTGCAAAGCGATCAATCGGCTATTGCGGAAGTCATAAAACTGCCCGCGAACCTGTGCTAATTCATATTCTGTATTTTTACCCGAAGCGACTAGAACGGTATACAAATCGTAAGTAGTACGTGCCTGCATAAGACCTTGTTCAGCGGCATAGAGATTCCAATAAGCGGCGTAGAGATTCCAATAAGCGGCTTCGACGTTGAAGATCATGTTATTGACGTGACGCTGAAATTCATAGCGGCCCTGATCAAAGCGGACGCGCGTCACCATAATCCCATCAACAGTGGTTCCGCCTGATGGCCCAAGATTGGCAATCTGAATAGAGCCTGGGTGCTGTGGCAAAAGCTGATTGATCCCCACCCCGAAACTCTTTAACAACGGTTGTTCAAATTGGAAAGTCAACGCGGGCTGATAGGCAGGATTGACCACTTGGAATCCTGTGGGAACTGCGGACAGTTTTGTATAGTTTGTACTTAGCGTGATTCCTGCCAGACCACCAGTAGGTAACGGTTTATAGACCCCGGAGCTGAGAGAGGCAAAATCCCCATTTTGGAAATTGGTCAAAGCATTCAAGACCGCATTATCTGCTTTTTGCCACTGCATGGTACTCAAAAATTGAGCATCGAATTTCGATAAGGCACGCTCGATATTAGATCCCAGTACAGCAGGATCGACGGCAAAGGCCCGGATCGGATCATCTCCCCCAAACGCTCCCCCGGAGGAGTTGCCTAATAGAGGATTCGATTGCCCCGTTAGAGTACTGATCCCTTCATTCCCCTTTTCCAGGGCGATTGAAAAGGCTTCTGCCATTGATAGATATTTTGGCGGTGCATCCGGATTGAGCACCGTTCGAACTTGGCTCGGACCGTCATAGTATGGTACGTTAGTACCAATCCCAGGGTCGGTTTCTAACAATGGATTATTGGATAACCGAAGCATCTCATCCTGATCGTTTTCGGTTATATATAATGGTTGTTTGCAGCTCGCCAGTGAAATGGCTAAGAAAGCGATCCACATCATCATATGCTTCCGAATTCTACGCCACCGAATCATATTTATCCCCATTTGATGCTCAATCATTTCCTTATGAAAGTCAAACCATGAAGCACAAACCATGAAGCACAAAACGATAAATGGTCTATCTGCTTTCTTTCACATCGGTAATAAAACAGATAAACTTTAACGGTTTTATTGATTTTGCTTAGGCATTTTTTGTGGCAAATTCCATTTTTGGAAATCGTTTTAAATATTTTGTTTCTTTTCCTTAATTTATTTTTCTAGATCAACTAGCTAAAATAATTAAGATTAAGCGATTCTGATCGGTTCAAGAAAATGGGGCAAACGTTATAGATTATTCGTGATAGAATGGGTTTTTTAGCTTATCCGAAATAGTTTAATTATTACCAGTGCCAAATTGATCGAGGCCAGTGTCACGTTATTTACCTTCAGCTCTTATCAACTCAGCTTTTTAACATCCCTAATTTCAATTACCTAATTTCAATTAACTGATGTTAAAGGTGTTCACGAATATCGTAAACGATATAACTCCCCCTAAATATTATGCGTAAATATTATCTCTTTGGAATCAGAATCGAATCATGCTGTCATTACGCACCAATTTTTCATACAAGGATATGGAAGGATAAACGTTTCTAGCTTCGAACCGTTTACCTTTCGGTACTCTGCATGAATCAATATAAAAGAAAGACAGCAATGTTATTCGATGGAGGATTGCTTTTGTGAAACTTCTTCGACAACATTTTTGGATTCGCTCAAATATCTGGGAGCAATCGCCGTATACTTCCAGCCGAAAAGTTTTTTAATCGCAATCCATTCCCCCATGTCGTTCCCCTCGACGCAATGCCCTAGATACTGCAAAATGTAACCAAAGACAATAGCAAAAATTCCCCACCAGGGGGAATCCGAAAAAACAATCATGAAATAACCGACCCCTGTTATGGGAATACCAAGGAGATGGATAAAGAAACTAAAAGGATGTTGATGGCGTAACCGCCAGTTTTGCCAAAATGTCCTAAAAAGCTTCATATATTTATTGGATACCTCGAAATGAATGGAAGCATGGGAATCTCAAGAGCCATGAAAGATTGAATAGGGTGGGAAAGAAATAATCACATTAGAGTTACAAGTATTATACATAACAAAGTAAGCAAAAAATCGTGGTTAGGTATTGTTGTGAAAATAGGATATTCGAAAATTAGCCCAAAGTTAAATCTATCATTTCTTCATTATTTCATTCATTATTTCATTCATTATTTCATTCATCAAGGACTTCGCAAGAAGAAAACGGAGATGTTTAGAAACTAAGATCAGCAAACATCTCCGTGGTTAAAAGAAATGGGGAAGGTAAACCAAGGAAATCAGATAAGATTCGTTGACTAATTGCCAATTTCGAATAGTTGTCGATTTTCTGAGAAATATCAAAAGAGAGATCGACCAGGTTACTCCTCTTCTTCACGTAATTTAGCAAGGACGGAATAATCTTCCAGAGTGGAAGTGTCTTGAGTGCTCGTTTTTCCGCAGGCGATATCGCGTAGTAAACGCCGCATGATTTTGCCTGAACGAGTTTTGGGTAAAGTATCTGTAAAGCGGATTTCATCGGGTCTCGCGAGAGCGCCGATTTCATGGGCGACATGATTGCGTAATTCTTGTTTCAGGGCCTCACTCGGTTTCGTCTCTTTGACCAGAGTGACAAAACAACAAATCCCTTCCCCTTTGATATCATCCGGTCGTCCAACGACCGCGGCTTCGGCTACTGCGGAGTGCTGAACTAGGGCACTTTCAACTTCCATGGTGCTAAGGCGATGCCCGGAAACATTCAATACATCATCGACTCTCCCCATGATCCAGAAATACCCATCTTCATCTTGTCTAGCCCCATCGGAAGTAAAATAGACATGAGGGATATGCTCCCAATAGGTCTGTTTGTAACGTTGATCGTCGCCCAGGATGGTCCGTAACATCGATGGCCAAGGGTGCTTAATGACGAGATAGCCACCATGGCCGGGACCGATCGGTTGGCCCAGCCGATCGACAATTTCTGGAATAACTCCTGGGAGTGGTAAAGTTGCGGAACCGGGTTTGGTATCAATCGCTCCGGGAAGAGGGGCAAGCATAATCGCTCCGGTTTCGGTCTGCCACCAGGTATCGACAATGGGGCAGCGTTTCTGGCCAATCACTTCATGATACCACATCCAGGCTTCGGGATTGATCGGTTCTCCTACAGTTCCGAGTAAACGGAGACTAGACAAATTGTGTGCTTTCGGCCAGGAATCCCCCCACTTGATGAAGGAGCGGATCGCCGTGGGGGCCGTATAGAAAATAGTGACTCCATAGCGATCGATGATTTGCCAGAATCGATCTTCGCAGGGGTGATTGGGAGCCCCTTCGTACATAACTACGGTGGCGCCATTTGCTAGGGGACCATAAACAATATAGCTATGCCCGGTTATCCACCCCACATCCGCAGTGCACCAATAGACATCTTCTTCTTTGAGATCAAAAACCCATTGGTGAGTCAGACTAGTTCCAAGTAGGTAACCAGCACTGCTGTGAACAATTCCTTTGGGTTTTCCTGTTGAGCCGCTGGTATAAAGGACAAATAGAGGTTGTTCACTTGGAAAAGGTTGAGCTTCACAAATAGGCGAAGCATCTTGCATGAGTTCATGATACCAGAAATCGCGCCCCTCTTGCATCGAAATAGAGCGATTGCAGCGATTAACAACGATACATTTCTCGATAGTCTTCGATTTTTCGAGTGCTTCGTCCACATTTGCTTTCAAGGGGATTATTTTACCTCGGCGCCAAGAACCATCCGCGGTAATGATGAGCTTAGAACCGGCATCGTTATTGCGATCGGCAACAGCTTCTGCTGAAAAGCCGCCAAAGACCACCGAATGCGCAGCACCGATCCGAGCACAAGCCAACATGGCAATTACCGCTTCGGGAATCATCGGTAGATAGATAGTAACACGGTCTCCAGGAACAATGCCAAATGACTTTAGTACATTGGCGAACTGGCATACCAGCCGATGCAGATCTGCATAGCGCAAGATAACGCGGTCCCCTGGTTCCCCTTCCCAGATGATAGCGGCTTTGTTCCGGCGAGCACCGGTTAAGTGCCGATCAAGACAATTTGCCGAAACATTTAGCTTACCCCCCGTAAACCATTGGCAAAACGGTTCTTGCCATTGCAAAACATGGTCCCATGGATGATCCCAGGAAAGGGTTTTAGCCTGATCATTCCAGAATCCATCGGGATCGTTCTTGCTCCACTCCCACAATCGTTGATATTCTTCACGAGAGGAGATCTGGGCTTTTTTGACGAATTCCCAGGGCGGGGGAAAGCGCCTCTGTTCCTTCAAAACATTCGTTATATGAGATGAAGTGCTCATGATTGTTTCTTCTATTTTCTTGACATCATCTAGCTATACAAATCACGGTTTGTTCACTAGATCTGTTCCGGTCTATTTTTACTTTCGAGGTTAATCGACTTCTTCATTCGTTTTACACGTAGAATTGTTCTTGACAATCACGAAAATAAAAATTGTCTCCGCTTATTCTTAAAGAAATAGAGTTAAAGAAATAGAAAAGTAAAAGAAAAGGTTCTAATCAATTATGCGAAGTTCGTTCGATATCCAGGATTGCGATTTCAAAAGCTCTGTCTGAAACTGCATTCAATCAAGTTTGATCGATTAAAAACTGGGAACGCAGTTTTATGTCTCTTCTACCAGATGAAGAAATGAAGAGAAATTAGGGAGAAAAATTAGGAAGAAAAAAATTAGGAAGAAGTTGAGAAACAGTTGAAAATGCGGTGCCAAGGGCGATGTTCACTCATTTCGGAATTTAATTTGGTCAAGGCAATCCAGAACATGAACGATTCGTAGCTAGTAGCATAAGATGAAGGTCTTTTGCTTTAAAGTTTAGCATAAAGCTAGAACTTTGAGCTATAGCTTTAAGCTAAGACCATGGCATCTCCTGGTTCTGGAATTTGAACATCGGGAAATCCCATGTTCTTCAAGACACTGGCCAGCGCCACTGCTTGTGTGCGTTCGCCATGGATAAGCCGAATGTGCTCGATTTTACCAACGAGGGGTTTGAGATAGGCAACGAAATCTGCTTGGTCGGCATGGCCGGAAAATCCATCCAGATGAACGACCTCGATCCATTTGTTCCAGGTGCGATTTTGGAAACGAATCGTTGGAGATTTTTCGAGCAATTTCCTTCCCGTTGTACCAGGAGCCTGATAACTCACCAGGATGACTGTGGAACGCGGATCATCTAAATGCTCTTTAAGATAATGGACAATGCGTCCCGCGTCACACATTCCAGAGGAAGCAATCACGATTTTCGGATCGGGAGAACGGCTCAAATATTGACTTTCATCAAATTCACGAACATATCGAACCCAATCATCAGTAACAAAGGTGTGATCCTGAATAAAACTACTCACGACTTCGGGATTCAATAGATGTTGATGTTTCCGATAGACATGCGCAATTTCCGCAGCGAGGGGACTATCGACATAGATAGGAATTTCCGGAATTTGTTTGGTTTCTATCCCTTTTTGGAGATAGTATATCATGATTTGCGTTCTTCCTAAACTAAACGCAGGAATAAATACTTTTCCGCCTCGTTCGATGGTTTTACGAACGGTTTCATATAGCTTTTGAACGGTGTTGTGGATCGATTCGTGGATTTGATTCCCGTAAGTGCTTTCACAGACCAAAAGTTGGGAGGGGGGGATAGGGGCGGTGGGCCGCAGTAATGGTAATTCCCTTCGTCCCAGATCGCCGGTAAAGGTCAAAGTATTTATTTTTTCGGGGGTGCGAAATCGCAATTCTACCATCCCAGAACCCAGAATATGCCCCGCTTCGATAAATTGGAATTCGGTTGAATTCGTCAAGGAGGTCATGACGTGAAAATCAAGCGAAACACACTGTTCAAGCACCTTGAAAACATCTCGGCGTGTGTATAGGGGTTGTAGGGGAGGGGTTCCTTGTGCCCGAGTTGAATTTAGTTCTTCGGTATCTTCTTCCTGGATTTTGGCCGAATCTACCAACATGATAGCTAATAGATCTTTTGTTGCCGGGGTACAGTAGATCGGACCACGATAACCACGGTTGATTAGTGTTGGAAGATTGCCACAATGATCGATATGGGCATGGCTAATGATCACCGCAGCGATGTTGTGGATATCAAAAGGGAAGGAATCGTTCCTTTGACGAGCCTCTTTCCGTTTTCCCTGATTTAGACCACAATCAAGTAAAATTTTTCGACCATCTGCTTCCAGCAAATGCATCGAGCCAGTTACCATCTGAGTTGCTCCCCAGAAGGTAATGCTATTGGCTTTTAGGGTTGGTTTTTGAACCGAGTTTACTTCATTCATTTTCCTATTATAAGAACTTTGGTCAAGTTGGGGAGTAGGAAAATGAATTCGTTAGAGAATTCATTTCTAGTTAATCCTTTTAAACGAATCATTTCGAATAAATCTAATTGAATTGATTAAGTGGAGACTTTTTTCTGAAGTATGAATAGAATGATTGTTCTCAAAATTTCTTGATGTAATTTGATTTAGTCAGGGAATTTCCGCAAAATATTAGTTGTATGTTAATTCAAATATTGGGGAATTGAGTTCGATCCTAATTCAACCAGTCTAAAAATCGGATAAAACGCATTGATTTTTTTTTATAATCTTGCTTTCCTCAATCACTTCTCTAATATATTTTTAACGGAGGAGAGATGATTCCGCCTAGAATTATACCTCTGTTTATCCTACCCCAATAGAGAATTTCAGAATAGAATTTCAGAATTTTATTTCTGGGATTTACAGTAAGTTACAATAAATTGCTAAAAATATCTGGAAAAGTTCAATGATTTTTCAAAATGATTTAGAAAATCGTTAAGCGCTTATTTAATAGATACCGGTGATATTCTTTAATGAACAAAGACAATCATATTTCAGCTAAAGAAATTCACGGGAGTCTTTAAAGAGATACTTAAAAAGAGCTAATCGGTTTGCGTATTAGATGCGCAGAAATATGAATGGCCGGTCGATTTCAGATCCGGGTCGCTGCGTATTAGTTTCAAAGTGAATTCGATTTCCTTATCTATTTTTTAAGGTATTTTTTTAGTAGTTGTTGGTTTTTTGTTTACTGAATTAAATGGGGGCGGGGAAAAGCACCTATCTTGACTTTTCAAAACCTGATCCCACTTTTCTATGAAATGTAGAATCGCGTATTCGTACCGCTGTATTATCAGTTAGTGCAGATTTAACTTGGGCAATACGAGATCTATTATGGAGATATATTGAATGACAATAAGATTATTGATTCCTAGAAGAATAGTGTTTCCTGGCCTTCTAACGATGCTCCTATCGTTTAGCTTTTGCGGATTTGCTACAGCAGTTTCCCCCCAATTTGGAACTGCTAGTGAAACGTCGAAGGGGACTCAAAGAGAGAGCCAGGTTGCAAGTCAGCAGGCTAAATCTGATCCGTTGACCTCTGCTCCCAAGAAAAATGGGACTAAACCGTTAAAGGTCTTTATCCTAGCAGGTCAATCGAACATGCAGGGGCATGCCAATATTTCAACATTGAATTCGATGAAAGACGATCCCAAAACGGCACCGATTTTAAAAGAGATTCTGAATGACAAAGGGCAACCGCGTGTGTGTGAAAAAGTCTGGATCAGCTCTGTTGGTTGTGCTGGGGATGGCTGGTCGCAAGTGATTGAACAGAAAGGGAAATTGGGAGCAGGATTCGGTGCTTCGCCACAAAAAATTGGCCCAGAATATACATTTGGAATTTACATGGAAAAGATGTTGAACGAGCCAATTTTAATCATCAAGACTTCGTGGGGGGGTAGAAATTTACATACCGATTTTCGTCCTCCCAGTGCGGGTCCAAAGACCTTCAATGAGTATACTCTCAGCCAGTGGAAAAAGCGTAAAATCGATGAAAAAGAGGAAATGGCTAAGATCAATAAAAACGTTGGTGTTTTCTATCGTCATATGATCGAGCATGTTAAAAAAGTCCTTGCCGATATTAAGCGAGTGGTACCCGATTATGACCCTGCTCAGGGCTATGAATTAGCAGGTTTTGCCTGGTTCCAAGGCTTTAACGATATTATCGATGACTGGACTTATCATGATCGAATGAAACCAGGAGGGTACGACCTTTATGCCGATCTATTCGCCCATTTTATCCGGGATGTCCGCAAAGATCTCAATGCCCCAAAGATGCCTTTTGTTATTGGTGTCATGGGGATTGGTGGAATTAAAGAGGGAAAGAAACCTCCTCATCTCTATTTCCGTGCCGCCCAAGCTGCACCCGCTTTGTTACCTGAATTCAAAGGGAATGTTTTTATTGTCAAAACAGAACTGTTCTGGGACGATGAGTTGGATCAGCTCAAAGAAAAACGGGATGCTTTGAATCGCAAAATCGATCAGAACGCAAAGAAGAACAAAATCAGCAACCAAGAGAGAGAAAAGCTGTTCAAACAAGCTCTTGCAGAACAGTTTACTCCAACAGAACTAAAGAAACTAGAAGGGGCTTCGAATGGCGGATACCATTATCTCGGAGCTGCCAAGATTCTCGCCCCTATTGGTAAAGCCTTTGCAGAGGCCCTTGTCCCTACTAAAAAATAGACCCACAAAAAATAGGGGCAAAGTCGATTGTTAGAAATGTCGATCGACCTGGCAAAGCCTATGCGGATCTCTTTTTTTGCCAATCGGTAAGAAAACTGGTCATTGCAGAATCGCATTGCTAGGTTCTTCGTTCTGTATAATCCTTTGTTCTGTATAATCCTTTGTTCTGGATAATCCTTTGTTCTGTATAATCCTTATCAGCTTAGTCATCGTTAGCTAAATTACCTGGAGTGCATGTTTGATCATGAGAATTAGTTTATCTTTCATGTGGATAGTCGTTTGGGCAATCACGTTGTCATCCTCACTTTGCCTTGCGCAGGATCGATCTGAGCAGAATAAAGCGAAAAAGGAACCAGGAAAAATCGTCAATCGATCGAACGGATTACATGGCTATATTAGTTTTAATCATGAGCCAGTACCTAAGAAAGGGGATTATACCACGGGGATGGGTTTCTATGCAGCGGTTTGGTCTCTGATTGATCAACCGCTTGCGAACTTTCAGATCGGTTTACCGAGTGCTTGGATCCAACCCGATAACTCGGATAACAAAGATCGTCCTTTAGCGCCCGAAGGAACACTCGCAAGGACTTGGAAGCCCCGTGGACCCACTTTTAGTAGTGTATTTCAAACTGTGGAAGGGGGACTTGGGTATTGGGCAGGAAATCATTTTCGCTATGGTCCTCCCAAATTTAGTATGAACGCTACCCCTCAATGTTACGATTATGAAGTAGGTTCCCCAGGGTGGTCTTTTTTCTATGACAATAAAGCTCTACCGGACAATCGGCTTGGCATTGCTCAATTAAGTAATCGCTTACTGATACCCCCTGATGCTTTGCCCTTTAAGGGCCACCCGAAAGGGGAGTTTCTTGGTTATACCTGGATGGCTCTCCCGTTTACAGATTCTACCACGGGAGATCCTACCAAGGGAGATCCCCCAACAGGTGATCAGAGTTGGACGTGCTTTTTGAGTGCAGAAAATTTCAAAGGTCCAATCGCCTATTATATTCCAGAAACCTGGAGCAAAATAGGTAAACTTTTCAATTACCCTTTTATCTACGGGCGCGGGCTCGATGCCCGCCCTGCACGAATGGATGGTGGGGCGATGGAGATAAATACCGTTCCTTGTTTCGAAGCCTATGATAAAAAGGGGGTTCTTTATTCAAAATTGCCGAAATTGCAATTTCCTGTCGATGAACAGGGGCGAGCCTATTTGGTTCAGGATGTTACCTATTATTCCAAAAAATCTCTCTACGATTCTTTTAAATCTTGGCGAGATGGAAAAGGGAATTGTTCAGGAATATTTGATAAAAAAGGGAGCTGGCAACCTAAATTAAGCACACGCACCACTAAATATGATCAGGTAAAACAGGATCTGAAGGATGTTGAAAAAGCCTTTAATACTCGAATTTTTGACGGGAATGTTTGGGGATTGCAGTGGTCGAAAACCGATATCGCTTCCCAGGGAGAATTCCCGCAATATTATAAACAAATCGGGAACAAAAGATTTGCTATCCCCGCATCGGAAGTACCAGTGGAAACAGGTTTGCATAAGCAGGAATTTTTACTTGCCAAGCCTGGTGAAACGTATACATCTCCAAACAAGGGAGCATGGACCAACCCTGGTGCCAAGATTGGCCCATTCACTGTCGAGTTAGTGGATGGTTCGGTGGTCACCTATTCCTGGTACCGATTTGTGGATCAGCCCGCGTTCCAGCAGTATCATTGGGATGAGGCAAAAAAGGCCAAACTCCAAGCATTTATCGAGAAAATTCATGCCAATTGGCCAATCGATCGGGAATATATGCCCCCGCCTACGCACGGGAAATTGGTTTCCCTCGATCCTGCTCTGATGGTGACACCGCCAAAAGGTTTAGAAGTAGGGTATGTGCCGATTGTTATCAAACAATCTGCTCGGAAAAAGTCTCGATAAAACGGTTTGAATCGTATCACGATATCGATTTTCTTTGAATCGATATCGACTTTTATTATGGAACTATTTGCTTTTCTAAACGACTAATCATCTGTCAACTATTTCCGCTTGAATAACAGGAGTCAAAAATGTCTTTGTTTCGAATGTTTCGTGGTGTTCCTATCTGGACACTGATCGTATTTCTCCCCTTTACTAATTCGCTTTCAGCTCAGAAGATTCCCGATGTTTCTTTGAAACCGGACGATAAACCAGGAGCGGCAAACAAACCGATCAAAGTATTTATATTGATGGGCCAATCCAATATGGTTGGTATGGGGGATATCAATCCAGAAACTACCAAAGGAACTCTCACTTATCTCACCAAAAAAGAAAATAAATACCCGTGGTTGCTCGATAAAGATGGAAAATGGACCGAACGAAAAGATGTCTATTATTATGATGCGCGAGTAAAGAAAGGATCTTTTCTTAGTCCACTATCGAATAATGGTAAATCGGTAGGGCCGGAGTTAGGTTTTGGATATGTGATGGGCCATTTGCTCGATGAACCGGTCTTAGTTCTGAAATCGTGCATTGGAAATCGGAGTTTAGGATGGGATCTTTTACCTCCAGGAAGCAAATCTTATGAATTTGAGGGGCGTACCTATGCCGGTTATAAAGATACTCCCGATTCCTGGATAGAAGGACAACCTAAAAAAGTGGTCAAATGGTATGCTGGGAAACAGTACGATGATGATATGACCAATGCCAAAGAGGCTCTGAAAAACATCGCGAAGTGGTATCCCCATTACAACAATCAAGGATATGAGATTACAGGATTTGTCTGGTGGCAAGGGCATAAAGATACGGGCAGTAAAGCGCATGCCAGCAAATACGAAGAAAATATGGAACGCTTGATTTTAAGTTTGCGAAAAGATTATAATGCCCCGGATGCCAAATTTGTGCTTGCTACGATCGGTTTTGGTGGCATGAAAATGAATGGGAATACGTTGACCGTGGCGAATGCGCAGCTCGGCGTTGGAGATCCGAAAAAGCATCCGAAACTGGCAGGGAATGTTAAAGTAATCGAAAGCCGAGATTTGTGGAGAGAAACCGATCAGTCCCCAAAAAATCAAGGTTATCATTACAATCGAAATGCAGAGACCTATACCGAAGTCGGTCTACGACTCGGTTGGGCTATGGCAGATCTTCTCAAGCTGGAAAAAAAGTAATTCGGTTTCATTGAGAATCTGTATCTCATTTTTCAAATAGGACAGGTATTCTTGCCTGTCCATTCAATTTTCTTGGTACAAACATTTCCATCAAAAATAATCATCAAGAACGTATGGTAAATCTTTTCAAAAGACGGTCAAAGTCTTCGAGCCTTGCTGGGTCAAGGGGGAATAGAGAGATTATTCTCTCTATTGGTTTTTCAATGAGAATTACCGGGTAGTATCGGTAACAATTAAATCTATTGCACCAGGAATCTTCATTATACGTAGCTCAAATTTGATCGATGAACTAGCCCGAGATATTAGCAAGAGGAAGATCGGGATGGATTCGAGTGACCATAACAGGCCTATCGAATTCAACTATAAAAAACTATGAGAAGAATGCTAAGATGACAGTTTTTCGGAGGATTCGCTTGTCGATCGCTGAAGTAAATATGTGATAGCAGGAAAGAGATCATGAAAATTTTTTTTAATGAACCATTGCGATTCATGAGTACTCTTTATAAGATAATAGAGTGAATGAATGCACCCGTAGCTCAACTGGATAGAGCATCGGTCTTCGGAACCGAAGGTTACAGGTTCGACCCCTGTCGGGTGTACTTTTACTTAATTTCTCTCTATCCCCTTTAATATTAATTTTACTTATTTCATTTGGTTTTCGGATAAATTTTACTTTTGTGGTCGGTTTTAGTCTCTTTTTAATTCAAGATTGTGTAGAAATTCTCCATTTTTATTACCAAAATGATTAACGGATCCAAACACCCCAAAGTCTAATGTTCTGGCGAATCTCAAAGCGATAAGTGAAAATAGTATCTGCAAATACAGATCATTTCGAAAGAATAAATATTTTCGTAAAAACTTATTTTTGGTATTCAATTTACTTGGCAAAGATCCAACAGGATTGCTTGGGCCGATCTATTTTGAATCATAATGAAAAAAGGTTGTAAAAAGGATTTACGAGTGGAAATGAAGATAAATTCGGGCGGTGGTGGTCTCCATTTATATTAAGAAGATTTTTGGAGTACTTTTTGTTGCAGCTCGGTGATTTGGCGTGTACCAAGAGTCCCGATTTCGATGAGTTGATTGAGCTGAGTACGATCGAAAGTAGCTTCTTCCCCCGATCCCTGAACTTCAACAAATTTACCGGATCCGGTCATCACGATATTCATATCGACTTCTGCCTCTTTATCTTCTACATATTCGAGATCGAGAAGAATTTCCTGATTCAAGATCCCAACACTCACCGCAGCAACACTATCGATGATAAGGTCTGAAATAGGTGGGAAACCTTCAGGTTGGCGCTGAAGAGCTAAAACCAGAGCAACAAAAGCGCCGTTAATCGAAGCGGTTCGAGTTCCCCCATCGGCTTCGAGGACATCACAATCGATCCAGATCGTACGTTCGCCTAGTTTGTCGAGATTAACAGCGGTTCGAAGACTGCGACCGATAAGTCTTTGGATTTCGATGGTGCGACCATCGACCTTAGCACCGCGATCCCTTGGTTTACGAGAATGGGTGGAAGCAGGGAGCATGCCGTATTCGGCAGTCAACCAACCTTTGCCGGTACCAACGAGGAAGGGAGGGACAGATTGCTCGATCATACAAGTACAAAGGACGGTGGTATGCCCCATGCGAATGAGTGCGCTGCCACTAGCGTTGCGTATCCAATGGGTATCGATCGATATAGGACGCAGCGCGGTTGAAGCGCGGTTGTTTGGTCTCATAGCCTGTTTTCCTTTATGCGTTGGGCAATAATAACGGCGAGAATGGCTCAAGTTTCAAAAAAGCAAACGATTCGGTGATTCCTATTTATTTATTTTTTGGCGAAAAGGCAATGGAGAATCGCTTTTTGGGCATGGAGTCGATTGCCTGCTTGCTGAAAAATCGTATCAGCAAATTTTTCAAAACAAGTATGGGTGATCTCTTCTTCCCGGTGAGCCGGTAAACAATGAAAGATCTGAACATGTTTTGGTGCTTTCTTCAAGAGAGAATCGTTTACTTGGTAAGAGCGGAAAGCTTTCAGGCGGTGTTCTTGTTCTGCTTCCTGTCCCATGCTAGTCCAGACATCGGTATAGATGATATCCGCGCGGGGGAGAGCAGAATCGGGATTGCGTAACTCAGGAGGAATAGGGCGCTCAAACATTTCCTGGTATTGTTTAGCAAAGGTGGCATCGAAGCCATAACCTTCGGGGCAAACCAGCGTGAACTCCAACCCGAGTTTCGCACAGCCAACGGCCAGAGAGCGGGAGACATTGTTGCCATCGCCGACAAAGACGATCGATTTTCCTTTAATATCGCCGAACAATTCCTGAATGGTGAGGAAATCGCCCATGACTTGGCAGGGGTGGGATAAATCGGAAAGGCCGTTAATGACTGGGATGGTCGCGAATTTCGAAGTCTCTTCCACGGTGTGTTGTTTGAAAACGCGCATGACCAAGCCATCGACATATTGCGACATGGTTCGGGCGAAGTCGCAGATCGATTCGCGTGTACCGAGTCCAACTTCATTCCCGCTGATGAATAGACTTCTTCCCCCTAGATGAGTGACCGCAGCTTCAAAGCTGACTCGAGTGCGCAGAGATGGTTTTTCGAAAATGAGAGCGATAATTCGATTGCGTAAAGTTTCATAGGGTTTGGGGAGACCAGGAGATTTCATCAATTTTGCGGTTTGCAAAATCTCGGCTAGAAATTCAGATTCCTGAGCGAATAAATTCAAAAAATGTCGCATAATTAACCTAAATATACTTGACTAGTTAAATCACATTAAAAGATTAGTTGGTTTCTTCCCGGTTCGGCGCGGGAGTTGTATTTGTAATTGAGAAAGTCTCGAGAAAAATTCTTATTTTACTTTCGGAGCGAGAGGGATTCGTGTTACGGCATCTTTCCCAATGATTAAAATTATTCTAAACGTATGACCTGTGCTTTTCGGAACTTCCATACTGCAAATTACCTTGCTAGGAGTAAGAAAACTATCAGAAAATCGAGAGCGATGATTGGTAAGCTATTCAAGATCGACTTGGATGATCTTGAATAAATCTTTCAGCCATTGCCGATAAGTTTCTCATGTAAGTTTCTCATGTGGTATTATTGGTATTTTGGGAGAATTTTTTCGAGAATATCGCAGCCTTGATCGATATCGGAGCTTTTAATGCGTAAACTCGGCAAAAGTCGTAAAACGGTCTGGTGCGTGCAGTTGATGAGTAGCCCGTGTTTCATCGCTTCCTGGACTATAGGAGCACCATCGGCAATCAGCTGAACCCCGATCATCGCACCTAGTATTCGAATCTCTTGGATGATTGGAGATTTTTCTTTCATTTTGAGGAGGCGTTGGTGAAAATGTTCCCCAATTTCGGTAGCCCGTTTCAACAATCCCTCTTCTTCGATCGTTTCAATGGTTGCTAACGCAGCGGAGCAAGCGATTGGGTTACCGCCAAAGGTTGCGGCATGAGTCCCCGGTTTAAGCTTTTCGGCAATTTCTGGTTTGGCAATAAGTCCTCCTGCGGCAACTCCTCCAGCAAGTGCTTTGGCTAGAGTGACAATATCTGGTTGTACAGACCAGTGCTGATGGGAGTACCATTTGCCCGTTCGGCCCATGCCGGTTTGAACTTCATCGCAAATCATTAATAAATGATGGCGATCACAAATTTCACGAACTATTTCGATATAGCCTTGTGGTGGGAGATTGATTCCTCCTTCCCCTTGAATCGGTTCGAGCATTACGGCGACCGTTTCCTTGTCGATTAATTTTTCAATGGCTTCGGCATCGCCGAAGGGGGCATACTGAAAGCCGGGTAATAAAGGTTCGACACCTCGATGATACTTGGGTTGGCCAGTGGCACTCAATGCTCCCATCGTTCGCCCATGAAAGCTATTCAGCATCGTGATAATTTTGTAGCGATTGCTATTAGTGGAGTTCGAAGAGGAACTCGAGGTGGTTGATTGACTTTTTCCCCATAATCTCGCTAGTTTTATAGCGGCTTCGTTGGCTTCGGTACCGCTATTACAGAAAAAACAGCGACCATTGAAGTTCGTCCGTTTGCTCAACGCTTCCGCGAGCTGACCCTGCAATTTCATATACCAAGTATTAGGAACATGAATCAACTCCGCAATCTGTTTTTGTACTGCTTCGACCACCTTGGGGGGGCAATGACCGATGAGACCACATCCCCATCCCGGAAAAAAGTCTAGATAGCGGTTCCCGTCAATGTCCCATACCGTCGATTCTTCCCCGCGTTCTAAACAGACCGGATAACGGGTATAATTGCTAATTACATAGTCTTGAAATTGCTGAATTACCTGTTCGTTTGTCATTACTTCGTTACTCTTTTATTTTATGCCAATCATCACTTTTCGTGTCCATTCGCTAGGTCGATTCCTATTTTACTTCCTAAATTCTGATCTAGGAACCGTTTATGGACTCTATTATATAAAATATATTTTATTCATTCTTTCGTTGTTTCGCTATTTTATTTTGAATTTCTCTTTTCTCAGATCAGAACTAAACAAAAAGAACCAGCGATAAGAACCAAAGGAAATTTAGGACCGGTTCATGCGGTTCCGTAGGGCGGTTGCTGGTAATAAAATAACTTACTTTATTCTTATGAAAATCTATCCATCGGTCTTAATTCCGGTTAATCTTTATCTTTTTGGGAGAAAACCTTTGTTTTTTGCTGATCCTATAAAAATTAGAACGTGGGGGGTGTCATAATAATCTCGGTACCAATGCCATGATTCGTGAAAATCTCTAATAATAGAGCATGTCGCACCCGACCATCGATGATATGCACTTTTTTAACTCCGGATGACAGACTAGTTAAACAGGCTTCGACTTTGGGAATCATTCCCGCATCGATAATCCCTTCAGCAATTAATTGGCGGCATTCCGGCGCTGTCAAGCTGGGAATGAGACTATTCGGATCGTGCCGATTGCGGAGTATGCCTGGAGTATCGGTCAACAAAATGAGTTTGGATGCCTGGATTTGAGCCGCTAGACCTGCTGCTGCGGTATCAGCATTGACATTCAGATAGTTCCCTTCGGAATCGTATGCCAAGGAAGGAATGACGGGGATCATACCGACGCGCGTAAAATCTTGCAAAAGTTCGGTATCGACTCGATTGACCTCGCCAACGAAACCCAGATCGATTTTCTCTCCTGTTTCGCTTTCCAGTCTAATTCTTTCCCCAAATAATACTTGCAGAGATTCTCCATATAGTCCGATTGCTTTGCCTCCTAGCAATCTTAACTTATGCACAATCGATTGATTGATTTCTCTGGTCAAAACATCGACAACAATCTTTAATGTATCTTGATCCGTATAACGCCGACCCAGAATTTTTTTAGCTTTTAACCCCGCTTGTGCCATAGCTCGATCGATCGGCTTGCCTCCGCCATGAACAAGGATCGGTCTCAGGCCAACGGTTTGCATCACCACAATCGATTGCAGCGTAGATTGCAGCGCATCTTCCTCTTCCATCGCGCTGCCACCCAATTTTATTAGTGTAAGATGGTCTTTAAACTGCCGCAGATGATTCAAGGTCTCAATTAATACTTCCACCTTCTGAATGGCTGTTTCCATTTAGATTGTGATTTCTCCAATTACGTAAAAGTAAAAAAAACAGTTTAGAATCCGATGATCCGCTAGTCAATAGCTGGACGACCGACAATTGTGAATTTTTCGAGTATACTCCCTAGTATTTAAGTCTTTCTAGATGATTTACCTCAAAAAATCGATTTTTCTTTGAGACTATTTTATTTCTTAACTGGTTCGTTCAAAATAGATTATCTGTTTCTTGATCTTTTCTAAAACTGCAACCAAGAGTCATTTTTATGTAAAGTTCCAGTTTTAGATGGTGATTATTCAAACTATTAGGGAGGCAAACGAGCTTTTACGGTACGCAGAATCACGACCTCGACAACATCTGTTAAGTCATAATAATTGACTCAAGAGTCGAATCGCGAAAAATATCTATATCTAGCTACCGATCTTATTCTGCTCTTCCTTTGTTGGATTTGATTTGAATTTGGGGAGAGCAATCAACCGAATTCAGATTCAGTGTAGGAAAAGATAGGAATAGGATTCTCTTAACCCCTCTTTATCTCTTCAATTTAATGATATTTCCCCTTTATTTTGCCAACATTCTCTGATTCAAAAATTGGAAAAAATAAGCACACCATAAAACTGGCTTTATTCAGTCAAAAAAAATTAAAAAAAATGGATAATTATTGATAGAGTTCTCTTGAAGATCGTCAACTTTATTGGTAGAGTAATTATGCTACCTCGTACTCGATGAGTTCTTAATTTAGAATTCATCTCGATTTTTGTTTGTGGATTAAAGTGGATTATTTTAGGAGAATTTACTTATGGCTCGATTAATCGGTCTGTTGACCCTCAGCTTTGTTGCTATCGCATTAGCTTTCAACGTTCAGGCAGATGACAAAAAAGAAACCAAATTAACAGGTACTGTTACTTGTGCTAAATGCGGTTTAAAGAAATCCAAAAAATGTGAAACTGTTATTGTTGTAAAAAATGGTAAAAAAGAAACCGTTTACTACTTTGATGCAGCTGGTCACAAGAAATTCCATGGCGATACCTGTACTGAAGCCAAAGAAGGCACCGTAACTGGAACCGTTGCCAAAGACGGTAAGAAAATGGTAATCACTGTAGAAAAAGTGGAATACAAGTAATCGCTTTCTATTGGTTTGATTCTGTAAAAGGCACTTTCGATTGATTTCGAAAGTGCCTTTTTTTGTGCTATTTTTCGTGTGGTTTTGTGCTATTTTTCGTGTGGTTTTGTGCTATTTTTCGTGTGGTTTTGTGCTATTTTTCGTGTGGTTTTGTGCTATTTTTCGTGTTTTTTGAGATCCCTCTCTTAAAAGTCCCTTTGTTATCTTTTTTTTTCCTGATTTCTTCTCTGGAAAATACTTACTAAAGAATAACCGATTCGATTTGATCTACTCAATCTGATCTGCAATTGATAAAATAAAATTACAGTAAGGAGTGAGTGCATGAAGATAATTTTGGCAAATCCACGTGGTTTTTGCGCTGGGGTCAATATGGCGATCGATAGTTTGGATCAGGCGATTCAACTTTTTGGGATCCCGATATACGTTTACCATGAAATCGTCCATAATCGCCCGATTGTGGATAAGTACCGAAAGCTAGGAGTTGTTTTTGTCGATTCGATAGATGAGATACCGGCCAATTCAACAGTGCTTTACAGTGCTCATGGCATTGCCCCGGCTATTCGAGAGGCTTCTGCACGCAGAAATCTGCGCACGATCGATGCCACTTGCCCTCTAGTTACCAAAGTTCATATGGAAGCGATTCGCTATGCTCGCGAAGGTTATCAGATCATTTTGATTGGACATGCAGGTCATGATGAAGTGATTGGCACCATGGGGGAAGTGCCGGATCGAATGATCCTCGTACAACATCGAGACGAAGTAGACCAATTAACTTTCCCTAGTGATTCGAAATTGGCTTATCTTACTCAAACAACTCTAAGTGTGGATGAGACTAGGGATATTATCGATGCCCTGCGCCAGAAATATCCTCAAATTGTTGGTCCTGCCAAAGCTGATATTTGTTATGCGACTCAAAATCGACAAGAAGCCGTAACGATCCTATCCGAAACTGCAGATTTGGTTCTTGTGCTTGGGAGTCAAAATAGTTCTAATTCCAATCGTTTAGCCGAGATTGCTCGAAGCCAGGGGAAACCAGCTTATTTAGTAGATACTGTCCATGAATTAAAGCCTGATTGGTTTCATAATAACCAGACGGTTTTGATTACGGCTGGGGCGAGTGCACCTGAAGAAAACGTGCAAGCCTGTGTTGACTATCTAAAGAATCGATTCCAGGTGCAGCTTGAAAGCCATACCGTTCGTGAAGAACATGTTAGCTTTCCCATCCCGCGAGAATTAAGAACCATTCTGGCAACGAAGATCTAACCCATTCCACGATGACTTACTAGCCTTCTTCAATCGAAGAACGGTTTTGTTGATATTCTTAGAGTAACGATTTGCAATCGTATTCTGTATGGGGGTAATCATGGGGGTAATCATTGGAGCATTCCCCCTGCCATCTCCCCATCTTCTCCTCCCTACCTTTTCCTTCCTCTCCCTACTGCCTACTTCCCTCTCCCTACTTCCCTCTTCTTCTTCTCTGCCTACTGCCTACTTCCTCTTCTCTGCCTACTGCCTACTGCCTACTTCCTCTTCTCTGCCTACTGCCATCTGCCTACTTCCTCTTCTCTGCCTACTGCATACTTTCTCCTGACCACTGCTCAGCAATCAGAGTAGTCTTGACAAATCGAGTAAGTCAGATATGAGGGGATGAAAATAGGGAATCTTAAGCGATTGAATCATTCGAGTTGGGAGCAGGAAAACCATGCAGGTACAAACGATTGAGAAATGCCGAATATGTGGACAGAACAATTTTTACACACTTCTAGATCTGGGAGAACAGGCATTGACCGGTGTATTTCCCAAAAGTGCTCACGACCGGATTGAAGAAGGTCCGCTAGAATTGGTAAAATGCGATGAGGGTAAAGGAGGATGCGGGTTAGTTCAATTGCGTCATTCCTATGCTCCCGAACGTATGTACGGGGATACATATGGTTATCGCTCTGGGTTAAACCGGGCCATGGTTCGTCATTTACAACACCGAATCCAGGAAGTCTGTACCATCGCTCAACCAGCGAACGACGATCTGGTGCTAGATATTGGCAGTAACGATGGAACCAGTTTGAGCTTTTATCCCAAAAGCTTTCAGCGTGTTGGGATGGATCCCAGTGGGAAAAAATTCTATCACCATTATCCAGAAAATGTGCCGTTAATTCCTGAATTCTTCTCCGCAAAAGCTTTTCGTGAACATTTTCCGAAACTCAAGGCCAAAATCGTCACCTCTTTCGCTATGTTTTACGATCTGGATGACCCTCTTGGCTTTATGAATGATATTCATAGTATTCTTGCCGATGATGGGGTTTGGGCATTTGAACAGAGCTATTTGCCTGCAATGCTTCGCGCCAATGCCTACGATACGATCTGCCATGAACATCTGAGCTATTATGCCATGAAACAGATCCATTGGATGACCGAACGGGCTGACTTGAAAATTATCGATGTCGAAACCAATGATACCAACGGCGGTAGTTTCTGTATCACGGTTGCTAAAAAGAACTCTTCGTATCCAGAAGCAATAGCGATATTAGATCGGTTGCTTAAAGAAGAACAGCAACTAAGTTTGGATTCTTTACGAGGGTATCAGCGCTTCCATGACGAAGTTCTGCATCACCGCAATCAACTTCGCAGTTTTATTGCGGATACTCTATTGCGAAACAAAACGATTTACGGATATGGGGCTTCGACTAAAGGAAATGTCCTGTTACAGTTTTGCGGTTTGCGTGCTTGGGATCTTCCTGCGATTGCTGAAGTCAATCCCGATAAATTTGGGTCGTATACCCCCGGATCACAAATTCCTATTCTTTCCGAACAGGATGTCCATGCGAAAAACCCCGATTATTTAATCGTGTTACCTTGGCATTTCCGGGAAGAGATCATGCGCCGAGAAAATAACTATCTCGCCAAAGGGGGCCAACTGGTGTTCCCATTACCTCATCTTGATGTTGTTGGCAGGGTTAGTCTACGAAAATCGGCATAATCGATATTCGAGTCAATCACGATTGCAAAATAAAGACGCAAGGAATGTGTGGACACCCTACATGTTCTTTGCGTCGCCATGTTTGATGACGATTCGAAGACGAAAAATTGGAGCCGTTAAGATCGTTTCTTTTTTTCGCTCGAGGTTTCCGAATGGGGTGCGGGTAGTTGCTGCAAGATTTTTTTGAGAAACAGATGGGCTTGAAAATTCTCCATTTGTCCCTGGAAGGAGGGTAAAATTTGATGGCGCATGATGGGGATCAGTACTTCGCGAATATCTTCACTTGTAACATTCAACCGGCCGTACATTAATGCCCTGGCTTTAGCCGCAACGATTAGAGATTTATTGATCGAAGTCGCCCCACCCGAGGCAATAACATCCTGAAAGCCTTTCGGGAAATGGGGGTCTCCGGGCCTGGTGGCTCGGATCAGATCGACCGCATAACGGATAAGGTAATCGGGAATAAGAATGTTTTTGATCAAATCTTGTAACAGTTGCAGCGTAACCAGACTAAGGCGGGGATAATTTGCCGGAGTATTGGGAATGGAACTTAATCCTGTTGCAGATTTGGCATATTGAAATTCTTCTTCTTTGCCGGGAGTGAGTAGTACCGAATTCATGAAAAAACTGATTCGGACCGGGTCGATAATCGACTGGGTGATTTCTGTTTCCAGAGGATTTAATACCAACAAACTACTCCAGTCTCCTGAATAATCTCGTTTCTTCCCTTCACCTTGAAGATGCTGTTCCGAATTGGTTCCTAAATTGGTCCCTAAGATCTGCTTCTCTTTAGATGGTTCTGAATTTTTTGTTCGCAAAGAAGAAACAACCCCGAGCTGCAACCCCGGTGGTGCCAGATGGAGGCTTTCGGCGATGAGCCAGTGTATTGAACCGAAATCTTTACTGAAATCTTTATGGCTCCATTTCGTCTCGACTGCCCCATCTTTGAGCCAACCTTCAGGACAAAATAAAACCGTTTTTGACTGAAACTGAAAAAATTTCTCGAACATGCGCAAAAAATCGCATTCATTTTGACCAACTGGAACCGATAATAAAAGATTTTCTTGACAGAGCAGGCAAATGATTATTTGATCAATAAGTGCTGCTCGCCCAGGAAACATTCGAGCAATTTCAACCTTCATCTGTTCAAAGTATGAAGCGGTATCACGGATAAGTTGAGATGCTGCCGATGCTGTTTGAACGGTTGCCATGAAGGATCAACCCTCTCCACTCCCAATAGGAATTTAGCTACAGAATATTCCCAAATGTTCCCAATTCCAAAACTAGAATGACTTCAATTATTATTCCTTCTCTTATCTCTATACAGATTCTCAAACAAAGGAAAAGTAAGCATAATTAAAAAAACGGCAAATGCGAGTCGATTGGGTGACGCCCTTTAGAGTCGAAGAAATTCGATTAAATAACCCTTTTAAGAGTGCCAATCAATCCCCACAAATAGATCGTAAGCGGCATGAGTACCAACAGCAATACCAAAACCACGTAGCCAAAAGACTAAACAAAAATATAAACCAGCGGTAACTCGGAAACTGAAAACATAGGCTTGAAACGGTTCACCAAAAGGTCCAAGATGATGTGCCCCCGCAAAGAGCAGAGAAGAGATAATCCCTGAAATCGGAATCGCGAGTAGGGAGGGGATGAACGCAAATCGGAAGAGAAAAACTAGACCAGCAAACAGTATGAATCGGAACAGAACCTCTTCGTATATTCCTGCCCCGATGTAAGTAATTACCTGTGAAGAAACTTCCTGTGGCAAAGGGAACGCCGCAGGGATATGAATGCCAAATTTATCCAAAATGAGGGAATAATTTCTGCTAATCGACCATAATCCATAGGAATAAATCAGCGACTCGAGAGTCATTCCGAAAACCGTGCTGAATGGATGCTGTGGGCGGCTTTCCCAATGCCGCAACGTCCATAAAAATAGAAATGCCAGGAGTAAAGCAGGAGCAGCTAAGAATTGATGGACACCAACGGTCTCTAGCCCCCAGCGAATCCAAGCATCGGCCCCATTGCGTAATATTGGCGAATCGGTGCGTGAATAGTAGATCACCCCCCCTTCGTAGAGGAGGATCAGGGGCAATAAAAATAAAAAACAGCACCAAGCGTGCCGCGAAGCGGAGAAATATCCCATCGGTTGTGTCTCTTAGATCTTTTATGCCAAGTTATTATGCGGTTTTTCTCAAGCTTGCTTTAATTCCATTTTTTATTGCAACTTCCTTGTTTTTGTTGTTTTGATGTTTCTGCAATAATCGGTTGATTGGACTTGCACCCTATTCGATCATTCCACCTAGGGATCTTTCCCTCTGAATTCGACTCTCTTGCTCCTACTTCGTTTTCATCCTTCTTCCAGAAAGTTAACGAATAAGTCATTATTTACGATCAAATCAATAAATCGGATTTTGTTTTTTCTTTCTCCTTTTTGATTACTTTTTAATTACTCTGTTTATCAAAGGGGTATAAAGTCCTTTTGACTTAAGTTTCCGTAAGGTTATTCGTCTATCATGACCAAATCTTTGTTCCAAGTCCTAGAAGTTTGTTGAAAAGAGGGAATTTTTTTCTCTTCGAGAATCATTTGCAATACTTGTAGTTCAAATATTAATAATAGAGATAGTGCAAATGATCTGGATAAAGATAGTTATTCCTTTCAGGAGAACCAATCGTTCTTATGATCAGATCTCGCTCTATTTCTGCTAGATCGACGATAGTGGTCACGGCAACTCGGTTTTTGTTTTCATCGGTCAATAATTGGATAACCGGTCGAATCGCGGACCGGAAATGCGATTTCCCATAATGGCTAGCAATCACAATTCCTATCGATCCATTTAATAATTCTACCACGGACCCTATCGGGTAGAAGGTCAAGTCGACGAGAGTGGGGGTCAATTGTTTATCGAGAATTCCCTGCTCCCCGATCATTAGCGTATCCGTCAATGCGGTGCGGGGGTCGATTGGCGGACGATAGGGGCGGGCTGAAACCATCGAAACAAAACTATCCACAATCCCAAGTAGTCTAGCAAGTGGGGGGATTTGATCTTCTAGTTTCCCGCTTGGGTAGCCGGTACCGTCCATGCGCTCATGATGATCAGCGATTGCTGATAGAATTTCTGGGTGATTGAATGCTTTTGCCAGTTTCTCTAATCCCAGCGGAACGTGATTCTCGATTGCTCTTTTTTGCTCGATCCTTAATTTGTTATTGGGATGATACCAATTTTCTGGTGCAACTTCCAACATGCCGACATCGTGGAGTAATGAAGCAAGGATTGCATCGAGAAAGGAAGATTTCCCTATCTGTTTTCGATAGAATAAGCGAGCAACCACACGCGCTACCATTATACTGTGTGCGGCAATCACTCGTCCTAAAACGGGTACCGATTCTGATACATTCCCACTGGGAACCTCCGCTAAGAACGGGAGCTGAAGCCACCTGAACGGTGAATCATTGCTCTGTTCTTGAATAATCGTCTCGCAAAGATTTTGCCAGCTCGCCAGTTCAAACTTCTGTTCTTGCATCAGCAAAGCAATCAGATTGGTTAATTGACTGACCTGATCCGATTCCTTTGACAATATTTGTAATGCGTTCTCGACACGCTCATGATTGCGCTCAACCGTTTTGAGAACCGATTCGACATGAAGACATCGTTGCACCTGCTCGCTTGGTGAAGCAGGAAGAGTTGATAGGACGATCGTTGCAATCTGGACCCAGTGCAGGTTATCTTGTTGAAGTTTTAAAATGGGGGAGATATGATCAGTACCCAGTGGTGCTGATTGCGGATAATGAATCCATGGATGGTTTTGGATCGCTCTTAGTTTTTTTACCCAGGTGTGGGTTTGTTGTAATAAATCACGACTTTGATGAGTGCTAAAGGTTGGTGTTTTTGCTGTTGGGAGTTGGTTCTCTGGATTTTCAAAATGGCGGAGAACCAACTGAATTTTTTCTTGTTCCGATTCCGATTTCTTTAAAGATTCTTCTAATTCGGAAATGGGAGAACTGGGGGGAGAGACCTGAGCGATTCGTGGAAAAGATGGGTGATTTTGCTCTGGATTAAAGGTATTACCTGTTCCAGGCTTAGTAGATTTTGAGAGCGAACCGGCTTGTAGTTTTGGCATCGCTTCCAGCTTTTGCCGAAACTCAATAATCTGATTAAGTAGCGAGCGAGTATCTATGGCCATTTTAGTCGTGTCCGATCGCTTAGTTTTTACCACTATGAATTATTTATCCAATCTTATTCATCGGAATTCGAATACCCTCACCTTTATTCAAGGAAAAAAAATGATGAGTTATCTTACTCTAATATGGAGAATCAAACTCATTTTTGTTTAATAATGCTTCTGTTTATATTATCCCCTCTGAAAATTAACGAATATATGGATGATGTCTGTATTAATCGATTAAACAATTTCGAATAGGAATAAAGTGATAAAATGGGCAAAAAATACTGATTGGGACGAGATTGCCGAATGGTGTTCCTGATGCACTTAAAAATTAATATGAAAAATAATTATGAAAAGGTAGATTTAGAGTTACCACGATACTTTCTTAGTTAATCCGGTCACTTTTTGGTATACGAGAGCGGTTCTTTCTTAACTGGACGATCAACTTCATGGCCTCATCGTAAATATTTTTATCACGTTCTTGTAAGTTGGTTAGTAATTGTTCTAGTTCCGCTCGCCGTTTGGTTTCAAATAATTTTTTAATGAGACGCAACGAATTCCATTTTAAATTCCCATCCAAGCAACCGCATTCTTCAGGTAAGAGCAGCTCAAAATAACCATCTTCCGTCGCATAAAGAACTTCATTCCCATCGGACGAAAAGATTGCACTTTCGATATCTTGCTTGCCCGTATTAATAGCGATTAATTGTTTATTTTTTTCTAGATCCCAGAGCAGGAGCTGGTTTCCCCGATAAAGAATCGCTCGTTGGGAGGTAACGGTAAAGCCCTCCGCTTGGACTAAACCGGGAAGTGCTATCCTGTTTGATTGATTGTTGTGTATTTCTTGTAAGAACGATTGTTGATTATCTTGAATAATGAAGTATCGCTCATCGGGGGTGATGCCGGCCCAATTGCCCTGGAAGAGTGGAGGGCTGACCTGAACGATTTTCCCAGTCTTACAATCGATTCGCACAATTTCCCAAGACTTGGACCCGAACAGTAATTCAAATTGATCCGATTGGTGTAATCGAGAAACGAAGAGGGATTTCCCATCTGCAGAAAAGTAACATCGGCTGGCAAAGAATGGACTTATTAAAGGAACGGAAATCGCCTTCGATTTATTCGGGTTGGATAGATCGATTAAAATCACTTTTTGATCCGTCACAGCTGCCGCATACGTTTTTTTATCATGGAAGGCTAGGTCATGAATAATATAACCCATCGAACCTTTGCGCGGGATCGCTATCTGTTGCCATTTACTACCCGGAACAAGAGAAATCCATTGTAAGTCAAAACGCCAATTCCAAGAAATCGTCGCTAAAGCAAGCGCATTGCCGTTATCGATCACTTTAGTAGCTCGCGAGATGATCAAGGCAGAGTTGAGGGCCGAAGAAAGATCGATCGATTCCCATTTTTGTTGGAACTGTTTGACAACCGGATGAGCGCCACGGATGATGACCACTGGTTTTCGATCGGATTGTAAGTAAATATCGCGATCGTTGGGGGGATGAGGAGAGGAAGGTAGTGGGATGGATGTAAGCTCTTTTTTTTGTAAAGAATAGATACCTAAGCAAGCTTCTTCCATAAACATAACTGTTTGTTGGTCTTGATTCCATAAGAACGGTTGGACCTTTTGCGTAATCAAAGGCACCGTTTGTTGTTTATTCAATTCTGGGAGATTCCAGATTTCCAGTTTCCCTTTAACCAATCGGGCCAATCGGGTTTGATCGTTGGAGACAACAAGGGGAGAACCGTTGTTGTTGATTGGAGTAGTGGAAACCAATTCTCCAATTTTGGTTTGACTGATCGTATCCCAGATCGTCAACCGTTTCGCTTCTTCAATGATGAGCCACTCGCTACGATTGGCCAGAGTGGCATTAAGAATCGTGAAAGAACTGGAATCGATCGCTTCGCGATTGTCCCAGGTGGAGGGATTTATTTTTTTGCGATTTTGAATCGGTCGTATTTGATATTGGTCACTTTTCGGGAATCTCAATAAAGACCGCTGGAACGAATGATTCGTAACATCGATTTGCCAAACTTCTAATTGACCATCCCAAAAAATCAGGAATTCATTCGGTTTGCGATATTTGCCGATAATTTTTGGCTGTTTAAAGCTCATTTGGAAGCGCAAAGGTAGATGCCAATCCCAGTTATTTTGAGCAATATTCCAGATGCCCAGATCGATACTACTTAGAATCAAAAGTTGATGGGGAGAGATCCAGAGACGATTCATTTGGCCGCGCAGATAATTGACTGAGGGCATGTTAGGATCTTTTTTAAGGAAGTAAGGGGTCGTGGAGGTCAACCATCTCGGTAGGTCATCCTGAGTCGGTAAGCTGATTCTTTGGGTAATTTCCTTTGGATTTTCTAAACGATGAATGGTAGTCAACCCTTTATGAAAATAACCTATTGCGAGCTGAGTTTGATCAGGAGAAAAATGTAAATCCATGATAATACCATGCGGGGACTTCCAGGAGGTGATCTTTTCCCAAGATTTGGCATCGTATAAAGTTATCAGATCATCTTCGGCAATTGCTGCTATGCGCGAGTCCTTGGATAGTGCACAAGCAAAATTCTTTGCATCGGCTTTTTGCAAAGGAAGCCCTAATTCGCGCGAAAAGCGGCGGTACAGATTCCAGATGCGAAACTCGGCTCGATGATCATCAAGCTCTGATTGGGTCAAATAGGATTGCCACCAAGCCTCTTCTGCTTGGGCTAGTTCTTTTTGTTCATCCAGTAAATCGCCGCGAAGCAAGGTTGTTTCCCAAAACTCCTTTTGGATCAATTTGCGGCTATTAAGCAATTCTTCGGCTTGTTTTTCCGCGCGGTCGCGTTGATCATTCGCCCGTTTTCGTTCGGTTTCCGCCCGTTTTCGCTCTGCTTCGGCAATGGCCCGTTCCCCTTCGGCCACTGCTTTTTCATTCTCCGCTTGTTGCAAAGCCAATTCTTGAGCTTCACGCGCTTGATTGGTCAACCACCATTCATAGGAAATGACCCAATAAGAACTTATAAAAAGAATCAAACAGGCTAACGATAATATGGCGGTGGTCGGGTGTCTTCTGGACCATTTCATAACACGTTCAAAAGGGGTAATCGAACGCGCCTGAATTGGCTCTCGCCGTAACCACCGTTCCAGATCTTCTGCAAAGGAATTGGCCGAGGAATAGCGCCTTTCTGGCTCTTTTTCGAGGCATTTCAGAGTGATTACTGCTAAGTCGTGATCAATTTTAGGGTTGAATTTTTGTGGCGATTGCGGCTCCGAATTCTGTACTTGATCCAGAATATTAAAAATGTTCTCCCCTTCAAACGGGGGCTTTCCTGTCAATAATTCATAAAAGACCGCTCCAAGAGAATATACATCGACCGAAGTGGTGATGAATTTATCGGCACGTGCCTGTTCTGGGGACATATAAGCAGGGGTGCCAACTACCATCCCTGAATTGTTTGCTTCGGAATATTTCTCTTCACTCGAAAATCGTTTCGCCAGCCCAAAATCGGTTATAATCGGTTTGTATTGTGTTTTCGAGCCTTCTTTAGCCCTCTGCTCGGGGATCCTCTCGATCGAATCCAGAGTAGTTCGTTTTGAACTGGAGCCTGCCGAAGGGGGATCTAAAAGAATATTCCCTGGTTTAATATCCCGGTGTAAAATGCCATGAAGATGAGCATAATGTACCGCTTTCGCGAGCTGAATCATCAGATGAACACTTGCATAAGGGTCTCCAGCAAAATCTGAAATAGAGGAACTCAATGCTCCCCCTTCGACAAGTTTCATACTCAGAAACGGAACCCCATATAACTCCCCAATTTCATAGATGGGAACAATATTAGGGTGATCCAGAATAGCCACTGCCGCCGCTTCCGCTCGGAACTTTTCTTTAGCCTGATCACTAACAAATGAACTACTGATCAGTGTTTTAATAGCAACCTGCCGATTTAATTTAATCTGGTTTGCTCTAAAAACGACCCCCATTCCCCCGCGCCCAATTTCTTCCAATAGCTCGTAATCGGTTGAATGAAAAGGGGATCGGTGGGGATTATCAATATTTTGATTAGGACAAAACTCACCAAAGGATTTCAGGGAAGGCTTGATTCCCATTTGCAGAGATTTTTCCTCGATTGGTTGCTTCAGTTCAACCGTTGGTTGAGTGCCGAAATGAGGATTCTCTTGAAAATTCAACTCAGCTCTGACTGAATTTGGTTCCGCTTGAGTGTCTTCTTGGGTCGGATTCTGGGTAGTAATTTCCTCTTGGGTTATCCCTTCGATCCGATCCGAATTATTGGTATGCCCGTTTTCTTTCTTGAGCTTTGCAGCAAGATCGGAACTATCAATGGTCTGATGATCAGGGATATTGCCAAGCAAGGGATGTTTTTCTCGCATCAAATATGGCTCCATCTCCATGGATAGCAATCGATTCGGTTTTCTGATGTTAAGATGCTTCGAAATTGGGGATGATAATTCAGTAAATTCATCAGTTTCTTTCTTAAGATTTCAATCTCATTATCCTAAGACTTCATTTTTACTTAGGGATCAGGCTTTATTCGTTGTTAACATTCCTGTTTCATCGGTTCCTGTTTTCATTGTTAATTATGAGTTCTTAAAATATTAGACGCTGTCGAATTCATTAATAACAAAAACCTTCCTTTTTTATTCATCTCTTCTTAAAAGACGCTAATTTATTCATTAAGTTATTCATTTCTTCTCTCTTTTCTTAGTTAGTCCTGGTGGGAATACCCTAATAGGTTCCCATGGTGATACTTCTCTTTGATTAAAAAAGATTCACTTTGATTCAAATCGTAAGGAAAATATTAAAATCATACCGTGATCTAAATTTCGTTTCTCAAATTACTTCGTTGAAATAATTCAAATATTCTTTTTGTTTTGCCTGGTTTGCTTAACTAGCAAATTTTAGGTATTTTTTTTGACTTTCGAGGTCGATGTCGATTTTCTGATTGCGTTGATATTACCGATTTTGACGATTGATTGGGGTAAGTGCTGAATATAAAGAAAACCGAAAAATCAGGAGAAATAATGATAATCAACCCACCCTGGCAATATTGTGCCATCTGGCGCAAAGAGTCAATCCAAATGGTTTTCTTTTTAATGATTTCAATAACCTTGACTGGTTGCTTAGGATTTATCCATCCTATCCAATCATTTCCTGAAGATGAAACGAAAATAATGGCCTCTGTGGAACAGGATAAAAGAGATGAAGTAACTATTTTTATATTTGGAGGGACGGATATATTAGATATTTCCAATCTAAATGGGTTGGTAGATCAGATAAATCGATTTGGTTTTAACAGAACCTATTTAGGAAGCTTTATTCATCTCGATGATTTTGGGAAGGAAGCTCGAGCAATTGCCGAAAACCATCCCCGATCCCGATTTGCTGTTATCGGTTATGATCTTGGGGTTAAAAGTGCGATTCAGCTCGCATATGAATTAAGCGAAGATGAAATTCCCGTAGATTTCCTGTTATTGCTTGACTCACGAGGCCTAAAAAACGCTGAACTACCTCAATTACCCGGCTCTATGATGGTACAAACTATCCAAGCAGAAAAAAAAGATCAATTACTCCAAACCGGTCAAAATAGCGAACCTATAATCTTAAATGATAGTGGGCATTATGGGGTGCCTACTCACCCAGTTACTATCAAGTGTATAGAGGATCAACTTTTATTATGTGCGAATCGTGTTCCCAATAAAATTAAGCCGGGAGTTATACCGAATCCATTGATATTACCAGCTCCCACCCCGCGAGAAATAAATTTTTCGGAAAAAAGTTCAGAAAAAGATTGGGATTTTCTGAGTTTTCGCCAAGGTGATAATAGTTCTAAGTTATTACCAAATAAAAACTTCAACTTAATTCGTCCTAAAAATGAAGCTAAAATGAATTCGAATCCGTAACTTTATTTCCCAAAAAATTCGATTATTTTCTTAATTCGCTATTGCCACTTTTACTTAGGGAAGATATGATAAGAATAGGTTATTTAATTAACCTTATGATGAGATCGAGATTGTTCGAGTCTAAAACTGAGTGGGCGACAGTTTTAGATTCACATCTCGATCTCTTTTTTTATTTCTATTGTTAATTTCTATTGTTAATTTCTATTGTTAATTTCTATTGTTAATTTCTATTGTTAATTTCTTTTAACTACTGTTTCAAGTCTTTACTTAAATGGCTTGAGTTGGGTCGATCGGATCTATATTTGCGACGATTATTTTACACATCCTATTCTGCATATTTTCGAATTTTATTCCTGCCAAATTTATTACTAATTGTTCATAATTTCGGCTATAAATTCGGAATCAGCAAAACTTTTCCAAAAATCTCCAAATGTGATTAATTCAATTCATTTCTTTTTAAGTTAAATTTTGTCATAAAGATTTTTATATCAAAGACTTAGTGTTTTTATGAAACAGTTGTTTTAAAGTAGATTCTTCTGATTATTCTTGGCTATTACCAGGTGTATACTTACTCTTATGAAAATAAAATGTTTGCCGCAAGATTTTCAAGTTCATGAACAAACTTTGTGTGTAGCGACCAAACTTGGCCATTTTTCTTTCTACAAATTAGAAAAAGAAAATTGGACTACTCACGATGCCCTAAATCTACTTCGCCGGAAGTGGAATATCAATTCTGCTTCATTATCGTATGGGGGGTTGAAGGATCGTCATGCAACAACCTCCCAATACTTCACCATTCAGCGTGGACCAGAGAGATGTTTTGCTCAAATGGGGATTCGAGTAACCTATCTTGGTCGGCTGGGTCACGCTTTCGGTCCAAGAGATATTTCAGGAAACCGATTCGATCTTGTTTTGCGTGATTTGACGGAATCCGAAATCGAGCCGTTAAGGAACAATCTCGAAGGAATCAAAAACTTTGGGCTGATCAATTATTTTGATGATCAGCGTTTCGGCTCGGTGCCACGAAGTGGAAAATTCATTGCCAAAGAGATGATTCTTGGGAATTTCGAAGAGGCATTGCGGTTGGCCTTGACCGCTCCCTATGAGCATGATTTGGCTAAAGATAAGAAAGAGAAAGAGATTCTCAATAAATATTGGCTGCGCTGGGTCGAATGCAAACAAAATCTCGAGCGTGGGCATGCACGAAGTTTAGTCGATTATCTGGTCAGTCATCCAGACGATTTTCGCGGGGCCTGTTTGCGGTTACGGCCAGATTTACGTTCGCTTTATCTGTTTGCCTATCAAAGTAAAATCTGGAATCGTCTGGTTGCTACCTGGATGGAAGATAATATCCCTAAATCTGAATTAATCTATTTGCAATTGAAAACCGATTCATTACCTTCCCCAATTACAATCCCAGATTCGTTGCGATCGGATTGGAATTCTTTGACCTTTCCTTATCCGTCCGCACGGCTCAAAATGCCTGAAGGGGCATTTTATACCGCGGCTCTGGAAAAAGTGATGTCAAAAGAGGGCTTTCCGCTTCAAGAGATGAAAATTCGCCAGATGCAAAAACCGTTTTTTGCTAAAGGGGAGCGAGCTTTGGTTTCGTTTCCAAAAGATTTGACTTATGAAATGGGTAGCGACGAACTCCACCCGCAAAAATGGAAAGCTTCGGTCTCTTTTCAACTCCCTGCCGGAAGTTATGCAACGATGTTGATAAAACGCTTACAAGCCGTCATTTATGATCGAAAAAAGAAACAACCAAGTGAGAAAACGGAAAATCAAACAAAGTCCTGTTCTCATCAAGAACAGGTTAATCAAGAACAGGATTTAGAACAAATACTAGAGTAGTAAATACTAGAGTAATAGGGCGAAATATCGAGTTAATTTGTTTTCAGAGAATTAAAGACAATACCTGTTAGCGGTTTTGGATAAAAATAGGTCGACTTTGGAGGCATTTTTTCTCGGTTTCCAGCAATCATTTCAATATGAGTAAGTGTTGCAGGAGGAACGAGAGCTGCGGAGACGAATGATCCTTGTTTTAGGGCATCGACTACTTCTTGAACCAGATGAACATATTGACAGGTTGCGTTGCCTGGTATCGATTGAGGCAACAGATGTTCTAATACTAAGCGATGTAAAATACTGACCCCCAGTTCCTGCCATTCCCGCGAATGATCGGCAGCGAGACGATTGATCAACTGCCGATCTTCCAGTTTCAAGATACACCAACAGTCTCCTATTTGGCAATAGATCCCCAAAGTAGATTGGGATTCATCGCGGGCAACGATTTCCCAAACGGTATCGGCCTGATCTTTGCCAGCAAATTGACCCGTTATAGAAAAAATAGGGGTGACGGCTTTTTGCAGAGTAGCTACATCCCACGGGGCAAAGCCGTTGATGAGCCGATGAGTAGGCAGAACGAGTAAACCAGGGTCGCTCATCCCCACTAAATAGATAAGTGTATAGTTGGCAGGATGATCGTCGCTCGTTAGTTGACCGTTTGCTTTCAATTCTTGTTGATAGCGCAATGCGGTTTCATAACGGTGGTGGCCATCGGCTATAAAAATGGGACGAGAGCTCATTTGCCCAATCACTGCTGTTATCAATTTTTCATCCATGATAGGCCACCAACGGCTAACTACTCCCAGATCGTCCTTAGCAACCAGAGGTAAATGTTTATGGAGATAATTTTGAAATGGGGAAATCACTTCTTGATCGGCATCGGGGTACAAACCAAAGAGCGGGCTGAAATTGGCGCCGGTGGCCCGATATAATTTCAAGCGATCTTCTTTAGGGCCGCTCATGGTCTGTTCGTGGGGATAAACACTGCCGCTTTCAAAGGGTTCTAGCTTGAGTCTGGTCAGAAAGCCTTTACGAGTGCATATTTGGCCCTGCCAATTGAAATCCTGTTCGTAATAGTATAAACAACGCAAACTGTCTTGCTGGACAATGTTTTTTTGTTGCCAATCGTTCCAGGATTGTGCTGCTCGGGAATAGCGATTATTATTGTCGGTATCCCCCGGCTCATCCCGTGTCAGTTCTAGTCGGATTGCATTATATGGGCTGCGCTCATACAATCGGTTTTGCAGTTGGGAATCGATTATATCATAGGGTGGGGCCACCACCTGCGATAATTCTCCAACTTTCCCTAGATCATAACGGTAACCGCGGAATGCTCTTATTTCTGCCATTTGTACTCTCTTGGTACTCTCTTGGTACTCTCTTGGTACTCTCTTGGTACTCTCTTGGTACTCTCTTGGTACTCTCGAATTCTCTCCTACATAGAACACATTTTTATATGGTTTTTTTAACGATTGGAAATACCAATTTCAAAATTAAAAGCCCCTTCTTTCGTTGAGTTCGCTTTACTTTTTGAGTTGATTTTCTGTCCAGTTTCTCATGCGTTCTTCCAGTAAATCTAACGGTAGAGGTCCAGCTCGGAGGAGAGTATCGTGGAACGAGCGGAGATCGAATTTACTACCGAGTGCTTTTTCTGCGTTTTGCCGCAATTTTTTGATTTTCAGCTCACCTATTTTGTAGCCGAGTGCTTGGCCAGGCCATGCGGCAAATCGGTCGATTTCGTTTTCGATATCGACTTGAGAAGAGGCCGAGTTTTCCAGAGCAAAGGCGATCGCTTGAGCACGCGACCACTTTTTACTATGGATCCCTGTATCGACAACCAAACGAACCGCGCGCCAAATTTCATACGATAGTTGGCCAAAGCGGTCGTAGGGATTATTGTACATTCCCAAAGTTTCTCCCAAACTTTCGCTGTACAAAGCCCAACCTTCGACAAATGCATTGTAACCGAGAGACAATCTTCGGAATGCCGGTAACCCATCCTCTTCGAAAGCCAGAGAGATTTGAAAATGATGACCTGGAATACATTCATGTAGCGACAAAGCGACTAATTGATAACGAGCTCGTTTGTTCGGTTGATCGAGATTCACAAAATAGGTTCCGGGCCTTTTCCCATCGGCGGAAGGCCAGAGATAGTAACCGCTGGTAGAAGAAGAGGCCATGTGCGCGGGAATGGCTTCGATTAGATAAGGGGTTTTAGGCAATCGCCCAAACAATTTGGGTAGTTGTTTTTCCACCGTTGCGGTGATTTTTTTGGCAGAGGATAAGATTTCTTGTTCATTGGCGAAATGCTGTTTCGGATCCTCTCTCAACTGTTTGGTGAATTCTTGAAATGTACCTTGAAACCCGATTTTTTTCATCACCTTTTGCATCTCGATTTGAATTCGTTTAACCTCTTGTAAACCGATTTCATGAATAGTAGTTGGGCTTTCCTTGGTGGTCGTTTGCAATTCGATCTGAAATGGATATAGAGTAGCACCATCCCGCAGATGCCAGATTCCTAATTCATCATAACAGCTAGGGATGTATTCTTTTTCCAGAAAAGTGAGCAGTTTTTCGTACGCAGGGATCACCACTTCTTCGATCTGTTTTTTTCCAGCTCGGCTCAATTCTTTCTGCTTTTCTGGATCTAGCGAACGCGGGAATTGTTGAAACGGTTTGAATAATGGATGGTTTTCCAGATTTTGCCGATTGATTAATTTGCGAATTTGACCCGGTACTCGCTTCATGACGATTTTTGATTGAACTCGATCCTTTTTTACCCCTTCTTTCAGCAGATCGATTGTTTGGTCCATATATTCAGAAAATTTCCCCAATCGAGCTAACCAATCCTGATAATCTTTTTCCGATGTAAACGATATCGAACTCAAAACGGGGGTCAAATCGTGAATGCCCTCGAGCTGATTCAAAGGTAACAAATGAAGTCGATAGCGATGGGATTGGCAATCCCATTCTATTTCTTGTTTGTAAATCTGATAATACATTTGCCAAGTAGGGGAGAGCTTCTGGGAAGGGATTTTGTTTAATTTGTCGATGATTTTTAGGCGATGGGTTTGCCGTCTTTCAAACCCCTCTAACGATAAATCTGGCCAGCGATTGTTATATTTTTTATATCCGTAAATCGAGGAGACATCAGGATAATCCTGGAGATGAATCTCCCATTCGTACTGAAACAGTATTTGTAGTTCCTGTTCTTCTTTGGAAAGACTTGATTGCCCAAAGATACCATTGGACTTTAGAACAAATAGAGATATCACTAGACAACAACGAAACCAGAATGTTCTTGATCTTCTCATCGATTTTATTCCCATTTTAGATTATTTCTTTAGATGATTTATGGATAGATTGTGAAAAGATCAATCTATTTTAGGGATTAACGATTTCCGTGAGATCTTTTCAATCATCTTGTTAGTTCGAGAATATTTTCCTGAAAATAAAGAGCAGATGTTGTAGCGAACTCCATTGCTAGTATAGCCTCGAAAACAGAGAAATTACCAAATGATTGCCTATCACTTTTTAAAGTTATCGTATAATAGAGCAGGGATCAACGATTCAGAAACAGAGAGGATAGGGGAGAGATGGGGGTATTCCGTTGCTTTCTGGATCAAATTTGCATAGCCTAAAAAGCCAGAGATGATAAACTAAGCAAAGCAAAAATTAAATAATATTAATAAGAGACCATGAAAGAAAAATTGATTTGTCAATGGCTAAAACTTCCTGGAGGGGTTTGGCCACCCGATTATTATACGCTTCTGGGACTGGAGAAAGGGGCCGGAAACAGAGATGATATTGAATTAGCTGTTTTAGAACGGATGGAACTGCTTCGCCATTATCAACTCAAACATCCCGAACATGTTACCGAGGCCATGAATGTGCTTGCCCAGGCCATGAATTGCTTGACCGACAATAACTCGAGAACGGGGTACGATCGTTCTCTAGGATTGGCCCCCGCAAAATCGACTTCAGAAACTAATCCGAGTATTCCTTCTAAAACGGTACCAAATCAAACGGCTCCTGCCTCGTCTTCTCCTTCTCTCCTTTCATCGACTCAGCCAATTTCGAAATCGGCAGATAAGATAGGTGCTCTCGATGGTTCTCCACCGGTAGCTAATCAAACTGCGGGAAGTATCCCTATTCGTCCTGCGCTTCCAAATTCGATTGGGGCAACAGTTCCCAAAACGATCGATTTACCAAAGGGCACTTCGCGAGCGAATTTCAAATCTCAGGTGCAAAAGGTTCTTAGCACGACGCGCGAAGTCGATAGTAATATGCAAATACCGGAACAAATCCAGTTGATTTCGGTGATCGATGGCTCGCTTATCGCTCCGCCAGAACCGGTTGATGCCGCGATCCTACCGTTTGCCGAAGAGTCGAACGAATGGAGCGAGCCTGAGGAAACTCAATCTCGAGAGGGGCGTAATCCTTCTCTCCGCCGACCTCCGAGGCCGAGACCAGAACGTGTCCGACCTAAAGATGCAGATAAATTTGTTTATCTACCCGAATATGCTCCCCGACTTCTGCCAGCCGATGTCATTACTCCTAACAAGGCAGTAATCGATCGAACCATGCGTAGGAAAATCTCTGGCGAGTCTTTTCGATTGGAAAGAATTCAAGATCTGATTCGCGAGGTTCTTGCTTCTTTACATCCGGAACGTAGTTTTCAGTGGCGCGGCGATGCCATTAATTGCCTCTATCAGTTCTTACGCTTAAACCAAGCTTGCCCTTTTATCGATGATCTGGTTATTGGACGAGATCGTCCTGGCGGACTTATCTGCCGAGTTGCTCAACAACGTCTCTCCATTGATCGATTTCGTAGCTTTACGATCGATCAGATCGAGCAATTGAAAGAAGATTGCAACTCCTTTATTGACATTTTGGAAGATAAGAAAAACCGCTTACGAGAGCAGTTAATGATTGGCCGCGGAAAAATTTGGTATAAGCAACTCTTCCGCCGAATTGCTTACGAAGTAAAAACCGATCCTCTTTGGATGATGATGGGACTAAGCGGAATTGCTCTTTTCATTTCGGTTATGAAAACGGTTTCTACTAAGTAATTCTCTCTTTTAGATTATCGATTCCGTTAAGATGTCGAAAAGCTAATTTAGGGATAAATCATTCTAGTCTGTCCTAGAGATCGGTCCAAGAGAATGATCCCTCATGAAGACTCTCCCTATCTTCGCAGACAAAATAGGACAGGATTATCTTAAATATCCATAAATATAATTTTGTCTATAAATAGAATAGCTGAAAATCTTGAACATTTCAGCTATTTAAATGCTTCGTATTCTTTGCCGAGCAGGGAGGAGGCGATTTTAAGTTGGAGAATCTCATCGGTTCCCTCATAGATTCGGCAAACGCGAACATCCATCAAATGGCGACCGGGCCTATAGAGCGTCGACCAACCGCGTCCACCCAATATTTGTACGGCGTGATCTGCGGCTCGCCAGGCGGCATTGCTGGCAAACCATTTGGCCTTAGCCGCGAACATATCCGCTGCTTTTTCTTTTTCTGGATTATCTGGGTCGGCATTGGCAGCATCTTTGGCCATTGCAGCTTCCGTTATGAGAGCGGACGATGCTGCGCGGGCCAATTCAATCTCCGCGAGATGAGACTGCACTAACTGATGTTTCGCTATGGGTTTCCCGTGTTGGTGCCGTTCTTTGCTATAGTTTATTGCTTCCTGCAAACAATCTTCAATCACTCCCAGACAACCTGCCGCAACGCTCAATCGACCACTTACCAGAGTTGCCATTGCTATTCGAAATCCGTTTCCTTCTTCCCCCAGAAGATTCTCCATCGGCACTTCTACGTCTTGCATTTCAAACATAGCGGTATTCGAGGTCGGCATTCCCATTTTTGCTTGTGCCGTGAACGATTCTGCCTGGAATCCTTTCGCGTTCGTATCAACGACAAAGGCACTCACTCGCCTATTCTTGGCGCTTGAAGCTCCGCTTTCCTCTTCTGGATAGGCAAATACGATAACCGCATCGGCAATTCCTCCATTAGAAATGAGATATTTAACTCCATTGAGACGATACGAATTCCCTGTTTTTCGATAGGTGGACTGCATCTCGAGCGGGTTACTTCCCGCTTCTGGTTCGGTCAACCCAAAAGCCAATATCTTATCACCACGAGCTGCTGCAAAAAGATATTTGTTCTTCAGCTCGGGACTCCCAAACCGAACAATAGGATAGCTACCAATCGAGACATGCCCCGAAAAAAAGGTGCGAACCCCTGTTCCTTCACGACCAATCCGCGCTAAGCTCCGTAAATAGGTTACGGTATCCGCTTGTCGGCCATGGTATTCTTCTGGAATCAACATCCCTAAAAGCTGATATTTGCGCGCGAGCGGAATTACCTTTTCATTTGGCTTACGCTCCAGATAACATAATTCTTCTTCCGGGCGTATTTCTTGGCAGAAATTTTCGACATCGGTCAATAAGGATTTTACTTTATTTTCGTCTGATTGATGGGTTTTCGAAAGGGTATTCGTATGAATATTCATATTTTGGCTCCTTACTTCACGTTTTTCGGAAAGCTATCTCTATTTTACCTCAAAGAACCAAAAATAGAAATCGAAATCGTTTATTTTATCGCAGCCCAAATGCATTAAAGATTTAATCTGGTAGGGATCTTCCGTTCTGAGATCAATCTCTGCCTTTATCATAATGGGGGTACAAAATCACCCGCTTTTGATCTCGATTTCAGTGAAAGAACTTGCAATTTCTGGGAAATTATCGTAAAGCGAGATTCCCAAAAGCAGGAAAATATTAAAAATGGTTCATTTTGTTGAAGGGATCGCATTTTTGGGATCATTTTGGGAGATTTTTCGCGAACTTCCGCTTGTCAAAAGTCTCTTGTATTATAAATTATTCCCTTTGATATAAATTAAAAAATGGGGCGATTCCCATAGGAGAATATCATTATGGGTATGGAATGTGTTTTGTGTGGTAAAAAGCCAATTGTTGGTAACCAGAAAACTTATCGCGGGAAAGCGAAATATTTAGGCGGAGTTGGTAAGAAAATTACGGGTACCTCTCGCCGAGTTTTCTACCCGAATTTGCAACGAATCCAGATAGAACTTGATGGCATCGTTTCTCGGAAACGTGTTTGCGTTCAATGTATTCGCAGTGGTAAAGCAAAGCGACCTATCAAGCGAAAACCGTTCGCACTTCCCCAAGTTTAATCAGTTTCTGAAGCTTATTTTCAGAGGGGTGGGGGTATAAAGTGCGCACAATCATTGTGAACAATCATGCTTGATATTTGATGATTTATGCGTTGCTGGTTTTTTGCTAGCAACGCTTCGTTTCTCTAATTCCTCTCTATTCGTAAATTAAATCGTAAATTATATCTTTAAACCATATATGCTCTATTATCGATTCAATCTCTCTATTTCATTCTGATGGTTTAAGAAAACGATTTTATCAGGAGGGTATAACGATTTTGCAGCCTCAAACAATCATATAGATGTTAGGGTAATGCGATCAATCAATGAAAAATGAAAGCAATTCAAAATCCGCTTCTTCTCAAATTCGATTAGCTGATGATTTATTGCTTTTAGCCCTAATTATTTATGGCTTAAATGGAAGAGAGATATTTACAATCTTGAAACCTAGTTTGTGCCATTCTCTGGTGAATTGAATAAGAGCTCAATGAATAATCAAATCGGGAAAAGGTATCGTGGTTTGATTTCTAAAGAGGATGAAAAATGAGCGATTCATTCCACACAGGGAGAAGAGTACTTCAGGAGTGAATAGTAAAGAGCAATAAGAAAATTGGGGAAATTTTTAGAAAAATAATCTTCATAATCTATCTCCAGATATTCTAACGGAAATATAAAGCGAGAAGAATTAAGGAAAGAACCAAATGGATATAAGAGATATTCGAAAGGTAGCTCGGTTAGCCCGGTTAGAGATGAGCGAAGCGGAACTCGAGACGATGACACGACAACTCACTTCTATCTTAAATTACGTCGATCAACTTCAAGAATTGGATACCTCGAATGTAGAACCGCTTGCGCATCCGTTACCTTTACAGAATGTCTTTCGTCCCGATGTTCCTGGGGAATCATTGAGTGTGGAAGAGGCATTACGGAATGCTCCTGTTCGTGCAGGTCAATTTTTTGCTGTCCCCGCAGTTCTGGATCCTGCGGACGATCTCAGCCATTGATTTTGTCGATCATAAATAGTTCGACGCGAAAATCCTCAATAATTTCCCTAAATATTGTCCCTAAATATTATAACTTATAATTATGTTAAATACACGTACGAGATAGTTAAAAGAAAAGTGCGGACCGATCGAGGGGAAGGGAAGAACTTTTTTTCGGGCAGTTATTGAACTTCAGAGGAAAGAGCTGTTCGCTGGTGTCAAACTCAATAAGGTTGAACACAGAAAGTTGAAGATAAACCGGTAAAATAATAATCAAATCATCAGATTGGGAAGATAGGGTCGCAATGTCATTGATTGAGAAAACTGCACTAGAAATACGAGAATTGCAAAATAATGGCAGTGTTACTGCCGAGGAAATCGCGAAGCAATTTTTGTCCCAAGTAAAAACGCATGATGGCCAAATCAAGGCTTTTTTACATATCGATCCAGAAAACATTCTTGATCAAGCCAAAAAGATCGATGAAAAACGGAAGCAGGGAAAAGCTCTAGGTGCATTAGCAGGGATTCCGGTAGCCATTAAAGATGTGCTTTGCTGCCGAGGCGTACCCACGACCTGCGGGAGCAAAATGTTGCAAAATTTTGTGCCGCCCTATGATGCTTTTGTTATTGATCGACTGAAAAAAGCCGATGCGATTCTTTTTGGCAAAACGAATATGGATGAATTTGCCATGGGTTCATCTACTGAAAATAGTGCCTATTTCACCACCCGGAATCCATGGGATACTACTCGCATACCGGGAGGCTCTTCTGGGGGTTCGGCGGCAGCGGTTGCAGCTTGTGAAGCACCGTTGGCTTTAGGTACCGATACGGGGGGGTCGATCCGTCAACCTGCGGGATTATGCGGAATTGTCGGTATTAAACCGACCTATGGTAGAGTCTCCCGATTCGGATTAATTGCTTTCGCTAGTTCTCTAGATCAGGTCGGTCCGTTTACCCATGATGTTGCTGATGCGGCCTTACTCATGGAAGTGATTTCCGGCCATGATGCTAAAGATAGCACCTGTGTAAATGTGCCTGTCCCTTCGTATCTCGCTCAGCTCGATCAGCCGATAAAAAATTTAACGATCGGGGTGGCCAAAGAATTTTTTGGGGAGGGATTAGATAGCGAGGTAGAAAGCTCGATACGATCTGCTTTGAAGGTCTATCAGAGTATGGGAGCAACAATAAAAGAGATTTCTTTGCCGCACAGTAAATATAGCGTTGCAGTATATTACCTCGTAGCCACGGCAGAGGCATCGAGTAACCTGGCCCGTTATGACGGGATGCACTATGGGCACCGTACCGCGCAAAAGAAAGATCTCATCTCAGCGTATAGCAACTCGCGCGGGGAAGGGTTTGGTAAAGAGGTGCAGCGGCGAATCATGCTCGGCTCCTACGCTCTTTCCAGCGGATATAAAGATGCTTATTATCTGAAAGCACTGAAAGTTCGGCGATTAATCAAAAACGACTTCGATAAAGCATTTGCCGATTGCGATGTTATTCTTGGCCCAACTTCCCCTACCGCTGCTTTCAAAATCGGTGAGAAAGCCGATAATCCTCTCGCGATGTATCTATCCGATATCTACACCATCAGTTGTAATCTTGCTGGTATTGCGGGGATGAGTATCCCTTGCGGATTTACCAAAGGGGGATTGCCCATAGGATTGCAAATCCTTGCTGCTCCCTTTGAAGAAGAGAAAATGCTTCGAGTGGCACGGATGTTTGAAAAACAGACCGAGTATCATCAGCGCCGACCAAAATTATAAACAGAGTTCAACTACAATCAGTCATTCTGCAAAAGGGGGCTTTGAGAGTCGGAACTGATTATACAAAACCATTATGTCCAATAATATTATGTGCAAAACCAAAATGTAGAATATCATTGGCTCCCTCTAGAAGTAACTTATTTAGAAATCGAATAGGAAATTAAGGATTGCGAGAGAATTTCTCCATGAATACACCATATCAAATTATTGTTGGGCTGGAAGTTCACGTGCAGTTAATGACTAAAACTAAGCTGTTTTGTAGCTGCAAGACGGTTTTTGGCGCTCCGCCCAATAGCCAAGTTTGTCCTATCTGTTTAGGGATGCCGGGTGTTTTGCCGGTTATGAACGAACAAGCCTTTCAGCTCGGGTTGCGTGCGGCCCTCGCTTTGAATTGCCAGATCGCCAACTTCACTAAATGGGATCGAAAGAACTATTATTATCCCGATTTACCCAAGAATTATCAGATTAGCCAATACGATCTTCCTTTCAGTTATGAAGGTTATTTAGATATTGATACGAGTTCTGGTAGTCGTAGAATCGGAATTATCCGCGCTCATTTGGAAGAGGATGCGGGTAAATCGATGCACGATGAAAGTGGGCGCGGCGGGGATAGTAAAGTCGATTTAAATCGTACGGGAACTCCACTACTGGAAATTGTCAGCAAGCCAGATATTCGTTCGGCGGAAGATGCCGAAACTTATTTACGTGAACTGCGCTTATTACTCCGAGAGATTGGGGTATCGGATTGCGAAATGCAAGAAGGTTCGCTGCGCTGTGATGCAAACGTCAATATTCACATTCTTTATTCGAGTGACAATGGCGAAGAGATTGCGGCAACTCCTCTGGTCGAGATTAAAAATCTGAATAGTATCGGTTCTGTTGGTCGCGCGATTCAATACGAAGCGGAACGGCAGTATGAAGCGTTTCAAAAAGATCCGAAGAATTATCGATTCGGCAAATTGCTTAAAACTACTGCGGGGTGGAACGAAGCTCGAGGGATGACCCAAGTTCAACGGCATAAAGAAGAAGCTGCTGATTATCGATATTTCCCTGATCCCGATCTGGTTCCTGTGGTGGTTACTGCTGAGCAGATCGAAGAGGTTAAGCGCTCTCTAGGCGAACTGCCTTCCCAACAGCGAACACGATTGCAGGCAGCCCCTTTTTCCCTTTCGGCTTACGATGCTCAGGTCTTGACAGGGCAGGGCCGAAAAATGGTTGCTTATTTCGAAGAAGTGGCCAAAATCAGTGATCCGAAATCGGCTTGCAATTGGTTGACGAACGAAGTTTTTGCTAGTCTCAAAGAGCGAAGCGAAGAGATTGATCAGTTTCCGATCCGTGCTCCTCAGTTAGGGGAGTTGATTAATGAAATGAAACAGCTCGGGATTAAACGAGAAAAGGCGCGCGATGTTTATCAGAAAATGCTTGCAGAAAATGTCGATGCCAAAACAGCGATTGATCAATTAGGCTATAAACCTTTTGATGATAACTTGTTACTCGATTTGATTCGCAAGGCGATCGAGGGGAATCGAAAAGCGGTTTTGGATTACAAAAAAGGAAACGAAAAGGCTCTCGATCGTGTTTTTGGAACGGTCATGCGCGAGACCAAAGGGATGGGACGACCCGATCGTATCAAACAGCTTTTGCTAGAAGAAGTTGCTAAAATCGAAGCTTAAAGACTAGCAAACAATCTTAGAAGAAAGATGTTCTTGTGAAGGGTAGGATTGTCTGTCCTATTTTGTCAAACTCTCTTCGATTAAATCTTTTTGAACGGTTCTCTTTCGCAAGGGATAAAAAGCTAACTAGTAGTAGCTATTAGCTACTGATCGCATGAATGCTCGTAAAACATCCATTATCATTTTATGATTTCAACGAATTGATATTCTGAAATGCTACTTTTTCTTCAGCTACTTTTTCTTCAGCTACTGCTTGGGTAAGCCCAAGCTGATAGTTGGGGTAACGCAGATTTAGATGGAGATCGTTGATCAATTTTGCGTTATCGATCCGGCGATTCGCGCGGTGCTCCCCTGTAATCTTGCTAGACCATTGCACCGGTGGGGCATGGAGGATTTTAGCCATGAATTCATAGAAATTTCGCCTCGTAACCGGGTGACCATCTGCAACGAGATAGGTACTTCCAGGAACTATCTGAGCAAAAGCGCGGAGAATAATATCAGCGGAATCATCGGCATGAATGAGATTTAAATAACCATCCGGGTTTGCGGGGATAGCCTCCCCTGCCACGATCGATTTTTTGCGTATTATCCGTTCCGGGCCATAAATCCCGGCATGGCGGAGGATAATCGAGTCGGGAATCGATGTGCGAAGCTTTGTTTCTGCGGCAAGGACTATTTTGCCATTTTCTTCATCCGGTTTCGTTGGGGTATCTTCGTTAACAATCTCCCCTGATAAATCTCCATAAACACTAGTACTGCTAACATAGATCCATTTGGCCGATTTTTGCGATGGAAGGAATCCGGCCAGAACATTTTGTAAACCATCCAGATAGATCTCTTGAAAGCTCGCGCCGCTAAGTCGATCCCACCCAACGGCATAGAGAACATAGTCGAATGAGGGTAAATCGATTTTGGGCCAAGGGGAACGGATATCGGCAAGGATAGGTTGAATCCCAACGGAAGCGAGTTGGCTCTGGCGTTGCCGGGTTACGGCATGAACCTCCCATTGTTGGGATAATGCACGCATAGCGACGCGATGGCCGATATAGCCACAGCCAATAATCAATAATCTCGGCTTAGGGATTGGCCGATTTTGATTCGAGGTCATTTTAGATCTCTCCGCAAGGGAAACAAAGGGACCAGGGGGAAACGTTCAATGGGGGATTATGCAAATCGGTTATTTGAAATTCGGGTTGGGTTGATTTTTCAGTATGGTAAAATATAACATAGCAAGATTAATTAGAAGAGTTTTCCGCGGGCACAAATCGTTGCAGGAATTTGACCCCAGCTTTGAGATCGGTTAATGGGTCACTCCCACTTTCGCGTTCGAGAACGATAAAGCCTCGATATTCGATTGCCGATAAGGTTGCAAAATAAGAGAGCCAATCGATATCGCCATGGCCAACAGCGACTTCTTGAGGGCCGCGGCTTAGACCACTCCGGCGAACATCTCTAGCATGAGTGTGAGCGATGCGCCCACTCAAAGGGAACAGTTGTTGGCTGGGATTGTGACCGTGAATCAAAAAATTGGCTGGATCGAAATTGATCTGGATGGAATTCAATCCTTTTGTTTCCAGATAAGCCGTGACAATTTCAGCGGAATCGATCCCAATTTCTAAGGCGAGTGTGACCCCAATGCGATCACTGAATCGTGCCAAGGTTTGCAGTGCGTTTTGTAGATAGTTGCTTGTGGCAGATTGTTCCCCTGAAAAATTCGCTCCTGAAAAATTCAATCCTGATAAATTTGCTTCTGAGATAATCGATCTCGGTAACATCGGATTATCTGGGTTTGCAGGAGAAGATGAACTTGTCCCCCCCGCCGATTTCATGGTATCGCTAGCTTTTTTTTGAATGTCAGCTAATTCCGCAGCAAGACTAGGGCAAGGGACAATAACTAGACGGCAACCCAGATCATAACAGAGTTGCATACTGCGCTGAATATAATCCAATCGAGCATCGTAGTGTTCGATCGTATCGAGACTTTTACGCAAAGGGCATTGCACCGCGGTTAGTTCCAGATTATAGCCA
>JAKBAI010000375.1 GCA_021809185.1 Planctomycetota bacterium
AAAATCCTGCGAATCGGTTTACTATTCTAAAGATTTTTTCTTTTGAGATTATTTTGTCGACGTGAAATCCAAACGAGGAAACTGATCAATAAAAGTATAGTAAAGACAAATGAAATCATTAAGATCCAATCCCGTTTACTCCCCTTAGGAGTATCTTTTTTAGGAATCCAGTCAAAATTTTCTTCTGGGAAAACTTCATCTCCAGATTGTGTTAGAAAGCCGCGTTTTCCAAATAAATTCGGTTTCAAATTTTCATCGATTTCATAATAAAATTCTGCACTCGATACCGTATAATTTGAATCGAGAGGTGGCATAATAGTGTAACATATTTTTTCCTTTGATTTTAAGTGAGGGAAAAAAACATCGGAACTGATTTCACTATTTATTCGAAACGATTCAACTTTATATTTTGTTGTTCGAACCGATCCTAGGATGTAATTTACATAAATCCAAGATTCTGGAATCGAAATATCATTAACATTTTGGTAATTGATTTGAATATCGATGCCCGGTTTTTTCCTAACATAATCTATAAAACGGGTAACACTACTTTGCTTTAGTGGATCGACCCAGCATTCTGTGTAATTCGATGGTAACGACTCATGCGTACTTGTGTTGATAATTAAACATTCTTTACCATTAAATGTCGCCTTTCCAGATATTCTTACATCATCAAATGCATCTCTCATTTTAAGGTTATTTATTCTTAAAGCAGCTTCATCACCCAAAGCAAATATGCCGTGAGCAGCAAACACAGGTAATATATCCAAATCGATCGGTGAAGCTGAATGCCAAGAATCTCCTAGTGAAATTGCTCTATCATAGTTGATCAATTCTTCTTTTTCGGGTTCTGAAGGTGAAATATAAGTAATATATTTTCCATCCCACATCGTCGTATAATTATAAAACGGGTTCGAGGTCACACGTTTTATCAATATTTTTCCAGTAGGAATTTCAAATATGATTTCATATCTCTTCTCTTTTGGAAAATTATCAAAATTTTTAAGTTTTGACAATATCTCATCCTCATCCTCATCCATTGGAAGTATCTTCCTATCATCGGATTTCTTTTTTGAGCTTGAGTGATCAACTAAAACAATATTATATTCGATTGATTTAACAGCTTTGAACCGAGTCTGCCAATCCGCTAAGATCTTATCGAAGACCGGTTGATCTTTCGGAGAGATCTGAGCATACAGCGATTGAGAATTAGTTAGATAGACTAGATATATAGTTAATAAAACGCAAGGAATTCGAGTAACCAAAGAAGAAATTTTCATTTGAGATCTAGTCTCCAATATAGTCGCCAACAATTTGAAAATCGGTTTCATAAGATATTCTCCATCAAGCGATCTATAAATCGATCGAATGCTTCCATTTTTCGTGTTTTGAATCTCAACTTTTCATGTAATTATCAAAGTTTTAGATTACCCAATTGCGGCAATTGGATAGTCTTTTGGAGCAATTTAACTATTTATTTGATGGTTTTAGATTCACCAATGTAAGTCAATTTCCACTCCAAAACTTGTTTCTCCCCTTTAGGATTTTCAACGATTATTTTTACAGGGATTGTTTGGTACCCAGGAAACAAAATGGGTAGATCGATTTCGAATCGTCTTACAAGAGCGGATCCTTGAACCGATTGATCGGATGGGTAGGTCACCTCTGGGTTATCAACGAATTCGCGAATAGATCCTTTGCTTTGTCCTAATTCTAACGAGACGATTTTCCAACTTTTATTGAACAATTTAAGCGATAATATTTCTTTAACATGGGAATTCACTTTTTGAATCCCGATCAATCCCTGAGTAGGAAGCATGAGGATTGCCGAAAACTCTCGATCTAGTTTATCAACTACTCGGAATTGAATTTTCCATTTTTCAGGATCCAACAAAAGCCATTATTAAGATTGATAACAGCTCGCGAACAATTTATTGCGCAAAAAGTGAACGAGATTAACTATCGCTGCGAGAAAACAGCGGTTCGATACGACCTCGAAAATTTTTTAACCTAGATTATCTTTGTTCTTGATGCAAACGAATGTCGCGATTTTGTTCATGAAGAGCAAAAAAGATCATTGGCAGTAAGATGATCTTTAATGGCTACATTTAGATACTACATTTAAGACAATAAAACTCTCTTACCTGCTTCGAGAAAAAGATAGCTCGAAAAGATTTTTATTAGATGGATTAAGCTTTCAATTTTGACTCTCTAACGAAATTCATTTTGAATCTTGGACGAATTTCTATTTAGAAACTCTGTCAAAAAATCGATACTCGAAATAAAATACAATATATCGAGACATCTAAATCTCCTCATAAAATAGCAAATGATATTAAGTTAGTCGTATTTTAAGCAACTAAAAAGTGACTGTCAATAGTATAATCCAACAAATTTGGAATATTTTCAAAATAGTTTTTTAGCTATTTATTTCGGGGTGATTGTCTTAATGCGGGCGGGACGCCTGCGCTCCTAGGGAGAATCAAGAAAAATCGACTCTCAGAAGAATCGACTCTCGATAGACGACCTTCCGCCAATTTTAATCGGTGCGGCTTCCTCATCTGCTCAAGAAATGAAATCTCCTTATCTAGTAGCGTGCAAGCTCCTTTGAGAATCAAAAAACTTACTCTCCTCCCTTGCCTTGTGCAGCCTACTTTCCACACCTACTGCCTACTGCCATCTGCCATCTGCCCACTGCCTACTGCCTACTTTCCCCGCCTACTGCCTACTACCTACTGCCTCTAGTACCCAGATGGAATCACTTCGCCCCCTGCACGAGAAGCTAAGGCAGGCAGAATCGAATCAGCAGCATAAGGGAGAAAGTGTACCGACCCATCGGCAAAGAGAAAATTCGATCCCCCTTCGTGCAGACTCCAAAAGTGAAAAGCATCACAGAGATCGCCGATTTTGCCATTTTGATAGTGTTGAATCTTAAGCTCACAGCGAACGGGACAATGGTTGTTGTCGCAGATATCTCGAACCCCTAGCAGCGGGTAATTATACCAAGTACCATGAAGATAACGAGCTTCCCAAAAACCGTACGGGATAATCGAATTATAGTTTATTAAAACTGGAGGGCGCTCCCCATTCATAATCGTATTACTCGTACCATCTGTGATATCCAAAATCTTCACTCTTGATCCTGCATAAAATATTCCAGTTCCAGCCTGACGTCTTATTCCATAATTTCTATATCCTGAGGAACCGATATAAGAAGTGAGGCCATAATAGTGAGTATACATATTGATCGGATACGGCCAAGGAAACATAGAATTGACTTGAGAATCAGCAGGACAACTAAAGACCCGAAGTGTTTCATTCGCGATAAAGTTAGAGATCGGA
>JAKBAI010000111.1 GCA_021809185.1 Planctomycetota bacterium
CAGAGGTTCCGATAGAGACGATCCCCGATCTCGACGGGATGATCGAGACAGAGGTTCCGATAGAGACGATCCCCGATCTCGACGGGATGATCGAGATACAAATCGGTGGGGATAATCATTTCAAGATGGACTTTGATGGATAACAGTTTAAGAATCTATAGTTGCACGGCTCTCCGAGTCGTGCAAACTTGTTTATACAGAATTATGTCGAACCAAGCTCAGAGTCTTGATTGGTCGAAGTAGAAAGATTAGCTCGTTGCGAAATATCTATAATCCGCACTTCTCAAAGAGACAATTCAATTCTTCCAAAATCGGAAACGTTAATATTTAAATTAGTCTCCCATTTGCCCTTTGAGGATGCGCTGAGTGTTTTCCCAATTTGCTGTAAGAAAATTGAAGTATTCTTGAGGACTCATCCGTTCTATATTTGTTGCCGTCATGGAAAACAACCACCCTTGGTTATCCCCATCGACGTTGATGAGCGCGGGATCACGTAAGATTTCTTGATTGAATTCGAGAATTTTCCCTTCCGCAGGAGAAAAAAGATCGGATACCGCTTTGGATGTTTCGATATTGCCGATTTGTTGTTTATAGGCGACATGGCTATCGGCATCGACACACCAATCGAGAAAATATATATCTTTCATTAAACGAATAGCATAAGCACTGAAACCAAAGCGGTAAGTTCCATCCGTAATTGGTAAACACCACATATGATTTTTGCAATAATGACGATTCAGGGGGATTGCTGCTGCGTATTTGCCCATGTAAAAGACAAGTGGTTCATTTGGCTGAGCAGTTCCACCATTTTCAGGGGTTTCAGTAACCACGATATTGTTAATTCCCTTGATGACGTTGTTTTTAACTGTTATTTCAAAATTTTATTTTGTCAATGAAATAGAGTAGAATTTAAAAGCTTAGATGAACTCAAGTGTAGCGATCACTGCGATATTGAGGATCAAAGAAAGTCGGCAGATGACGATCGATCTGCAGAAAGCCTGTACGAGTTAAATCGACACTATCGCTATTCACCGTAAGCAAATCGAGTTGCTGCAGTTGCTGAAACCCGATATGAAATTCTTGGAGAATATCGATTTTATATTTCTGCAAAAAGTACTCTTTGCGGAGGTGACCGGTCTTCAATTGTAGAATCATTTCCCGAATCAAGCGATCACGAGGAGTCGTTGGGAAGGCACGGCCAAGCGGTAACTCATGGCGATTAAGTTTATCGATGTAACTTTCCCAGGTGTCTAGATTTTGAATATGGACACCGTTCATGTGCCCGAACGATGCAACTCCAGTTCCGAACATATCGGCCCCGCGCCAAAGAGCATCGCGGTAGACAAAGGAGGTGTCACTCTTGTTTTTCACAACGGTATAGGCACTGGAAATGGAGTACCCCGCAGCAAGAAATTCCGCAAATGCGTAATCGACCCAAGCCCGTTTCGTCGGCCAATCGGCTATCCCCATCTGTTTGGATGAGCTAGGAGCAGGATCATCGGCCATTTTTAATTCTTTGGAAAAGACTGTATTATAAGGTAATTCCATTTGATAGATGGTAACACTATCAGGGCCGATCTGAATGGTTTTTCGGACACATTCTTTCCAGTTGTCCCAATCCTCGCCAACCATACCCGCAATGAGATCTAGATTGATTTGCGGAAAATTCAACGCTCTAGCCCAGTTCATTGCCCGATAAATCTCTTCTTCCAAGTGAGCACGACCGTTAAATTGTAAAATCTCCGGTTTGAAGTTCTCAACACCCAAGCTGAGGCGGGTGATGCCTAGATCGCGCAGCAATTGTAATTTATGTTGCTGTAAAGTACCCGGTTCACATTCAAAGGTGACTTCGCGGGCATGATGCCAAGGGAAAATTTCCTGCAACTGTTTGATCAATTGCTCTAATTGAGAGGCACTCAAATAGGAAGGGGTGCCACCACCGAAATAGACATAATCGAGCGGCCGGCCACCAACACATGGTTGCTCGGAGAGTAGTTTTACTTCTTGAACGAGGGCATTGGTATAGTTTTCGATATCTTTTGCGTTTTTATCGGTGTAAACGCGAAAGTAACAAAATTTGCAGCGTTTGCGACAAAACGGGATATGTAAATACAGTCCAAGCGGGGTGCCGCTCGCTGGTGGTTTTTGATAAGTTTCCAAAGCTTGGGGCAAATAATCGTGTTTCCAAAAGGAGAACGGCGGATAATTCGCAATAAAATAATTGCCCAAACCGGTTTTTTCTTGCTGTTCGTTTTGACTTTCCATTCGCTTCTCGGTTGTTGGTTGTTTGAAACTTTCTCTTATTTCTTTTACTTGATTTTTTTCTTGTTTTCTTTTACCTGACTCAAAAAATCATTTATTTTGAGACTCGATTACTGCATAATTGTTCTTATTTTGGTGCTCGTTAATGCAAAGAATTCAGATGATAGGTTAGAATTTTTTTGCAAGTAAATTCAAGTTATTTCATCTTGTTGCTATCACCAAAAGTATAGATCGTGCCTTTTTCGGTCGCAATGATAACGTTCCCATCTGCGATCGCTGGCGAGGCCAAAATGGCCCCATCTAATTCCCTCGTTTGGATTACTTTGCCTGTATCGATTTCTAATTCATAAAAGTTTCGGTCGAAGGAGCCGACAAAGACCCTCTTCCCATTAATTACGGGCGAGGAATCGATTTTCCCTTCGGTGAGAAAATTCCATTTAACCTCACCGGTTTTACGATCCAGAGCATACACCCTTTTGTCTCTACTTCCTGTTACAATGTAATTATCGGCAATAGCAGCAGAAGCATAGAAAGGGAGTGCTCGCTGTTTGGGAGAAAATCGCCAGAGAATCTCTTTCTTATCAAGATCGATTGCTAAAACTTCGTTATTCATTGTCCCTACATAAAGAAACTTTCCATCAATCGCAGCGGTTGCTCCCGCTTGACCGCCAAGATCAACGGTTGCTAATTCTTTCCCTTCCTTTATATCGATGATGTGCAGATTGCTATCACAACCCGCTACAAATGTTTTACCATCAACGATTGCAGGCGAGCCATTTACCGGCCCTTCGGTTTTAAATTCCCATTGTTTTTTGCCGTTAGTATCTAAACAATACAATGTACAGTCATGAGAGCCTATCAAGATAGATTCTTTATAAAAATTCGCTCCCCCGGTTATCTCCCCTTGAGTTTGAAATTTCCAGAGCATCTTCCCATCGGCACGATTCACACAGAAGAAATTCCCATCTGTATCCCCAACGTAGAGACGATCCTTTTTTACGACTGGGGATGATTTGATCGGCCCTAACTTGACTTTCCACTTTAACGTGCCATCCTGGAGATTTAAAGCATATAAATGCTGATCGAAAGATCCTGCATACACCATTCCTTCAGCAATGGTTACCGATCCTTCAATGGAATCTTTCGTTGAATATTTCCATTTTAATTCTAATTTTTCCGGTAACTTTGCTTTGGAGAATCCGTTTTGCAAAGGATTACCTCGAAATAGTTCCCAATCACTGCTATAGCCTGAACCAATTAATAAGAATATTAAGCTCAGAACGGATAGGGTCATTCTTCGCTTTAAAACCATTATAGAAAATGGGTGTAGGCAGATTTGGTTCCCCCAGTTTTCCACTTTTCCCCCATTTTTATTCATCATGTTTACACCCAAACTTATTAAGATAACATATCCGGCCAAAACATTATTTTCATTTTATTAATTCTTGATCGATTGGAATACTAGCCAATTTTATCTTGATTGAGTAGTTTCGATTCCATGAATATTTCATGAAATTAATCGCTTGTCAACCGATTCGATTCTTATTTTGAATTAATGGGCCACATTCCAAACAATATTAGATTTACTAAGTCTTCAATTAATCATTCTTTTAGGAATCCGTTTCCAATCGATTCTATGAAGTAATTGTGATCGTAAATCTATTTAGAAACTATGGTTTCCATTATTCATCCTATTTTGGCTATAATGAAGACGAAAATAGCTATTTTTTGATTCTAATTTGTTGCATCTCTTGTAAAAATCACCGAAATAAATGGTTTTTCTAAAACTAGATCAATAACAATTCAATCGCATTATAAGCTGGGCCAGATAGAGAAGAGCAGAAAGTTGAAAAATCACCATTTAGCCAAAATAGGGTTGATCTGGGGAATCACAAAAAATATTGGGCTTGCGTCGGATACCATTTTTCGCGTATGAGGAGGAAGAAGTTACAATCTCGAGAAGGAAAACTGGATTAAAAGAGCGAGTTCTGGGTAAATCCCGTAAGAAAGCCGATCAGGCAAGATGTAGGAACTGGTAGAGATAACCAGGAATCGGCAAAAAGGAGTATGGAAAATGACTCAGAGAGAGGAGGCAATCGATCGAATGACCCTCAGAAAAATGATATTAAGTTTGCCGAACTTTCTCTTTGGCAGCCTATATAGGACTCTTTATGGGCGTAAGAGCTATTTGATCTGGATAAGTCTCTTTGTGATCAGCTTACCGAGCTGTCTCTTTCGCCATGAAAATCCCAGTAAATTCCCATGGTTGTTAGGAATGGGGGAAACGGTCGATACCCATGCCAAGCCACGGGGCAAGGGATACTTTGCAAATTATGATCCTCATGCGGTACGATTGGAGGTGCGCCCTCTCATCGGTTCAGTCCCTGTTGGGAGCGATCAGATTTTAATAGCAACGATCTATGATGAAAAAGGGGTACCAAGACGAGGCCGTCGGGTAGAGTGGATTGTCGAACAGGCAGGAAGTATTCTGGAGGTGGATGAAAGCGGTCATCTGAGTGGCCGAGGGTTGAAAAAAGATAATAAATATGCGTATAGTTATACCGAATACAAAGAACGGCAAATAACACGAGGGAACAATAATCCCAATGACGATGTGGTTATTCATCCTGGACAATCCTTTTGTGTCTTGAATAATGCTAGCGAAGGGGATTCGTATATAACGGTCTATGCCCCAGAGATATACAATTGGGAAAAGAACAAAGTTACAGTTCATCTGCACTGGACAAATGCGGAATTTCAATTGCCTGCCCCGGTGACAGCTCCGGTCGGAACAACGCAAAAATTAACAACACAGATCACGCGCAGATTAGATCATGAACCGATGAGCGGTTACCAAGTCCGATACCAACTTTTGGATGGTCCTTCAGGAGAGATTTTTGATGCCTCCGTACCATCGCCAGCGAATAACAATAATAAGATTGTTGTAGTTACTCCGGATAACAAAGGGGAGGCGACGATAGCGGTGCGTCAGCTCGCTACAAAATTTGGTATTAATCATCTTGGAGTAGAAATCCTCAAGATCCTCCCCGATAAACAGATTCAAGTGGTTCAGCGCGGGAAAACACAAATCGATTGGCAAGGGGAAGAAATAAAAGTAGGGATCGATGCCATGCCGATTGCGCAGTTAAATCAGAATTTTCCAGTAACTTTCAGTATTGCCAGTACAGGTGCCATCGATGCGCATCCCGTGATGTTAAAAACAGTGATTCCGGATGGATTTGAAGTGGAGAGCAGTTCGGTAAAAAGCTCGCGCGATGGTAATACACTGTTGTTTAAGTTGCCCATTATTCCTAGTGGTAAAGCACAAACGATCCAGGTGGTCTATCGACCAACCAAGCTAGGCAAAACAACCATCGAAGCAGCGGTGCCCCTAGCGGATGGTCAGCGTCCGAGCCAGCAGATTCCTGTTCAAGTTGCAGAGGCTAAACTGAATGTCGGTCTTTCTGGACCCCCTACAGCGGTAGTTGGTGAGACTTTCCCGTTGCAATTAAGCATTAATAATCCTGGGAGTGGTTCTGCAACGAACGTTCGAGTAACGGCAAAGCTCGAAGATGGACTTTTCTTATCATCTGCCCAAGATCCTTTGCGTAATCCAATTCCTAATCTTCCTTCTGGTCAGACCATGGGGATTACCATCCCTCTCAAGGTAACCAAAGCGGGAACCCTTCGCTTGACCGCGCAAGCAAGCGCGGATGGGAATGTTGTTGGGGCAACGAAAGTTTATCAAATCGATGTAACAGCTCCAAAACTTACGGTAGAACTTTCTGGACCGGAGAAAGCTTATGTTGGTCAAGAAGTAGATTGGAAAATTGCAGTGAGCAATCGGGGTGATTTGCCGCTAACGAATCTAGAAGTAAGGGTTAGCTTGCCTCCAGAACTAGATTATGTGCGTTCGACATCCAATGGAAAATTGCAAAATCGCCAAGTAATCTGGCAAATTGGGACAGCTCCAGCCAAAGAGTCGATGGATATACAATTGACTACTAAGACGAACAACATTGCCAAATCGTCGATGATTACGGCCTCTGCTTCTGCGACTCCACTGGTTCAACGTAACGGCAAAACAGAACCAGCGAATTCGAGTACCCCCTATCAAGCTAAATCAAGCGAAGCAAATATCGAGATTCAGGGGGTTCCTGCCATTACTATGGAAGTTCAGGAAACCCTAGATCCTATAAGTGTTGGTCAGGAAGGGGCATATATCCTGAAAGTAACGAATACGGGGTCTTTAGCTGGGAATCAGATCGAGGTTGTTGCGAATGTACCGAAACAATTTAAGATTGTTCGAGCAACTGGCCCTATAAGTAATCAAATCAATGAGCAAACGGTAACTTATGCTAAATTGGATGGTCTTAAACCCGGTAAGTCTCTGGAGTATCGTATTGCGGTAAAAGCAATTAGTAGCGGTGATGCTCGACTAAAAGCAGAATTACGCAGTCTAACTCTCACCGATCCCGTAAAAGTAGAGGAATCTACCCGAATTCTCGATTCGGGTAATACGCTTCCCCCACCTCAACCAAAGTTGAAATAGAGGTAAAATAGAACGAGGATAGAGGGGGACTAAGAATCCGATATTGTTCTAGATCGCTTTAGATGGAGAGTTGTTTTGCGTTTCTGATGAATCTATTTTATTTATCATGAATTGGATTTCTGTTATATATTTTTTGGGGTTGCCACGAAAGAACATCCCAGGCCCTTTAATATATATTTCTCTTGTAGGGAGTGAGCAACTATATCCTTTGGATTTCACATAGTCTTTGATTTTTTGATACGATTGACCTAGTTCTTCATAAGGCCCTTTGTGGATAATCGAAACACATTTTCCTCCGGGAAGCTCACGCACCGAGATTCCTTCTACTTCTTTACTGTGACGAATTGGCATACAAGTTTCAAACGTGGCATCGGTTGGCCGGTAGCCTGCATCGTATTGCAAGCAAAAACAGCTTCCGCAAATATATCGACCAAAATTTCGACCAATGGCTTTAAATCCTTTGCCACATTCGTTGTATGGACCGGTGATTTTTACCGCTGCGATTAACATTGGCTCAACGATTTTTTCCACAATTTCGACGTTTTGATTATCGGGACTCATAAATTATCCTTTGTTAATTGATCGATTTCGTTCGTTGACATATTATTTGAATCTGTTGGTTGATTAGATTCAAATCTGGTTAAAGAAATTTTTTTTGATTCGAATTATAATCACCTAATCATTTCAAACTTTTCCTAACTTACCTGGCATTTTTTGAAATATCAATGACAGTTGAGAAAAAAAAGTTGTTTTTTGGAGTAGATAATAAAAGATTAAAACAGTCGATAAAAATATTGTGGGTTTCACTCAAATAGGCCTAAGAAAATAAAGAAATTAAAAAAATGATGCGAACTTAACTAACGATTTAAAAGAAGAAAGAGAAAGAGTAGTTAGCTATTAGTTAGCGAACGGAGAGGGGGGGATTCGAACCCCCGATAGGCTTTCACCTATATCGATTTTCGAGACCGACGCATTCAACCGCTCTGCCACCTCTCCTAAATTCGAATGTAGAAGTATTCTACTAATTTTGAAAAAAAAGTCGATAGGGTTTTAGAAGCCTTTTCATGGATTCGAGCTTCGATTTTGGCGATAACTTTTATCCTCTGATTTCAGGAACGAACTAGGAGCATTTTCGATGAATATTCCAGGGTGAATGAATACTCGTCTAGGGATGAATAATAAAAATGACAATAAGAGTGACCCGAGGTGATCGATTCGAAGAAAAATCGATCACGAGATTCAAATAAAATTAAAGCCAATTATTTGAGTTCGAATCACTCAGGGTTAGCAGTTGGTTTCGCAGAAGTTCGCAAGCTTAGCTTGCTGCCGCTGCTTTTGCCGCATTGATTTTATCGGTGATTTCGGCAGTAATTTGCCGAGTACCTTTGCACTTAGGATAATTAGTACAGCCGAGAAAATAGCGGCCAAAGGCGTTGCGAACTTTCATAGGGCCATCGCATTCGGGGCAGAGTTCGGTAACTTCGATGGTCGGGGTCGATTTTTTTGATCCTGCCATAATGGCATCGATCTGATCTTTGAGCTTTTCGCGCAGATCTGCGGTGATCGATTTTGCATTTTTGCAATTCGGGTATCCGGAACAGGAAAGGAAAGGGCCGCGCCAACTTTTTCGGATAACCATCGGTGAACCGCATTTTTCACAACTCAGGCCGGTATCCGCTTTTTTAACCGGATTGCCCTGAGGGTCGCAATCAACAGTTGTTTTACATTTGGTATCCGAACAACTCAGGAATGGGCCGTTTTTCCCTTGGCGTAGTAACAGCACTTTATTGCATTTGGGGCAAGGGTGTTTTGTAGCGATTACCGAGACGACCGGTTTGCCATCCTCCCCAATATTCATGATCGTGTGGCAGCCCGACCCATCTGTTTTATAGCCGGAACAACTAAGGAAAGGTTTGCCAAAGCGATTGGTTTTTAACATCATCTGTTGACCACAAGCGGGGCAGATGAAATCGGTGACCTGAGCTTTGGGGCGTTCCGGTTCCCCTTCACCGGGTTTAACGTAATCGCATCCGCTCCCATCTTTTTTCCAGCCAGAACAACCAACGAACGGTTTGCCGCTTTTTTTAGACCAACGTTCGATCAGCGGTTTGGAACAGACCGGGCACAATTCTCCGGTCTTGTGATCGATATTTTCTTTCGCTTTTTTAAGGGAATCCACAAACGGATTCCAGAATTCATTGAGAACCTGATTGCTCAGAATATTACCATTTTCAATCTCGTCCAATTCTTCTTCGATGTGGCTCGTAAATTTCACATCGAGCACATTCGGAAAACCTTTGTTCAATAATTCGGTCGCGCGTTTGCCGATTTCGGTTGCGAAAAAGCGGCGATTTTCCAGGCGAACATGGCCGTGCTCCTGAATTCGAGCGATAATGTTAGCATAGGTACTGGGCCTTCCGATCCCTTCTTTTTCGAGGGACTTGACCAAAGAGGCTTCATTGAATCGGCTTGGCGGCTGAGTGAAATGTTGGCTTGCGGTAAGATCGAGACGATCCAGTTTTTGATTCTGTTGCAGCTTGGGTAATACGGTATCCCCTTGCGATTCCACCGGCATTACTTTTCGGTAACCATCAAATTTTTCAACCCGGCCCGTCGCTTTGAATAGACCCGCCGCTGCTTCGATTTCCACTTGTGTAACGGCGAAGATCGCAGGATTCATCTGGCTAGCAACAAAGCGATTATAGATCAACTCATATAATCGAAATTGCTCGCGAGAGAGAAATCCCTGTACTTTCTGTGGAGTGTAATTCAGATCGGTAGGACGTATAGCCTCGTGTGCTTCCTGTGCAGATTTACCGGAACTGTAATTGTTTGGGGAAGCAGGGAGGTAGGCTTGGCCATAAGCGTTTTGAATGTGCCCTCGGACCATATTCATGGCATCATTGGAGATTCGGGTACTATCTGTACGCATATAAGTAATCAACCCAACGGAGCCATCAGAACCCAACGAAACCCCTTGATAGAGTTCTTGGGCAACCCGCATGGTGTTTTTGGTCGTCATCCTTAACCGGCGGTTTGCGGTCTGTTGCATTGTGGAAGTGGTAAAAGGGGCTTGAGGTCGTTCCTTTCGTTCGCTTTCCTCAATTTTTTTGATGATGTATTGTGCTCGGTCCAGGATAGCGTAGATCGGATCGACTTCTGCCTCACTAATGGGACGGAATTCTTTCGTTTCCCAACGCACAAGTTCTGCATGGAATGAGCCTTCTGGAAGTTTTTTTTCCGATGATTTCAAACTGGTGGAATCGGATTCAGATTCCAAATCGTTCTCCTGGTCTTTGCTGACTATCAATTTATCATCGGGGTTCTGTCCAGGATCATCGCTTTCTAACTTGCCGCTTTGCTTTTTAGCATAGACTTTAGCGTTTTTCGGATTTCTCTTGAAAGTGACGGTTCCTTCGGGGGATAGTAACGCAATGATACGCCAATATTCTTCGGGTTTAAATGCCTCGATTTCAAGTTCGCGGTCAACGATCAATTTAACAGCGACCGATTGCACACGGCCCGCCCCTATCTGTTGCAGATGGAGGGCATCGCGAAGATAACCGCTTAAAGGAAATCCGACCACACGATCCAACATTCGTCGTGCTTCTTGCGCAGCTACTCGATTCATGTTGATATGTTGCGGATGTTTCAAGGCATTCTGGATAGCAGATTTCGTGATTTCGTTGAAAGTAATTCGGAAGGTTTTTGCGGGATGGAGTTTCAATGCTTCCGAGAGATGCCAGGCGATGGCTTCCCCCTCACGATCAGGGTCGGTGGCCAGATAGATTTGATCTGCATGTGCAGCTCCTTGCCGGATCTCTTCCAAAATATCCTGAGTCGTCCTTCTGGCTTTGCTCGCTCTCTGACCCATCTTATCATTACGATCCATAATCACATAACGGGGGATCCATTCCCCGGCAATCGTAATACCACATACCTCTTCTGCTTTGCTTTTGCGACCCTTGGGTAAATCGCGTACATGGCCGTATGTTGCCAGTACGGTATAGTTGGATCCCAAGTATTTCCCGATGGTTTTAACTTTGGTAGGGGATTCGACAATCAGTAACGACTTCCCAGTTTTTTTGGTCGGCAAAGCTTCGTCATGGTTTGAACTCGAAGTTGAATCCACCAAAGCCGATTTTTTTTGGCCTCGTTTGCTGGGTGCTTTGGCCGTAGTTTTAAGGTGACCATTGCCCGAATCTGCTGAAACGGTTCCCTTATCCGCAGAACTTTTTTTAGTGGTCGATTTTTTCTCGGTGGTTTTCTCGGTGGTTTTATCCGCTGGTTTTCGACCTCTTTTAGTAGTTGATTTTTCCGCATGATCTGAATTGCTGTTAGGCCCAGATGCCGGATTGTTTGCCAACGGAGACGTTTCTGGAGGTAAGGAGTTATCTGTAGTTTGTTTCTTGCGTGGCATATCCGATCCTTTACATTCCTATTCAGTTCCGGAAATCATTTTCCAGAGATTTTTCTTCTATTATTGTTATGTTGTGGGTTGTCTATTCGCTTGGAGTGGGTTGCTCGTTACGAATTATTTTCACCGCTTATTGAACGAAACTGACATGACATTGGCAATGTCGGTTTAAAGTTCGATGGAGTGATTATGGAAAAAAGATTCATTTATTCCCAAGAAATTGTTGGTTTTTCGAAGAAAAAAAAATATTATTTTCATTTTTTTGATCAATAATAAATCATTTTCGCCAGATTATTCAATAATTCTCCTTTGGTTCGATTGTACAAATCCAACAAAAATCGCTACAATAGCCCTTTATAATGAAAGGATAAGAGTTAACTTCATTTCTTTCCCATTATAGAAAAGGGTCAAAGTTTTAATTTAGGTAGAATGCGAAAAATAGAGAATATAAGGCTGATGAGAGAAAATAGATAAGAGGCATAGATAAGTTACAGAAGAGAGTTAGCTAAAGGACTTAAAATCAACGAACTTAGATTAAGTCGAAATCAGAGCAGCTACTCAGAGAAGAACTAAGAAGAACTAAGAAGAACTAAGAAAGTAGCTAGGCAAAAGATTTGAGTCGGAAAATGGGCTTTCAAACTTTTCCTACAAGAATTAGAGATAACCATTGCAAAGATAAAGAAGGAATAGAGAAAAAATAATCAGATAGTTTTAAGAGAGAATAACAATCAAATTTATCTCTCAAGAAGAATCTGAACAAGAAGATCGATAAGTCAAAATAAATTGAAAATCATTCCAGAGTGGTTTATAAAATAGAATCATAAACCCCAACAGATTAGTAACTCGAGTTAAGGAAGAACGATGTCATTTAATCCATTAGAAACGCTTCGCAAAAAGAGCAAAGCAATCATGGCGGTAGTAACCATATTTATCATGGTTATATTTATCTTGGGAAGTGGACTACGAGGCGGAGATTTTTTTAACGATGTCTTGCCTCGATGGTTTGGGGGTAAAGGCAAAGACCCTATCTTGGCAACTTGCTATGGTCATTCATTTCGGTCGAGTCAACTGAGAAAAATTCTAGCAAGTCGAGCCGAAGCGAGCCAATTTATGATGTTCGCCCGAGATACATCGAACTTCCGAATCATGAAACAGTTATCCAATCAGATGGGGTCTTCGGATTTATTACCGGAAACGGTAACGATGATTCGACCAATCGTCGATAGTTATTTAATTTTAAACGATCCGCAAAATAAAGCTTCAGAAAAAGAGAAACAAACAGCTTCGTCTTCTTATTTTATTCAGCTTTTAATTAATTATAATCGCGAGACTGGTCAGATAGGGGCACAATTTTTAAATTATTTAGCCAAATTAGAGAGAGAATCAAAGAAAACGAAAGATATTGATTCGATTCGAAAAATTATGAGCGTGATGGAATTCGATGCTCAGCGATTATTGGAACGGCGCAAGGACATGAGCTATTTTCAATTAGTTCCCAATACTTCCTATCGAGATGCTGCATTATTTGCTCTGTTCCTTTCTAAAGCAGAGAAACTTGGCATCAATTATTCTGATGATTTTGTCAATCGGTTGATTGAGATGGAATGTCATAATAATTTTACTAAAGAGGATGCCGGAAGAATTTTGTTAGGGTTGAACAGAAGCCGGAGAGATCAGATACCTGTTGATGAAGATGAACTGATCGAGGCATTGAAAAATGAATTCCGAGTCCGTGCGGTTGTTGTTGCTCTGCGCGGAATTTTGGGCACCAAGGAGTTTCCACAACCTGTTTCGGTTACCCCATTAGAACTATTCGATTATTATAAAGATCAATGCTCTGAAAATACCTGGAATTTGTTAGAATTACCGGTTGAATCCTTTTTAGCCCAAGTAAAAGAACAACCAACCCAAGATGAGTTGAAGAAACTTTATTTGAAGTATAAAGGGGTTGAAACCAATCCTGAACAGGAGAATCCTGGCTTTCGCGATGGTTTTCGAATAAAACTTGGCTATGTTGCAACGCCGATGGAGAAACCTTACTATAAGAAAAATTTGTCGATTCTGGAAGGAGTTCAACTGTTAGGAACAGGTTTGATTCCAGGGAATATTCCAGGAGGTGATTTAGTCGGCATCATGCAGATTGCTTCAGCAAAAATGGCGACCGATTGGGAAATCGCTTTCCGCTATCGAGAAATGATCGATAAAGAGAAGTTGAGCAAGCTCAGTTCCTGGGAAGATAGTGTATTTGCTCCAAAACATGAATCGACTAAATTGAATCCCGTTGTAATTGCAGCAACTGCAGGGATTGCGGTGCCTCAGCTCGCACCGATTCCTAATTTATATGGGCTGGATGTTCCTTATCTTATTCAACAAGAAATTAGCAGAAAAATAGATATTCGCCAACGGGCACAAATCGGCATGCAAACCGTTTTGGGATATTTCTCTCCAGCTCCTTATCTATCTCTACCAGCGTTGGTACCAACCGTAGCCAATGTTCCCGCATTCCCGCCCATAGAGCGGTATCGATCTTTCTTGATTCAGCAACTTCGCGAAAAAGAGGAAACCAATTTATTCCAAAAAGATTTTGATTCATTCAAAGAGAAGCTCAAAGAATTGAGTAAGAACAGTATCGATCCGAAATCAGATAATAAACTGGGAGCGAAAGCAAATGAGAATAGTAAGAAAGTTATTGCAGCAGAGATCGAGAAAAAGGTCAATAAATATGTAGAAGAATTTGCTAAAAGCCGTGGTTTCACTTTTGGTTCGACCACTCAAGCTCATGATAAATTTGAATTGCCAAAAGATCCCGCTTTGAAGACTATGGTTGAACAATATCCACCTAGCAAGGATTCAGGTCAATCGTTCTCCGCAAATATGAATAGTACTTCCTGGGAAAATGTTTTCTTTGCATCCCTACCATCGAGCAAACCAAATGATGTACTCTATTCGGGTTTCTGGTTTGCCAATAATCGTTCTTCATTTCCTCCAACAGTAGGAGAAAAAGAAAAACAATATTTTGTTTGGTCATCAGAAATCGTTCCTCCCCATTCGTTTATTACTTACGAAGATGCACCAGATCGGGTCAAGCAAAAAGTAATCGCTGCTTGGAAATTTCAAAAGGCGCGTGAACTAGCCAAGAAGAAAGCGGAAGAATTGAAAGATAAAATCAAACCGATTGCGGATGATCAATTGATCAAACAACAGAATCTTTTTGCTTTTACCAACCGCTGCCGCGATCTAGCAATCGGTTTTTCGATCAGCGAGCTGGATCATGTGGCTCCATTATTGTATACCCCACAACTTCGCCCTGATCCTGGATCGGAAATGCAGAGTACCTATCAACCTTATCAATTACCCAAAGAGAAAATCGCGTATCCAGGAGCGATTGCCAAGAATCTATTGGATAAAAGGAATAGCTCGCTAGGGGAGTCTCTTGTCCTTGCTGATCAACCAGTCAGTAAATATTATGTTGCAACTTTGGTCAAACGGCAGGAGAAATCATTAGAGAATTTCTCTACGGATGTTTTTGCCAAATCGGCCATTACTCTCAGTAATCCGTTATATAAGATGCGTTACCGCGAAGTGGGAGTGGAATTTCAAAATGTATTGGTTGATCGGCTTAAGTTTGAAGGGAAGTATAAAGAAACCGAAGAGTTGATGAAGCTAGTCGATAAAAAGTCGGACGAATAAAAGCAGCTTCGACTGCAACTTTTTTGCTTATTTGTTTCAAGATCTTGCCTATTCTGGCAAGATCTTTTTTTTCAGAGAATGGAGTCGATCAATCGATCTTCGTTGTCGCTATTTCCAATTTATGAGGATCGTACCAAGGCCACATAGGATCAGACAGGAACCCCAGGTAGCTAAACTAAGCGGCCCTCTTGTTTTGGGGAGCTGGTCGAAGACTAATTTCCAGGGTCTAACAGAAAATACCAAAAAGTCCCCCACGCCGATTTTTTCATGGCTGGGAATTAATAAAATCAGTGCCCACTCTTGCGCAATAAAGATGGTGCATATTCCCAATATCAGTTGAATCGTCTCAAAATGGTTACCTAAGATGGAATCTCTGGAAAGCCACTGTCTCAAGATAATCGATGATGTCATTAAAAGAACACATACAATCAAATTAGTGAAAAGCCAATCTGGGATTTTGCGCAACGATTCATTTAAAAGTAAAAAGAGGTTTTCGAGGTACAACCTCCCTTTACTCCCTTTAGGTAAATCACCGAGCAGCGACAGCGAATGGCAATAGCCACATTGGGAACAGATTCCCATACCATCTGGATCAAGCAAGGGGTATTGACATTTAGGGCATAATCTGGGTTTTGCGATGCTATTTTTTGGGGATCTGGATTCGAAGGATGACGATTCGTTATTATTACTCAAAGTTGAATTTTCGAGTTCAGAGCCGGTAAATTCCTCTTCGATATTGGGAACTGGTGGCCAGACCGGGATGATTTTATTTTGAAGTCTTTTTACAGATTTGCTTTGAATTTGATCGTTTACGAGATCTGAATCTTCAGATTTTAAGGAATCCTTACTGGGATTTGAATCTTTTGATAAAAGAGAATTCCGATTTTTGATCAAATTTCCAAAATCAACGGTTTTCTCATCAGGAGAAGTTGACGTAGATGAGAATATCATAACTGATCACTCCTCGATCTGGGTATTTTTCATTTTCTATTTATTTCAATATCTGAAATACCATATTAATTCTGCTCGAATACAGCGAAAGTACACGAAACAGAGAATTATTCTTAATTTTAACTAGAGTGGGGAATACGATTGGAACATAAAATTATTTGTAATTGTTCCAATCTTAAGGAAGTTAGAATATGATTTCTGAAAAAGCAAATGAAATTAAATTACGAACTCTTAAATTACGAACTTGATGATAGTGGCGATTCATGCCAGCGAATCAAAATGTATTCGAGGAGCCAGGCTAATAATCCTGCACTGAGATCGTATCGATCGCGAGCTGGATTAAACTCAGAAATGGAGATTCCACAAACTTTAGTAAAGTCGATTACATTCAAAAATTGTAAAAAAATTTGTGGTGAGATTCCAAAGGGGAGCGGATAATTGACCCCTGGAAAAAAAGTCGGGTCGAATACATCGCCGTCGATATCGATCCAAATTCGATTCGATTTTTTTAGGAAGGGTTGCAACTCTTCAAGGACTTGGTTTTCTTTCCCCAAGATTGCCATTATTGAATATAGATCGG
>JAKBAI010000112.1 GCA_021809185.1 Planctomycetota bacterium
TATTCGGGTTATCTGACTTCGCATTATTTCTGTATCCATCTTATTCTCTATCCGCTGAAAAATCATCCCCCAGTTCATATAATAAGGATTCGTTTAAGAACTGGGTAAGATATTGAGTCCGTTTATTTAGCGAATCGAAGAATCGAAAACGAATCGGCTAAGTCTGTATTTAAATTTACTTCATGAATAAAATGGGATAAAAAGATTATGTTGGTGGTAATGGCAGCAGATGCGACAAAAGATCAAATTAATCGAGTAATCACAGAGATTCAAGAATTGGGATTAACCCCCCACCCACTTCCGGGATCCACTCGAACGGCAATCGGGATAACCGGGAACACAGGTTCCGTGGATTCGCGCATCCTAGAAGTTCTCGATGGAGTAAAAGAGTGTATACGGGTTACCAAGCCGTTTAAACTTTCTAGCCGGGAGATGCACCCGAACGATTCCCTTATCCCCATTGGGAATAATAACATCGGAGATGTGCATGAGTTTAGCATCATTGCCGGACCCTGTTCGGTTGAAAATGAAAAAATGATCCATCAATGCGCCGAATTTCTACTAGCGAACGGAGTAAAAATTATGCGAGCTGGTGCATTTAAACCCCGAACCAGCCCATATGCGTTTCAAGGAATGGGTCAGGAAGGGCTAAATATTCTAAGTCGAGTACGAGACAAAACTGGAATAAAGATTATTACTGAACTGATGGATACAGAAACCGCATCCGCTGTGGAAGAGGCAGCAGATATTATTCAAATCGGTACGCGCAACATGCAAAATTTCGCTCTCCTCAAAAGAGTGGGACAAATGCGCAAACCGGTATTACTCAAACGAGGGATGAGTGCCACTCTGGAAGAATGGCTCATGGCGAGTGAATATGTAATGGCTGGCGGTAATTACCAGGTTATTTTGTGTGAACGAGGGGTTCGAACTTTTTCGGATCATAGTCGCAATACCCTCGACCTTTCTGTCATTCCCCCTGCCAAATCGTTGTCCCATCTCCCCATTCTCGTCGATCCTAGCCACGGGACGGGAAAACGCAATTATGTGCCTGCCATGTCCCTCGCGGCTCTCGCAGCAGGGGCCGATGGGCTTTTGATCGAAATCCACCCGGATCCAGACCACGCCCTTTCCGATGGCCCTCAATCTCTGGACTTCAAACAGTTTCAAAAACTCTTGCTATCTCTACATGAACTCGGTAAACCCCTCGGTAAGCGAATCGTTTAATTTCTAGCCCCTTTTTAAGCAACGCTAAATCTTGAAAAGGGGCAAACGTTTTTTACTCTCCGTGAAGCTACTAACCAAGCTGAGTTCGAATCCCCCGTCGCTTAAAATCAAGATTATTTAGCCACTCGGATCATTCCCCATCCTAGCAAGCAAATCCCTATCTTGTCTTCTCTGGGTTCTTTGCATCCAAAACCGATGATCGATTAAATGTCTATATGTCTACCAAGCCACAGGATAAACCGTTCGCCAAGAATCAAACCCAATAAAAAACAGAATCCAGCGATATAAGGAAAGATATGAATGACTAAAAACCGTTTACCAAAAGGGATAAAAATAAGGAGAATCAATAAAAACAGACTGACCATCAAAGCGGCCCCAAATCCATAAACCGTTCGACCAATAAGAATTCCAATCAAACTATCTTTTTGTTCACCTATAGTTGAAGATAGCGGCACGAGAATATCTTTGCCACAAACGCAAATGATCCATTTCCCAGCCTTATTTTTAGATACCCCCAAGGTGGCACCGCACCGGTAACATTCAAATCGAATTTTATTCATTTTTTGAGCCACTCCAGTTCCCTCTCGACTCGTTCGAACTACTCGAACCGCAAGGCCTTTTGTGCCTCGGTATGGACGTTGACATCGGCTTAAAGGGCGTTGGTAAAAACCTCCTCAACATCGTGGAGGCGAGCTTCTTTAACGACGTTGGCGAAAACCTACTCGACACCGTAGAGCTGAGCTTCTTTAACGACGTTGGCGAAAACCTGCTCAACACCGAGGACGAGGAGCTTCATCCAATTTTAGATCAGGGAAGGATAAACGCCGAATTGACTAGCTAGCACGTTGAAAGTCTTATCGCCTTGGAGTATCGCGAGTATCAACCGCGATCTGAACGCCGAATCTTATACTGCTTTCGTTTGGTTGCGATGAAAGCCCTTTTTTTGAACCGCTGGGCCAATTTAGTTAGTAATCCAGTTCACGAAATCCACCTATATCCTTGAACGACAACTATTTTTTCATCTGTATTCGTCAAAATATCTTTTGAAGCATTGCCACCTCATTCATCTGCCATTCATCTTGATTTACCTCTATCCATAAGATAATTATTTAAATTGTACCATTGATTCAATCAAAATCTTGTAATATACATTTGGAACACAAAAAAACTTTTATAAAATTAAGTTAATTGTAATTAATCGAAAGTAAGGTTAAGTAAACTTAATGATGACTCCACTAGGAATCTTACATGGATTCGCTCTTTAAGTGTATCCGTCCATTATATAGTACCTTATCTGATCTACCTATCGAAACGTTCGTTTCTAGCTGTTGTCGACTTTGTCGATGTTTTCATGAAACTAAACAGGATGCTCACTTCACTTTCAACCTGTTACATGGGGAGAATTGCAAATGAAATGGGATTTGTTCATTAGCCACGCCAGCGAAGACAAGAAAGACTTTGTTCTTCCGCTTGCGGAAAAGCTAATTGCCGAGGGTTTCGAAGTCTGGTACGATACGTTCACTCTGACACTTGGCGATAACCTGCGCCGCAGTATTGAGAAAGGCTTGGCTGAGAGTCGGTTCGGTGTCGTCGTTCTGAGTCCCAACTTCTTCGCCAAGCAGTGGACCAATCTTGAACTAGACGGTCTGTTCGCTCTTGAGAAGATGGACGAGAAGCGGATTCTTCCAGTTTGGCACAATGTCAAATCAAGCGACGTAGAAAAGTATTCTCTATTCTTAGCAATGCGACTGGGTGTCTCGACGGACAAGGGACTGGATCATGTAGTCCAAGAAATCAGTAAAGTAGTAAAACCTTTGAAGCAGCAAACCTAGAGAGGGTCGAACTAACTTACGCACCTCCCTTGTCATCAACGCCCTCACGGATGCAAACCATGCCAGATCGGTCATCTCCGTAGGTGCCGCTCAAGTAAGAACTTCAACGGGGATGTCCGGGAAGCCACTCAAACGGTGGTCATTCGTGAGGAACAGCTCACAGCTGCCTTCGACTGCCGCTGATAGATGGAGCGCATCGGCCAGCTTGTAGTTGTGGATCGCCCGAATCCGGCAAGCCCGCTCGTAGACCGCCGTGGGTATCGGCACCCGCACCACGTCGGAAGCGGTCAGGAACGCCTCCATGTCGGCCAGCCCCGTCGCATCGCCCAGGCGGATCGGCTTGACGCGGCACTCCAGCCACGTCAGGTCACTGAGGGCGGGTTGGTCGCCTGCGGCCCGCATCGTCGCCAACCTTGCTCTAGCCCTGGTCTGGAAGGATGGCGCACCCTCGACGGCATAGATGCAAATGACAGTATCGAGGTAGACCAGCATCAGGGGTTATCCGTCCTCTCGGCCTTCATGCCGGTCTGGGACCAGATTTCCCGCCATCGCCTTTCGTACTCGTCATCTTCTGCCTGCATCTGGGCAATCTCCGTGGCCATCTCCTCCTCAGTCATGGGCTTGCGGCCCCGCTGCTGCTGGTCATGGTGGATGCGATCCAAGACCTCCAACATAGCTGGCCCAGACACTGGCCCCACAGGCTGCACAGTAACGGTGACCAGACCAGGCGGCATGGCGACCCTATTCTTCAGGTGCAAGGTCACGCCGTCAGGTTGGAGCGTGGCCTCGACGGTGATTGTCGTAGCGGTCATTGTTTAGTCCTCCCTGCTCTGGAATGCAAGCCCATCTGCTACGGAGGGTTGCCCTTCTCAGCGCTTCTACTATCCTATCCGCAGGGTATCTACCACTGACCAGCATGGGCAGAGGAGACAGAAAAAGCCCATTTTTCGATTTCTTGTGCAACCTGGAGTGCAACTTCAGCTATACCGTAGCCACACCGTGCCGCAACTTATTGACATGACGCATGTTGTGTAGCTATCCCTCCAGCTCGACAGACTATACACACTGGGGGGTCACAGATTAGAAATCCTTTAATGCCTATTTCCAGAATACAGATTTAATAGTATTTTAGTAAAATTAAAAAATTTTACTAGGTCATTTATAATTCATAAAGTGTTGTTTAATTGGTAGATGGAGGATCACGAAAACTAAACCAGCAGCTAAGGTTGTTTGGAGGCTCAAAAATAGCTGTCTAATCGAGACCTGCCAGAGAAGCCGTGGTGGTTTTCGATATAGCCTCTTAGACCTTGAATAGTCGGGTGACAACAAGAGGTTGCTTAGAGAAGCATTTGTCGAACTTCAACAGAAAGGGGTTCTGATCGAAGGACTGAACACCGATTATTCGCGCTTATTGCTCTTCCGACTCTCAAGTCGCCCCGAAGAAATGCTCGCGGTTCAGAAGGGGGTGTCAACCTCCTGATTCTGTAATTGCTAACGCTGCCCGTTTGACTTGACTCTGCGGGGAGTTCGAGAAAGGGAGAATCAGGGGACTCACGTCCCCCGCTCGCCTTGTCTCGGGGATGGCCTGGTGTGCGGAGATTAGGTGATTACTCTTTGATGAGGCGAGCGGGGGGTGTCAACCCCCTGATTCTCGGATCGTCGGATATTCAGGGATTATGTGTTCGTCCCTTGGCAAGGCGAGCGGGGGGTGTTAACCCCCTGATTCTGGGTTTGTTGACACTGCCCGTTCGCCTTCACTCTGCGAGGAGTTCGACAGAGGGAGAATCAGGGGACTCACGTCCCTCGCTCGCTTTGGCTCGGGGATAGCCTGGTGTGAGAGAATTAGGTGATCGCCCCGAGAGTGAAAGCGGGAAAGAATCAGGGGGACTCACGTCCGCCGCTGTTTGAGTTCACTCGCTTGTGCCGGTCCGGCAAACAGGGTCGCGGCCTCTTTGGCCATCTGTTTTTTCCTCATCTGCACTAACTTGACATGAACCCCAAACTGCACGGCGACCTTACGGAATGTTTGATCTCCCTTAGAGCGCTGCTAATACCACTTGGGCCTTGAAAGCAGGCGAATGCACCCGCGGACTTTTCCTCATGACCCACCTACTCGGCTGACACCAATTGCTATAATCAAAATGAGAGTTCTCTCTGTGGTAAAGTTTTTGGAGTCCACTATAGTTTCTCCTGAAACCATTTCAATTTTGTCTGGATTTGATATTATAAAATAAAATAAATGTATAAAATAACTAGATTTTTTATAATACTCTTCGATCAGATTTGCTATAATTAATATAATTATAAAAACCGATAAACCTGAATTTACTATAATACTCTTAGGAATCTTAGATGGATTCGCCCTATCAATGTATCTATCCAGATTGTAATAACTTATCTGATCTTCCCATCAATTTATTTTATCCAACATGTAGTTTACTTTCTCGATGCTTTCATGAAACTAAACAAGTCGTTTGCTTCAGCTTCATCCTATGCAATGGGGGGGATTGCGAATGAAATGGGATTTATTCATTAGCCATGCTAGCGAAGACAAGGACGACTTTGTTCGCCCGCTAGCAGAAAAGCTAATTGCCAAGGGTTTCAAAGTCTGGTACGATGAGTTCACTCTGAAGCTTGGCGATAAACTGCTCAGAAGTATTGAAAAAGGCTTAGCTGAGAGTCGATTCGGCGTGGTTATTCTAAGTCCCTACTTCTTCAAGAAGAAGTGGACCAAACTTGAACTAGCGGGGCTGGTCGCTCTTGAGCAGCAAGAAGAAAATCGGATTCTCCCGGTTTGGTACAAAATCGAAGAGAACGACGTTAAATCCTATTCACCAAGCTTGGCAGACCGGGTGGCGGTCAAGACGGACGGGAGACTGGATCATGTAGTTCAAGAAATCAGTAAAGCAGTAAATCGAGAAAGCGACGAACTGGTAGTCGGAGCACACACGTTATCAACGCCCTCTTTGCATCCGAATTCAATCGAACTGCTCCTTGCGGCTCAAAAAGCGGATGGACTTATCTATGCCGTGCTACAAACTGGTGGGTTTTCCGTTCAAGCGGGAGACAAGTTATTCGGTCCGCCCAACGATCCGAGAATCAAAGCAATCAACTTGCACTCTCTTGACGAGCTTTTGAAATATGGTTTCGTTGAAGGGAGTAAAGATATCTATGTGTTAACGCAAAAAGGATTCGATTACAAAGTCCCCGAAGGTGTCAATCAAGCACCAACACCTGTTTTCCCAACCCTTACACCAGACAATGAACCCTATATTAAGCAAATAATGAAGGCGGCGGTGGCTGACAATGGGAGGGTAAGGCTTTTTTTCCATACTGGTGGAAGTACGCTGCGTGCGGGAGAACTTATGGAGGAGTCTAACGGCGATCGGCGAAAAGTCGCCCGTTGGAAATCTGTCCTCGATGAATCATACGAAAAAGGACTTATGCGAAGTAAGTATAATCAGGATGGTTGTACATCATACTTAGTTTCTCATCTGGGATACCTGTGGACCGACTCATTGAATCTCAAAGAAGCGGAATCCTGATACAGGCAAAATAGGCACATTGAGCACCAAAGATTCATATCCCATCTTGCGTTTCATTTTTTGCGAATGCTCAATGATGAGGTTCTCGATTGCCCGCTGAACTTGTGCGCAATTGTTGTGGCGATCATTATACCCTTTTATCAGGTTCTCCTTTAGTGAAGGTATAAAATGCGTAAAAGAGGTTTCGCCCCCATTTCTGAGGTTAGATTCAATGATTGTTCAATTGTATTCTCGAAATAGGTAGATTTCGATTTACTCACTTTGGTTTAAGGATGAAGATAGTACTGTTACATCAGCAACCACGAATTGGCCTTTAGGCCAAAGTGAGTTAAAAATAGAATCCGAAGGCTCAATCCATTCCCTTTTTTGCTTCAGTCGCCTCTTTTCAATTTCGATCGATTTGCTATTATAATCAATGATTAATTTGAACTCAACTTTAAACCCACTAGGAATCTTCCTTGGATCGCCTCTATCAATTAATCTATCCCGACTGTAATAACCTCTCTGATCTTCCCATCGAAACGTTCTTTCCATTCTGTCATCCCTTGTGCCGCAGTACTCATGCAGATTGAGGATCGGTACTGGGTAGCGAATGATCTGCCATTGAACCTAACAACCACGCAGGAAGACTCGGATCGTTGAAAGAATTTACCCATAGGCAACGGGAGCAGAATGGTAGATCTCACTTTTTTCTTTCGATAAAGAGCAAATCGGAATTTGGGAGCCAAGCACGTTGATTTTGAAAGCGAATCTGTGTCCAGCTGCCATGCTGAGTTAGACAGAGAACCTCTGTTCCCGCTGCTAGCGTTTTGGTCCCTGCAATGGGATAACTTTCGTTATTCCCGAGCCTTGGCCAGATCGGTTTCTGATCGAGTTTTGAAGCGACAATCGCTCGATTTTCCCGTGCTCGTTTCATTGCATTTAATTCATTTTTTATTTTTACCCCTTCGACCACCCCAAGTGAACAAACTAGAATACCCGCGAAAAAGAGCGAGAGTTTGCGGTATATGCCTACGGAATAATAACCGTAATACCCCATTAAAAAAATAAGGATTAGACAGATATAGTAAATAGTCTCCCTCGCGGAAGAATATAGGATCGACTCCCAAAATTCGTTCAACAAAATCGGATTTTCGAGAGGATAATCCGAAGTAGTAACTTTCTGAGTTAACTCCTCTAGAACCTGTTTGTATCCCGCGCGCAGATCGAGATCATCGGGGAAAAGATTCAATCCCTCGCGATAGGCATGGAGACTTTCAGAAAAACGATCAAGCACAAAAAAACATCCTCCTTGAATCAAATAGACTTTTGGCGTTGTCTTACCATGATTGATGATTCCTTGACAAAAGCGAAGACACGTAACCAACTCCTGTCGTAACTGGTCTTTAGAGATCCCTTTTTGCTGAAATCTAGAACAACTCTGGAAAAATAGACCCGTTAAATAAGTTTCGATTTGCTTATTATTTGGAGTTACCTCTATATTTGTATCGTCTCGTCCTGGGTCAATCGCTGGGTCTCGTTCCCCTTTCTGCTCCATGTTGTTATTTGCTACAAGAACATTAGGACGAACGGAGGCGAAATAAAGGATGCAGGAGCTCACGATAAAAGCGGTATAGAGAAGCAAGGAGGGATCTTTTTTTCGAATTTTTATTAAACTAAATCTCATCGCTATACCTCGAATGTCTTTCAGGGGGATAAAATCGGATGATCGTTTTTAGTATCGAGCGGATCTGGATAGATCCACTCGAATCGATTATTCTTGTGAATCACACCCCAATTTTGGACAGAATTTTCCGATTCTAAAAAGGGAACAAACGAGCGATCCGAAGCGGTTGAAGATCTTTTTTGCTCCGCTACCACTCTCGATTCTATTTCTTGTACAAGCACGGTTAGTTCATCGATTAACGGGACTAAAGGAACACTCTGATTTTGAGCAAATCGTTGTTCATGAATAAGCTGAAACAATTCAATTAGTCGATGCAGATAATACGGCGGAAAGCTCTCCTGACTTGAAATCCATCTCGCTATTTCATTAGGGAGCATTCCTCCGCTTTTTAGCTTCCAGCGACGCTCTAGATAGGTAAGAACCAACGCCATTAAACGATCAAAATAGATAGAATTATCCATCTTATTACTTAGCTGATACTCCTTACTTAGTTGAGCACACCCCGCTAGGAACTCCCGAATACCATGCTGGCGCAAGATCTGAAGTTTTCTTCGGGCATCCGGGAAACGATAATATCTATAAATATGATAGATCCCGATCAGAATCGGGATGATTAGCAGCCAAGATGGGTGAATCTTAGAGATGAAACGATCCCATGAAGAGGAAGATCGGTATCTCTCTCTACTCGTATTTTCATACCAAATCGGCATTTTCACAACCGATTCCGTTTCTGGGCTTGAAGTCGTATCGTTCGCTGGTGAATTTACCTCGATCGATAGAGGAGCCGTTCTCGTTAGCGGGAAAAGCAAATTAGGATTATCCCCCACGGCACCCACACGATAATAACGAAATGGCAGAGAGGGGATAGCAATTACCCCTTCGAATCTGGGTCGGATTTTATAGACAAACGACCATTGCTTTCCATGTATAAGCGGTTTACTATTCTTATAATCTTGAAAGGTAAAATGCTGATGAAATTCGGCAATTTTATTGAGATCGGGGATCTGCATTTCCTCGGGGTTGTCGATGTTATTAACCAACAATCGCAATTGAAACCACTGTTGGCTGTCCCCTTTCGATGGAGATATTTCAAAAGAGACCTGGATATTCTTCCCAGCACTATTATAAAATGATTCCGCAGGGCGCCCGACAAGGGGTATCTGAACCTTCGGCGTTTCTGCCTTTATACTCGGTATATAAAAAGGTATATAAGAAGATAGATACAAGCAGAAATAAACCAAGAGAAACAGGCTTTTTCTCGTGAGCGGCAATCTGTCAATAGAGTAAAACCGCAACAGAAAAATAGAGAAATATCGATTGCGTGGCAAGATATTTTTTCTAATCCGGAAAAGCATTTAGATTCTCCGCTTGTTTCCGGGATTCAAGGCGTTCTCGGCGTAATCTTTTAGCAATCTCTTGTAGAGAAGCTCTGGTCTCTTCGGGGGTCATCGGTCTTACTTCACTCTGATCCAATAAAACGGGCAACACCCCGGCGCCAGGCCGCTTTTTCACCGCAGGGGTATTTTGTAATTCCCCTTTACCATTTTTTTCTTTCGCCCCTATCGACTCTTTTGGGGATGAAGACTTGTTCTTCCCCTTCGATTTTTCTGGATTAGTATTTTCTTTGTCAGAATTATTCTTCCCTTCAGAATCTGGGTTGTTTTCTGTGTTGTTCGGGTTCTCTCGCTTCGGTTCCTGTTGGTTAATCGCACTCCAGAGTAACTTGGCTAATTCCAGATTATTGCGAATGGTCTCTTCATCCGGACCTATCCCCATCGGCTCTTTTTGCTTTTTTAATCTGGTTAGTGCCTCCTGATATAAGAGAATCGACTCGAAAAGGGTTTGGCGATCTTTCCCTTGGCATTTTTGGATCAGCACCGTTCCTAAATTGTACGATGCAGCGATAAAACGCTCCGGGGCAATGGCAGAATCTCCTAAACATTGGCGATAATATTTTTCCGCATCTTCATAATTATTTCTTTGCATGGCCAGCGCTGCGAGGTTAAACGAGATTAACCCGGGATCGGGACTCGCTGTAAGAAGCTCTCTGAATAGTTGTTCCGCCATAGACCAATCACGTCTGTGGTAGGCCTGGAAGGCTAACGGAAGTTTATGGAGATATTCCCAGTTATCCTGATTATTGACTAGATTTTCTTGGTCTAGACCCCCATTCGTGAAATCGGATTGGGTTTGATGATTCATGGAATTGGCGACAGATTGTAGCAGATCTACGATATTCTTTTCAAAAAGAAGAACACACGTCAAAGCAGTAGCCGCATAGAGGAGAAAAAGGCGAATATAACGCAACAACTGTACCCCGATTCGCTCTCTCATGCTCTGAAAAAATGACCATTTGTCTGTTTCTACTCGTGTCATAGCTCGTATCATGGCTCTTATCAAATTTTATCCCCCTGTTTCGATATTGCTAGCAGATCATTTTCTGATTTTGCCAGATCGATCGATTTCAAAGGGGATTGAATTAAGTTAGTAGATTCTGAGTTCTTACGCCAACGCAGGGCAGGCCAGCGCAAATAAAAACAGTCCCAACTCAAATAAGCGAACACCAAGCTCACCCACAACAAGAGATGATATCGAACCACTAACTGACGAACCCCAGCTTCTACCAATTCTCGTTCGGGTAAATGGAGTAGATAATTCTGTACATAATCGTCCAATTCCGGTAGGCGATTCGGGATTAGTTTGGCGATATATCCTTTTGTTTGCGTGCTTATCTTCTCCAGCGATTGTTCCTGCATGCGTGTATTCCAATCGCTATCAGGAATAGGCGAATCTAGTCCAGGATTGCCGATGGCAATCACATCGATCGGAATTTGCCGTTGTAACGACTTTGTTATACTGGCAGGAACATCATCTAAATTTTTGGGATCGTCCCCATCGGAAAAAAGCAATAGATGATGATAACCGATATCCTTCTCTTGCATAAAATCGAGGGCATAGGCCAGAGCAGTGCCTATGCGAGTGCCAGAAAAAATGCCATCCGGGGCTTGATTCTCTTCTTTCACCGCTGGGTATATTTCCGCAGGAGGGTGGGCAGGATCGAGATCCTCGATTTTACTCAACAAGTGATCTATATCGGTTGTTAACGGGGAAATGAGATACGGTTTCGCCGCAAATACAATTAAACCGACTCGATAACCTCCACGCCCCCGAAGCTGTTCCAACATGTTTCGCAATGCCAACTGACCCATTTGACTACGCGATACCACTTCCCCTTCATAAGTGAGATCTTCGGCGAGCATACTCTTACTTAAATCAAACACCACCATAATATCTCTACCTATTACAATCCCCTTCTCTCCCAAGCCATAACTGGGGGCAGCTAAAATAACAATCCATAAACAAAAAGACAAATAAAACAAAAGATTTCGATTTGCTAAACTGCGCGAACAATTCCGGAAATTGCGTTCAACATATTCTTTAATCCCGAGCTGATTTATCTTATTGCTCTGCTTTCTCTGCCCACGATGCCCTAACCAGACCAGCAACGGCACCAGCAATAATAACCATAACCATTCAGGATAGAGAAATTGAATCATCTTTATTTTGCACTATCTCAGATTTTGCCCAAAGTTTCGATCCGTTTAATTTCATTCTATAGATATTATACGACTTTAATTCGATACTAAATCGCTATCATTTAAGGAATCGTATTCCAAACCGTCTTTTCTGCCAACCAGAGAACCACACCAGATCCGATCATTACCATAAGAAAATAGGAATAGGTCTCATAATAACGGCGATACGAAAAACTCAAAATCGAGTCTCTACCTAGCTGATCAATCACTTGGTAAACTTGTAACAGCTCGTTGGCATTATCTGCGGAAAACGATTTCCCTTTGGTCATTTCCGCAAGAATTTGATTTATTTTTTTCCCATCGGCCCGTTGTTTTTTTTGTTCGATCGTTGCATCTCGAGGTAGTTCCCCGCCCGTATCGATGGTATAAATAGGAATATTCAAATTAGCCGCGAGCTGCGCAGCTTGTCGCGGCTTCAATGGTTCTCTCCCGGGAATCGAAAGATCAAAGTTATGTTCCCCATCACTAAATAAAATTAAAACTTTCTTTTCTAACCCCGATTGTTCTAGTCTTAATATCCCCTCCGCAATGGCATCCCCAATATTAGTGCCCGTATCTAGAATAGCGCGCTGGCGATTTTCCATAAAAATTTGCACCAAACTGGCATGATCAAGAGTTATGGGGCACAACGTTTCTGGCCGAATGGCAAAGGTCACCAAGCCAATACCATCTGTTGCCGATTCTCGCTTTCTGCCACTTAGAGAGACATTCCCTGGCCCAATACCACCTTGGACAAACAGTTTTAGCGTTCTCTTAGCCGCTTCTAATCGAGAGATATATTCCCCCCCTTCCCAGATGAAGGTAGTCTCCTCCATGCTTGGGGAGACATCAACCACTAGCATAATCGCTATCCCAGAAACAGGGATTCGAGTATGGCGATCGGCTATTTGTATTTGCAGCAAAGCCAACCAAGCAGAAACCAAAATCAGATAACGGAGACCCGTAGAGAAATAGCGTTTCGTATCTTTTGTCGATTTCGTTAGTTGATTTAACGGTGAAAATGCAGAGAATAGAATTTGGGGAATCGGTTTCCAACGCAGCAATAGCAGCAAAACAGGCCCAAGAACTAAATATTCTGGATGCGCAATTCGGATCATATTTTTCTTAAACAACTATTCAGAACGATCGATTTTTAATCATTATATCTCTACGATTTCAAATTTCGATTCCGAGTTGAATTTTATTTTTACTTCTACTAAATTCATGAAAATCGTCTTAGAAATGTTATTAAAATACGGAGCAAAAGCAGCAAGGATTCAAACCGTTTGAACTTTTCTACTCTGAATAATCTGAACCGAATTTCGTCAGAATGGGCTGCTTTTTAAGATGATCATTACAATCTGATTTGGTTATCGCATCATCATTTATTTAAAGAATACGATCAGCTTACTCGAAAGGTTAGTCTGAATCAATTGAAAGAGAAGGTATTTGCACGGCTCTCCGTATCGAATCAGCTCATGAAATAGGGATTCGTCTTTGATTGAAGAAAGAGGATGACGAATTTGAAATTAGCGGCATCAAGGAGTTGATTTGGGCACGGAAGAAAGCAAAAAACGGTTACTTACCGAGTTCTTTTTTGATAATCGCTTCTAGTTGGCGAAAAGCTGTATTATCTCCCCCGACATGTTTCCAAAGGATGGTACCATCTTTACGGAACAGAATCAAAGTGGGAATCTGCTGCACACGGAACTGTTTTTGGACGGATCCGCGCGGATCTAGATAGACCGAATATCGGAGGGACTGTTGCTGGGCCACATTACTCACCGCATTTTTTGCTTCGGCATAGGAAGCAAAGGAATCGGTGTTGATACCCACGATTTCTAATCCAGGACCGACATAAACTTCCGCTAAATGATTAAGCTTGGGCATACTTTTAATACAGGGTATACACTGCGTTCCCCAAAATTCGACTAGAATTATTTTGCCAGAAGCATAACGAAATTCCCAGTCGGAATTTTCACGTAGTCCCAATACTCGGAAATTGACTTTCGGAGTAGGAACTCGTGAACGATCGGGTTGATTAAGGGAATTTGGATTGAGAGAATTTGGATTAAGGGAAACAGATCCCGGCAAAGATTTCGATAAATCGCTGTTGAACGGAGAATTCGAATTAATCGAGGGACTAGGAATCGAGTTAATAGGTGGATTATTCGAATTCGAATTCGGTTTCGATTTTTTGACCGGCGGCGGTAAAGATCTTGGAGTCGACTCATTATTCGAAGGGATGGTTTGCGGTGGAATAATCACCTTAGGCTGATTCAACACCCCAAAAGAGCTATCATCGTTTGCGATATTAGGATTTTGATTCTTTTTCGGAGTATTCTCGCTCGGGTTCTTTATCGGATCTCTCGATCCTCCCCCACCCGCATTCGGGGACCATTCCGATGTAGGAGTATTCGAAAGATTTTTCGGCGCATTTGTCGAAGAATTCCCTGAATTTACACTTGGTTGAGCGGTCGACGAATCTTCAGGTTCTGGAACTCCCGTGGGTACTAAATTTTGCTTTGACTTTCCAGGAATAGATGAATTAGATGGTGAGGGGATCTTACGATTGGGAGGATTAAATGGCCCTAAAGACCCTTGCGGAGGCATCGACTTCGGAGTTAAATCGGTAACCCCCTGTTCAGATAAACGCAACAAGATTCGTGTATTTGGCGCTCTTTGAATCGAGATTCCGCCTAGCACCGATTTGTCAATCTCTTTTCGACCAGAAAGGATATAACTCACCCCGGGCTGTAATCCTTGAATAACGAAATTCCCATCGCTATCGGATTGAACCCCGATCGGTTTTTCGCTCTTTTCCCCATCAGGTATACATTGAATGAAAACATCGCCCAGCGATCGGCCATCTAAATTGACAACTCGACCTGCTAAAATCGTTTCGCGAATATTTCTTGCGGTTGTTCTTTCAGGATTTCGTTCTTTACTGGTATTATCGGATGCTCCCGGAAATAACGGGTCGTTATTTTTCTGATTTCCGCGCGAAGTGGTCCCTTGGCTACTTCCCCCTCGATTACTCAAGTTTTTGCAGCTTGTAATTAAACTCAGTGAACTTATCAGTGTTAAGTGGATGACGACGATAACAGCTCGTCGCATATCATTTTCCTCTTCATGTTCGTCATGAGATTTTTTAGAGAAATTGTATTTCTTTAAATATTAAGAATCTCGTATTCATATAAAGACCGCTTTATTATTCCGTTATCTATTTTCGATATTGAATATTTCCTTCATCTCGTGTTATCAAAAAAGTCTAACCGAATTAACTTCCCATCTTCTCCCCGTTTCGACATTTTGCCCTTATTCCATTTTGATCCTTATTAACTGTTAATGTTGAAAGAAAATGATTTTTTTCTTGTAATTGATAGAACTCCGTCTTACTTAATGATCGTAATTGTTGTTTTGAACAAATTCCCAATAATTAACTTTTCTGCTGCAATCCGGATATCTTTGCAATCCGATCGTTTCTTTCATTTCAAAGCTATCTTGCTCTTCTTACTTCACTTTCCCTTTATCTTTTCTCTATTCATCGAATAATTTCATTTCCGAGTTCCAAAATCGGCATACCCAAAATCTTTTATTTTGGCAATGGCTTTCAAGGAAAGAAAGACCAGATGAAGTGAGCCATTTTTTCAATAAAAATTTGATCCTTTTTCGATTCAAATCCAATAAATCTTGGGGTATTCCAATACCATAAGCGTTGGTTATTAGTCTTTCCTCAAGTTCATTTTTTGTTTTTGCTTGACGAGAAAACTAAGAATGGGTATCGTTAAAGAAAGTGAATCTGTAGAAGTTGGAACAATCGTAGTGGGCATGAGAGCTGAGAAATATGAGAAATCAAACGTATATTCGATTGTTTTTATTGATGGCGATTGTTGGATTCGTTGCCGATCAAGCAAGTAAATATTATGTATTCCGAAAATTGAGTGGAGATGGTCAATCTGGCGCAAAAGAAATAATCCCCGGATGGTTTCGATTAGTGGCATATACCGATCCGCATGGAGATGCTAGTGAATCCTATCTGGAAAAACTGAATGGGCCGGTGAAACCCCAAGTCAATCAGGGTGCTCTATTTGGTTTAGGTGGTAACCAAAAACACTTGGCGAACCTATTTTTTCTCGGAATAAGCATCTTAGCCGCTGTGATCATAACGATCTGGGCCTTGCGAAAAACGGGCCGAGAGGATCGGCTATTGAGTTTTGCCCTAGGGATTATCTTAGGCGGAACGCTTGGAAATCTTTACGATCGGATTGTATTTGGTGGAGTAAGGGATTTTCTGTATTTTTACTACATAGAATGGCCAGTCTTTAATATTGCCGATTGTTGCCTGGTTTGTGGAGCAACTTTATTATTTATCCAAGCGGTTTTCTTTGCCAAGCAACCTATAACGATCGAACAAGATCACCAAAAAGTTGAACCAGGATCTGATGGAATCGTTATGGATATACCCAAAATGCCCATGTTGCCAGCCAATTCCATCAATCCAGTTTCTCCTGTATGAAAACGTTCTCTCAGAGATTATTTAAAGAGATTATTAAAGCGGACCAAGTTTGAATATTTGCTGAAATATA
>JAKBAI010000113.1 GCA_021809185.1 Planctomycetota bacterium
CAACCCACAAGTCTAAATTACATAGGGAAGAAAGAAACTGCTACAACTAACACACAACCACTGCACAGGAAAGAACTAAACAGGGCTACAGGCGCAACTAAACAGGAACAATAACGAAAGCAAGAAGAGCTGAATCACCGATGGAAATTCCCGGTTTGAGACCACCACCGGCCATGAACATCGTAAAACAGTGCGGGTGGTGGTCACGGCCCAGAATTTTACTTTTCGCGGTTCGTCCTTCGCGAAAGGGGGTCCGGCCAAATTCGCCACTCCAGATCACCAGAGTTTCATCGAGCATCCCACGCTGTTTTAGATCGGTAATTAGGGCAGAAACGGCTCGATCACTTTCGCTACATTTTTTAATGAGGCCATCGCGAATATCTTCGCTGGGATTGGTGCCATGGAAGTCCCAGCCCCAATCGTGTAATTGCACAAATCGGACACCGCGCTCGATCAAGCGCCGGGCTAGCAAACAGTTATTAGCAAATTTTGGTTGACCGGGGACAGCGCCATAGCGATCCTGAACCGATTGCGGTTCGTGTCGTATATCCATCACTTCGGGCACAGCGGTTTGCATGCGAAAGGCCAATTCATACTGGGCGATACGTGTCTCTGTTTCTGGATGGTGCATCTCGGCAGCTTGGATTTCATTCAACTCTTTCAAAGCATCGAGAGTCAGTCGGCGCTGAGAGCGATTCATGCCTACCGGGTCCGTAACGAACAAAACCGGCTCCCCTTGCGAACGGCATTGCACCCCTTGATACACCGAGGGTAAAAATCCGCTACTCCAGTTACTATTTCCTGCTGAGGGATTGGACCCACTGGATACCAGTACGATAAAGCCGGGGAGATTATCACTGAGTGAACCAAGCCCATACGTTAACCATGACCCCATCGATGGTCTGCCAAATTGTGCAGAACCTGTAAAAAGCAATAGTTCCGCTGGGGCATGATTGAACTGGTCCGAATTCATCGAATAGATGAACGTCAAATCGTCCACGAGCTTAGCTAGTTTAGGAAATGCGGCAGATACCCAGCGACCGCTTTGACCATAGCGAGCAAATTTTTGCGGGGTGCCCAATAGTTTGGGTACGCCGCTGGTAAAAGCAAATCGCCTCCCTTTGAGATAAGAATCGGGGCAGGGTTGATCGGTGCGTTTTACCAGTTCCGGTTTATAATCGAATAGATCCAGATGCGGTGGCGAACCGGCCATATGCAGATAGATAACGTTCTTGGCTTTAGCCGGAAAATGCCCTTTTTTACTATTTTGTGCCGAAGCTTTCCCAACGGCCTTCCCAACGGGCGCTTGCGGTAATTGTGCTTTTACTTCGGAAGCGCTGGCAAAGGATCTTTTTTCCAGAGTAGACAGCGCAATTCCACCCAATAAGCTCGTAGCCATGGCCGACCGGGCCAATTCGCTACTCCCTGCTAGGGATTGCTGAAAAAATTGCCGCCGAGTCGTTCCTAATAGGTGCTGTTGCAAAATTGTGTCCTGAGGGATCATTTTATAGTTCCTGTTCAAATATTTTGGGATGCCGGTTTTTGAAGCATACCGATAAGGCACTACTCTTTTTATGTTAAATATATTGAGCAAAATCGATCAAGGCGAATGACAAAACATTAACGCAAATCGATAACAGAGAGAATCTCATCAACGCAGAGATTCTCATCGGCGATTATCGTTTCATAAAAAATTCGTCCAGATTGAGTAAAACATTGGCCACCATGACATATGCTGCGGTTTCGGGCAGATTGAAATTTGGCGGTAATGGCCCCAGAGGCTCCGTAGCGAGATGCAAGCCCTGATCTTTCTCTTTTTGTAAAGATACCATAGCCGCAGCAAATAGTTTTTGCAGCTTTTGTAGTTCGCGCTCTTCGGGATCGCGCAACAAGGTCAATTTAAATCCGAACACCAGTCGATCCGATACCGATTTTCCCCCCTCGCGGATCATTCTCCTAGCTAAAGACTGCGCACATTCTATATAGACGGGGTCATTTAGCGTGGTGAGGGCCTGGATAGGGGTATTGGTTTTCGGACGCGAAATCGTGCAGACCGTTCTACTATTCAAATCGAAATTCACCAAAGAAGGATAGGGGGTAGAGCGACGCCATTCGGTATACAAGGCACGGCGATAGCGATCTTTCCCTTTCGAGGTTTCCCAATCGGTAGATCCTGAGAAAGCTGAATTCAGTCCCATATGAGGCCGATAAGGTCGCGCGGGGGGCCCATATAAATCGCGGGCGAGTAATCCCGCAATGGCCAGAGATTGATCTCGGACCGTTTCCGCGGAGATTCGGAATCGGGGACCGCGGGCATACCAATGGTTTTCTGGATCCAGATTTTGCAATTGCGGGGTAATGACACTTTGCTGGCGATACGTAGCCGAAGTTACCATCAATCGTAATAGCTTCTTGATATCCCAGTTCAGCTCTTCCATCCAGCTAACAGCTAAATAATCTAACAGTTCGGCATGGGTGGGGAACTTGCCTCGTAGTCCAAAATCTTCAGAAGTGGTTACCAACCCCTGGCCAAATATCTGCTCCCAGAATCGATTGACGGCAACCCTAGCGGTAAGGGGGTTATCTCTACTTACCAACCAACGAGCAAAATCGAGTCGATTGTATGGAGTCGACGAATGGCTCTTAGGATCCTGGTTCCCCATCGGGGATAGGGCTGTTAGACTGGCATCTTTTGTTGAAGAATTTTTCAGATTTGCAAATAAGCTAGGCAACCCCGGTTGCACCTCTTTGCCTTTGGCGAGAAAATTACCACGCAAAAAGATGTTGGTTTTTCGCTGGCGTTCTTTCGGCAATTCCCGCATAATAGGGGTATTGCCTACCCGGAATCTTTCTAATTCCCGTTCTTTATTCTGGGATGCTTTTTCTAACTTTTCGTATTCTTTTGCCTGAGCCGAATGGGTGTAATAATATTTTTGCCACCGTTCGTTTTGATTTTTAGAACGTTTGTCCTTGGGCATTTGCTGAAGTTCTTTTAGATCTTTTGGCAATTTACTTTTATCTAGGTTTTTTTCCCAGTTAGGCATATCGGCATCTAGTTTATTTTTTAGTTGTTGCAAATTATGATTTGCTTGATCCGATTCCTTTTTCAATTGTTTTTTTCGTTGAACTTGTTCGGGAGTGGGTAGTTCAAGATAGGGGCGATTATCGCGTTGATCATTATCTTCACTTTGATTAAAAATTGCGTAAAGCTTAAAATATTCTTCCTGACTGAAAGGATCGAATTTATGATTATGGCACTCGGCACAAGCGAAAGTTAGCCCCATCCAAACTTGCATGGTGGTGTTGACTCGATCGACTACCGCAGCAACTCGGAATTCTTCGTCATCTGTACCCCCTTCATCATTGGTGAGGGTATTGCGATTAAATCCTGTAGCAACGAGTTGATTTTTCGTTGGATTGGGCAGCATATCACCCGCGAGCTGATCAATCGTAAATTGATTATAGGGTTCATTTTGATTCAAGGCTTCGATGACCCAGTCTCGATATTTCCAGATCGTCCTGGGATGGTCGCTCGCATAACCGTTGGAGTCTCCATATCGGGCCAGATCTAACCAGATACTGGCCCATCTTTCCCCAAAGGCAGGGGATTGCAAAACACGATCAACAAAACGTTCATAGGCATTGAGACTTTTATCCTCAACAAATGCCTTGACTTCTTCGAGACTTGGTGGCAATCCCGTTAAATCAAGTGCCACTCGACGCGCAAGCGTGCTCCTATCCGCTTCTTTCGAAGGCGATAACGAATGCTCTGCCATTTTTGCGAGAATAAAATAATCGATCGGATTACGACACCATTGATTGTTAGCAACTGTAGGGATTTTTGACTTTTGCGGAATGGTAAAGGCCCAATGCTGTTCATAATTAGCCCCTTCAAGAATCCATTGCTTTAATAATTCAATTTCATTTTTAGTTAGTGCCCGCGGACTATTTTTCGGGGGCATATGGTCTTCATCATTTGATTCAATTCGATGGATCAGCTCACTGAGTTCTGGTTTGCCGGGAACAATCGCTCTTTCACCCGATCGAGCTACTTGAGTGGCACTCTCTGCCGTGTTCAGTTGCAGCTTGGCTTTTCGTGACTTCTCATCGGGACCGTGGCAATGAAAACAGGTATCCGAAAAGATAGGTAAAATATCACGTGAATACGATACTTTCTTGGTACTCCGAGCTGAGTCAGGTTTGTTCGCGGTTACTTGCCCCTTTACTGATTTCCCCTGTTTTCCGCTGGCTTTATCATTCACATCGGGCAATTCCTCTGAAAATAGCAGTGTTTGTGTTGATAGAACTTGTGTTGATAGAATTGGAAGCAATAATTGCGTTTGCCATTCCCCGCCCCATTGCCTTAACATCGTGGATTTAGAATTCATCTTATTCCTTGGAAAATGATGGATGTTTTCTGAGACTTTTCCTATCAAATTCTGCTCGCTGATTCCGGATTTCGGCAATAATCCTGTTTTTTGGATCTGGGTAGTCGTGGCTACATTATCAATTTTCAAAATTGCTAAATCAATATTAGCTAAACGGGGTTGCAGATTAGATTTTGTTGGTATAACTGTATTTTGAGAAAAGGATAATACCCCGATTCCCACAATAATGAGTAATAAAATCAGATATTTTACTTTATTTTGCATGATTCAACTCAAAAATAAGAACAGTCGAATTTTAGGTAAGCTCGATTGATTTTTGGTGTTGAGAAACGGGAACTCAACCTTGGGGTAATTTTAATAGTCTTTTTTTATTTTATAACAATACCTATCAATGCCAAGTCCGATTTTTCATAAATGAAAATCACAAGTTGAGGGGTACGATTAATTAATCGATATGGAGGGAATAGGAGTAATTACTTAACTTAAGATTTATATTATTCTTTAACCAACATAACATCGAAAATCCGAATCCGAAGCTCAACAATTACGGTCATTTACAGGAACGCAACCAGTCAATTGGTAAATACAGTTTGCTATGTGACAGCCACTAAAATATATCGAACGAAAAATTGACGAACGAATATGGGATAGTCGAAAATCGATAGGCGTTATTACAACAAGCTTTATATGATCGAGTTCGTATCAAAGCAGGTAACAGCGATGTTTCCTCGGAAACAGATATCGACATCCGCATTGGCAATACGTTGGCGGTTATGGTAATCGCCATTGTAGGTAAAATGGCTTTCGTTCGAATGGTAGTTTAGAGGTAATGGAGAAGAATCGTGAGGGCAAAAAATGATTGCTGGTTCAGGGTCGCTCTCATTTAGACAGGGAAAATTTACATTCCAGAAAACAGGTTTACCGTTGGATCGTTGCAATATTTGCTCAAATACTTGTTGCACCCATGGCAGAATTCGCTTCCAGTCGAATTCCCGATGTTTACGGCGATAAAGAGAAAAAGCAATACCGGGAAAGCCGTGCAACATTGCTTCGCGGACCGCGGCTACCGTTCCAGAATAGTAGATATCTGTACCGAGATTGCCACCATGATTAATCCCGGACAGGACAAAATTCCAATCATTGGGAAAGTGGTGGATGGCCACACGAACACAATCGGCAGGAGTGCCATGGATTGCATATTTGTTGGCATCTCTCTGTTCCAGTAAAACGGGCTGATCGACGGTCACTCGCTGGCTACAGCCCGATTGCGGCTGGGCTGGTGCAACTACCAGACATTTGCCGAGAGGATTTACCGCTTGGATCAATGTCGCAATTCCTTCGGCCTGAATGCCATCATCATTCGTAAGTAGAAAATTCATTAACGGTTTCTATTTTATGGGCGATAAAATTCAATCTCGTCGCGAAATACCCCTTGAATCCGTTCCAAGGACGCATTAATCAGTTTGGGGATTGGCTTCACTTGTTTTTCTAATTTTGCTGCTTGGAGAAAATCAGCCTGTGCTATTTGCTTTTTTCCTTGCGCTAAACGAGACAATCCCAAAAAATAAAAATACCGGGCATCCTGCCCATTGCGAATGGACATTAGGAAACTTTTCTCAGCGAATGAGTAATTGCCAGAAAAAAAAGCATCATAGCCCAGATTAAAGAACCGTTGAGCTACATCTGGATTCTCGCTTCCCGATCCTTCGGGTTGTTGCAACCCTGGATGATTTTTTAAGATACGATCTAGAGTACCTTCATATTCAACAGGAATTTTGCCAAGCTGTTTCAACCCCAAGGTGAATTCCTGCAAAGCTTCAGTATATTTACCGCGCTGTGTTAGTAGATCGGCTTTGATGAGATGACCATGATATTCTTTGCTTCGGATGAGTTCTTCGGCTTGAACCATCAGATCATCCCAATCTTTATTATCAAAACCTACGATTATTTGCTTTTTTTCTTCTAATTTTGTATTTTCTTTTATTTTTGCAGTAAAGGGGAATTTTATCTCTTTACTCGAATCCGAACCGGAATCCATAAAAAAAACCGATTGCAAAACGATCGACTCCCAAAATAGAGACATTTGCCAGCTATTTCGTAGCTGTTCAAACCATTCACTCCCAGAGAAATAGCTCACTTTATTCTCTGCTGAGTTCAAAGAATTACCGGTTGATTTTTGATTCGAAGTTTCAGAATTTGACTGGAGTTTCTGCACTTGAACGCGCAGCTTACCTAATCTAGCTTCCCGTTGAATTCGCGATCCCTGCGGAGCCTGATTTTCTGCGAGCTGGAAAGAATTTTCTGCAATTTGCCATTGTTTTGTTCGCTCCGCTAGTTTTGCCTGAGTTAGAAAGGCGATGGCCCCTGTGCCTAATTCAATTGCTTCTTTAATATCGGCACTGGCACCAGCGAGATCCCCCCCTTCTAACTTCAATTCTGCTCTTTTAGCTATTAGTTGCGCATAGGTTTTGGCAAATTTCTCTTTGGGGAACCGTTTCAACAAAGTTTCTAAGTTGGACAATGAATTTTCTCCGGAAGATCCCCCCGTTTGTGCAAGAAGAGATTCCGGATTTCTTAGCCCATTTTCTATTTTCTGAAACCGGGCTTTCAAAGCCATATTGTTGGTCAGTGCCGGACTCTTACCAACAACACCTAACTGATTTTGCGATTCCGCAAATTTACCTTGATTTCGCAATGCTAATGCCCGGATCAAGCCAGTTTTGGCACGATTGATTTCGTCTATCTTATTATCGGCTTCGACGATTTGAACATCCATTAGCGCTGTAGGAATTTGGTCGATATTCTGAAAATCGTCTAAGATCATCAACCACATATCCAAAGATTGTACCGGTGTATGGCTCTGTTTGAGAAGAGATTCATAATATTTTTCGGTTTCGGATAACTTTTTATCCGATTGTTGCTTATCTAATACTAGTTGGCGATCGTACGTATCCTTTAATTGTCTTACTCGGCTCTGCTCCTGGACCAATTGATTCTGAACCTCTTTCATCTGTTTTTGCAGATTCGTTGCATAAACAGCGGATGAAGTAGATCCCAGTAGCAATCGAGCAACGGGGGATATACCGTCTTTGGCTGAATTGATGCGAGCATAGTTCGATAATGCCTGCTCCAGTTTTGCGGGTAAATCGTTAGCAGCAGTTTGGTCGTCAATAATTTTTGCTCTTTTGAGCGTTCGATAAACAACCTGAAGTTTTGTCATCTCCGCATCTCTTTTTGCAATCAAAGATGCAATGATATCTTGCGGATTCGAACCTTTTTCCCCCGCTTTTTCCAGCGAAGCATTGATGGCAGTCAACTGGTCTTGGATCTTTTTATTCACTGATTCCAAGTTATCAATTTTTTCATTTGCAACAATCATCTGCCGGTTTAATTGCCCCAACATCTCTTTAGAAATTTTACTAGCTGTTTCTGCTTCCATCTTGGCCTTGAGCAAATCATCAAGCGCGCGGTTGATCAATTGTTGCGTATTTCCTTCTTTCGGGATATTGAGGCGTTTAGCTAATTCTACCAGCGCCGATTTCAGAGTTTCACTATCTCGGACAAGAAAATCGATAGCGCTAGGAAACCCTCTGTTTTGAACGATCGCCTCGGCACCGGGTTGCTGGTAAATTTTCTCGCGCAGTGTCCAATACTTCATTAGCTGATCACAACAAACCAAAAACATTTCTTCGCGGGGATCGGTGTAAGGGTTTAGTCCTTTTGATGGATGAGCCAAAAATTGCTGCTGATGACTTTTTTGGGCACTCAGCAAGAGAGTGGTCGCGCGAGCATAATTATGAGATGCTGCGGCAATCATTGCATCCCAAAAATAAAGGCCCGCTTCGGTGAGTGATCCCGCTTTTCCTAATTTATCTTCATTTTTCGTATTTCCAGAATCTTTTTTTGCAGCGGGTTGAGTTGTCCCCGATTGTCCCGCATCTTGAATCAATAACATCGTGAATCCGAGGACGAGATCGGTTACGGGAATTTCGATCATCGGAGTGGCACGGACTAGAGAATTTTGCTTAGGCTGATGAAGCAGGGCCTGTTTGTTTTCCTCGATCAATCGCAAGCGCAAACGGGAGATGGCACTTTGCAAAATTCGGCGATTGTCCTCTGAAAATCGAGTTAAATGGTCCTGATAATGCTTCAACGCTTTGTTCCCTTGCCCACTCGCTTCATCGATTAAACCGAGCCAGAGAACCGCAGTAACAGCCATTCTTTCATTTCTGGGGTTTTGAGAACCGAGCTGCCATACCTCAATCGATTTCTGTAAATCGGCAATCGCTTTTTTGGCCGCTTCATTTTTAATATCCACTCTCTGATTGTTCCCCCCGATGGATCGTAAATAATCTAGCCAACGAGTCTGCCCCCTTGCGGTCAGTACCTCGAGCTGATCATCCCCTAATTGGCTGTATACTTCCAAAGCTTTCTTTAAATTGCCCTCATCAAAAAACTGCCGGGCATCGCTCACCGATACCACAGAAACATCAGGAGTTGTTTTTCGCGGTAATCGATTGTTCGAATTCGATACATCCGCCACAGGGGGATTGTTATTGCTACCAAGATTCGGCAACAGATTGGTTAGCCAAGCCGTTGCAAATACGGCAAGACCTACCACCACACCGACCCCCATCCCGAGATAAAGCCCTCGATTAGATGAAACAGGTTCAGGATTCAGAGAACTCAAAGACGGAGTCGTAAATCCGGATTGAGTCGATATCGGTTGCCTCTTTTCTGGCAAACTAGGGGAGGATTTTCGTTTCGGAGTTGCTCGAGCATCCAAATCATCGAGATTAATATTCGTTGCGGTGGGAACGAGCTGATTCGATTCAAATAAGGGGGACTTGCCAGACGATTGTTTATCCCCTGCGGGTATGTTATAATTGGTTACCGATTTAGGCGTTTTCGGTCGATTATCTTGATTGGTACCGATCGGTAAAACAACATTGGCACCCAATCGATCTGTCGATAGATCGACACGATCATCCTCGGAGAGAGTTCCAAAATCGGGCATCGACAAATCGATCGCCGCATCATCGTCATCCTCTTTACCTGAATGAGTCGGGTCGGTATATCCTTTTAGAGCATCAAAATCGTCCACAATCGAGGCACCTGGAACAGGAGGTGCCATCTGTGAATTACCAAAATTCTCGCGCATAAACGACGGAACGTCATCTTCTAAATCTAAATTCATCGCAGAGGGGTGGGAACTCAAATCGATTGAAGAGGATTCGATCATCTTCGCACGCCTTTTGGCCAAATCGAGTTCCTCTTCGCTAATTTGCAAACTGCCTGAAGCAGTCAAACCGGTTTCAATCATCGGTTCGGAATACAAATCAACCGATTCTTCAGGATTGAATAAATCGTTGTTTCCTAACATTTCATCGTCATCATGATGGGAAGAATATCCTGATTTTGGTGACGATTCTTCATCAAGATTCACCAACCATTGTGATCCTGGATCTATCAGCGGATTTGTAGGGGATTTGCTCATATAACCCGATAAAGGGACCGCTTCATCGGTATCTGGAAAATCGATCTGCGGTTGAGTCATATTGGCGTTGCGATGCCCTGTAGAACCCCCTTGTTGATCAAGTTGATTGGTCGATTTTCCGCCACCTGTCAGCCCTTTCCCTCTGGATAAAATTCCAGAATTAGAATTCTTGGCCGAAGCAATATCTGAAGGGTTCGAATCTTCAAAAGCACTATCGAGATTCTTGATATCTACTTCGTTGAGAAGCGCATCAAAAATCGACGATCGCCCTGAATCGGTAGGGTTTGCTGTAATGCCCATATCGATAGCATCTTCAACATCTTCTGAATTATTTTCGGCTGGACCTGGAATCGAAGTATTCGGTATTGGCGTGGGGTATTTTATAGCAAATTGCTCTTGGAAATTTGGAACAGAGGATGAATTATCCCGCGAAACAGCTGGGATGTTTTGAGGTGAACTTGGGGAGGATCCTGGTTTCTTTGCCTCTTGTTCCAGATTAATCTCGTTTTGACTTTTTCGCGGCAATTTCTTAGCAATATCGATGGAAGATTTGGGTACCGAAAATTGAATAGACGAATTCGATTGACGATCCTTAGCATCGAGTAGCCCTTCTCTCAACAAAGCAGCCAAATCAACCGAAGATGCACTGCGCGGACCGGCTTCTGGGATTAAATCATGATCGGCATGAATAGAATCGTGGAGCGAAGTCCCTTCGATGATGGCCTCGGCTTCCAGAAGATCGCTTTGTTCATCCGACACAGGTAAGACCGGTGGAACTCGCCCAGCAGCTCGCTCTTCAGCTACGATCCGCTCGAGAATATCTTTGTCAGAAAACGCATCGATTTTAATCGGCGGAGATATCCCTTGGCTAATATCTACAGTAGATGAAGATGGGGACGGTTTAACGATTAACTCAGCCCAGGAGGTCCGCAATAACCCGCTCTCCCCGCCTTCGACCAGATTTGCCATCGGGATGATCGCGGATGCCCCTTCACGAGGACTAGCGGTGACATTAAAACTTATTTCGTCATCATCATCCAAATCATCATCTATTAATTCTGCATGGGGCGGAATTTCTGGTTTTGAACCTGTCCTTGCTAGCGGATCTCGAGGGATTGACTTCTGTTCCGACTCCTCGAAAGGATTTATGCCTTTGTCTGGATTATTCTTTTCTGCCATTGCTCATGATCTCCAGGAAAATGCTCTCTGCCAGTATTCATTCATCTTTTTGCGTTGATTGGGTAAATCTTGATTCATCAAAAACCGAAATTTTAAAGAGAAAAAATATTTCTAAGTTCCCAAAAATTATAACTCGATTCCATCTAACTCGATTACTTCATTATATCCTAGGATAGAAATGCTATTTTAAATAATCTGTAACAATTAGACTCATTATTTAATTCACAGAACTGGCTACTATCCTAAAAAAATCTTTCTTCGATTCATGTCAAATAATATCAAATACATCCAAAATCTGTTTGTTTGTTTTCTAATCTCCAAAAATTGGTGATTCCAAAGCTAATCGATTCAAACCTCAGTTAAAAATTACCTGAACTACCCAATACCATTGTTTTATCAAATAATATACGCCATAGAAACACAATCTTCAGAACTTTTATTGAAAATATTGATCAAAACTGAAAATAATTCATTAAGTTCAATTAACTTTGATTTATTATTATGCTTGCAGAACTTAGAATACCTAGAGAAAAATGAATGTTGGGGATTGATAAAAAGTGGTTTAGTTCCAATTCTTGATATCCTCTAAATTTGATCCTATAATCGCTATTTGCTTGAAAAAATCATCTTCATGCTCAAAAAAGCATCAAAGCTAAGAAAATCAACTTTTTTACTCAAGTCACTTTACCAAAAATGTCCAATCTAGGCTTATCAATTCCCCTAAAAAGTACTAATATTAGCACAAAATGCAAACATTCTGCGCGAAGAAACTCCAAAAGGAACGAGACTAATCCGCAATAATTATCTATAAACCCTTATAAATAAAGAACTTGTGATCATAAAACGATAAAAAAAATAATTCGGCATAATTATTGCTTTAGGATTTTGTTATATAAAAGATATTTAGAGGAATTATACATCATTAGTCTGGTAAAAATTAATTACCTTTGTTAATTCGGTCGAATCTATTTTGTAAGTAGTAGTGATGAGGAAATTCAACCCAGATTATTTCATTCGATTCATATTTTACATGAATTGATTAGAAATGATGAAAATGTTCGTGATGAAATCAATCAAGGTGATTCCCATCAAGAGATTTGGAGAGATTCGTTCACTCAGAATAAGGTTAATTTTATGGATTTGAATATATCCGAGATGGAAGTCGATCAAAAATCTTTATCTTCTTTGGATGCCAGATTAGCTACCAAAAAGGAAATTATCTTCCAAGTAATCGAGGGGAGATTGCCTTTACTGGAAGCCGCAGCACGATTCGCAGCTGTTACTACTCGATCGATAACACCAGAAAAAAGTGCAGATAGGCGGGTTGATAGTAATGAATTAGCTTTCTCCTCGAGAAATTTTTCAAGAAATCTGGATGATGAAAGTATCTGTCGAACAGTGATTGGCTGGGTTCATTTGGCGTTGAGAGATCGTCCCGAACAGGCCGAATTTGTTTCCAATCGCTTGGAAAATGAACTTCAAACTCAGCTCGATCGCTGTGGGAAAATTATTTTAACGAATAAAAATATCTAACTAATTATTCGATTTGTTTTTTTTAGATATAATAAATTTATTATTTGTAACAATAATAGGGATTTGAGGTTTAATTTGTTATCATTAACAATCTAATTGTGATTTATTTATGAAAAGAGGATAAGTATTTTCCTAAACCCTTGAAAATGAACAATTAAAATGCTTATATATTTAAGGTATTTCCCTTAAATTGATTCAGAAATTCAGAGGTCTTTACTACCATATTGATTATCAAATTGAGTATAAAATTGATTATCAAATTAGGAACTCTAGTTTTGAACTGATTAAGAAATATCCGCAAAATAGAAATTAAACCAGTAGAGATTTAATAAGATAAATAGGTAAAATCTGAAGAGCAGATAAATTTATTAGAAAATAATATAGATTTAATTCTTTTAAATATGTGAACTTCAAAATCTCTGGAACCTCTTTCATAGAGCATTCCAGTAGTTTTGATTCAAATAAGATTGATTTAGATCTAATTAGTGTGATTTGTTTTCGGATTTAATCGCGATGAGGAGCAATCGGATTAAATATTTTTGGTGCTCCGTTAAAATTCTCTCCAGAGAAGGAGAACATGATTACAACCCTTGGTTATCCCTCACCAACATCCAGTTTGGAACACGAAGAAATTCGAAATATTGATTCCAAAGTCGTGGAGATTTCTTTATTGCTCCCCATCAACCAGGTGGAACAATTAGAAATGCTTGCTGAAGAACAGGGAGTAACAACTGCGCAACTTATCCGAAAATTCATTAGACAGAGTTTGGAATCCTCTTTTTAACGGATTTCCCTATTTACTTACAGTTACCTGCTTTTTCATGTAATGTGTTTGTACCAAATTCCTCTTTGATGTATGTCCTGGATAAAGAATTAGCAATATTTATGGAATTAATTTGCATGGAATTTGCGTTAAATTTCAATTTTTAACGCGATTACATTCCCTTTTGATTTTTATTCTTCTAGAGATTAGATTGAGTAATTGATTTTCTATTTATTCCGTAAAGATGTTTTTCTTGAATATGTATTTTATTCAAATATTGCTTAGCTCATTTTTAAGTATTCTAGCGCGAATCATCCCGACAACTTGAGTCATCAGATAAATCCATAATCAGATCGATACCGATACGATTTCAGACGATGTCTTATCGAGAAAGATCAATAATCTCAGAAATAATCTCAGAAATAATCTCAGAAATAATCTCAGAAATAATCTCAGAAGAGAGCGACCCCAAAAGGGATTTAGGAACGCCCCTCGGTGGGTACTTGAATTTTGAGATATTCGATTTTGCGATATAAAGATGAAAGCGCGATATTCAAGCGCTTAGCTGCTTCTCGCTTATCATTTGTCATTTTTAGAATTCGTTCAATATGAATTCGTTCATAATGTTTAAGGGCCTCCTCTAATTGATCGGTGAGAAGCGGATCATTTACACTCGTGAGCAAATCGGAAGGTAATTCAGCAATCTGGATTATCGGCCCATCGCTGAGAATCACCGCACGTTGAAGGACATTATCCAGTTCACGAATATTCCCCTTCCAGGGCGAATTCATGAGATATTGCAGTGCTTCGTGCGAGACCCCAGCAATTCGTTTACCCATCGATTGAGTATGTTTGGCTAAAAGGGCATTGACAAGTTCGGGGATATCTTCGCGTCTTTCTCGAAGTGGGGGCAACTTCAAAGTTACGACATTGAGGCGATAGAAAAGATCTTCCCGGAATCGTTGCATTTCCACTTCACGGGCTAGATTTTTATTACTGGCAGCGATAATTCTAGCTTCGACCAAGATCGGTTCGTTGGCACCTACCGGAAAAATTTCTTTTTGTTCAATAACTCGGAGAAGTTTAGCTTGAGTCGGCAAAGGCATTTCGCCAATTTCATCGAGAAATACCGTCCCCTGTCCCGCATGGACGAAAATCCCTGGCGTATCTTTATCTGCGCCGGTATAGGCACCGCGCCGGTGACCAAAGAGCTGATTCTCCAATAATTCATTCGGAATGGCAGCACAATTAACCGCGACAAATCGCCCCTCCTCTGGCCGTATCCCTATATGCTGATGAATATATCGAGCGATGACCTCTTTACCCGTCCCACTTTCCCCTTGAATCAAAACGGTCGATTTCGTGGGGGCGACCCGCTTGGCTAGATCATAAATCGGTTTCATCAACGGGTGGTTACTCAGAACGAGTGTTTTTTCTTCGTTGCGATTTAACTCTCGCCGCAACCATTGATTTTCTTGATTCAGATCACTCAGGCGAAGCAACCGTTTAACTTTATTCAGTACTTCATCTAGGATAATTGGCTTCATCAAATAATCCTGCGCACCCAACTGGAAAGCCTCGACCGCACTTTCCACCGTGGCATACGCAGTAATTAAAATAACAAAGGTTTCTGGATTGATATTGAGAAGCTTTTTCAGTAATTCCAGACCATCCATTTGAGGCAAATTGACATCGCAAAGAGCTATATCGAACCGGTATTCCGCTGCTCTCAATACCGCCTCTTCCGCTGAACCATAGCTCTGAGTTATGAATCCTTGCTGTTGCAAATATTCGGCTAATGTCTCGCGAATAATCGGTTCATCGTCGACAATTAAAATTCTTGGAATCCCGCCGTTGCGTTGTGCCATCATTCTCTAAATCCTCCCGTTCTCTGCTAATTCAGAAAATGCCGAATACGGAGGGGTCTCCTGACTATTGGCCTGATTTTCTGTTTCTTCTGGTACGGGTAGTTCAACTCTAAATAAAGTACCCTGGTTCAATTCCGAAGTAAAACTCACTTTGCCACCATGATTTTCGACCAGCTTACGTGTAACAAACAGCCCCAATCCGGTCCCCTGTTTTTTGGTGGTGAAATAGGGTTGAAATAGTTTAGATTGCTGGTCCGCGGCAATACCTGAGCCATTATCCGCTACCGTTAAACAAATCTTCTGGCCGTTCCACTCGCTTTTCAACCAGATCGATCCCCCCTTCGCTGTGGCGTCGATCGCGTTGAGAATCAGATTGAACACCACCTGAACGAGCTGATCCCTAATGCCAAATAGATAGGGCAATTCACGCTGTACTTCATTGGTCAATTGCCGCGATTGAATCCCTTTGTAAAACTTGGCAATCCCCAATGCTTCCTGAACTATTTCCCGCAGTTGAAAGCGAGTTTTTTCTAAACTCGCCGGTCGGCTAAAATTGATTAATTCGCGCAAGATCCCCTGGATTCTCGTCAGCTCGCCTGCTACTAATTTCAGCTTATCATGAGTATATTCATCATGGGGTCTTTTATCCAACATCTGCACCAGCGAGCTGATCGATGTTAAAGGATTACCCACTTCATGCGCGATCCCTGCTGCTAGCAAGCCAAACCCTGCCATTTTTTCCTGATGCATCAGTTGGGCTTGGGTTTCTTGTAATTGTCTTGTCCCCTCTTCTATCCGTGACTCCAACATCATCTGATTATTCTGCAATTCCCGATTTAACAGTTGCAATTGGTCCGATGTCGATTTGATCAAATTGGAGAGCGCACTCACCGAAACCGTAACCCACATCATAACGACTATCAATAGGAATGTCGAAAAACCTGAATTCTCTGCCGGGAGCATGATCGATAATCCCAGAAAACTCAAACAATCTAAAGCGCAGGTCAAATAGGTAATCCAATTCGAATAACGAATTGCGCAACAGATCAGCGACAATAAATAGTAATATCGAAATGGGCTATGCAAGCCGGTATCAAAATAACACAACAAACCGATAAAGCTTGCTTCTAAAACCGAGATGATCCAGGGGAAAGTCTTTAAAAATACCTCTCGCTGTAATGCCGAATAGGTATCGACCAG
>JAKBAI010000114.1 GCA_021809185.1 Planctomycetota bacterium
GGAAGCGTATAATGTCTGGGCTTGGCCACTCAGTGGCTTTTCGACTCAGGTTACTTATGGCCCTTACAGTCCTGATCCATCCTATTTGTCGGGAGGGCTCAATTTCGGAATTAATTATCCTCTACCTCAATGTGGGGTAAATCCCATGAGTGCGGATCCATCGAGAATGCAAAGCATGCACCCCCAAATCATCAATTTGGGTATGATGGATGGAAGTGTTCGAACCATAAGCTCGGCAGTGACCCAATTTAGTTGGAATCTCGCTCTCAACCCTGCGGATGGACAGGTCTTCGACAATTCCTGGTGATCAAACGAAAATAGATCGTCGATTGATCTCGATCGATTGCTGAATAAAAAGAATCTTTGGTTTCGACTCTATTTTCAATGATTTTGCCGCAAATTTCCACAATAAAGAGATAATAAAGAGACAATAGAACGCGAGTGGTTTTCTGCTTACCTCGCTTTCTATCACCGAGAAATCATCTTCGTATAGATTTACGATTATCGAGATAGAGAGAATGAAATCGAATCGATATCTTTATCTTTTCGGATTTGGGAAAGGCTAGAAAAGTTACTTATTTCTACTAATCATCTAGATTAGAATGATTTGCATCCGTAGGATTACGAGGATGATGATTGTTCGCTTGGTTGTGATTGCTAACCGAGCTGTGATTCGATGTAGGAGAGTGGTGAACGGAATGATTCGTAGGGAAAAAATCGTCTTGGGGCACAGCGGGGGTAGAGGAATTGTTTTGTTCTGCTTTCACAAGGGATGATATAGAGAGTTCCTTACTGGAGGGATCATTTTTAGTAGTCTCAACGGTGCCATTTGTTTCCTTTTTCTTGCGATGAGAAAATGCCTCTGTACCGAGCAATTGTCCCCACGGCTCCCAACCAGGTACATGGCTACAAATTGCTTTGACAGCGGCCATGAGAGGCATCGCCAGAAATAGGCCCGGGGTTCCCCAGATCAAATCCCAGAATAGACAGGACAACAATACCGTTGTCGCATTCAAATCTAAGCTGCGGCCCATGACCACGGGAACAATCCAGTACCCTTCAAAAGTAACTACCGCGATATAGAGGATTCCAACATATAATGCAATGAGGGGGGTTGGGGAATAGATCAATCCATCAAGAATAGGAGGAATGCCAGCGATAATCGTCCCAATATAAGGAACATAGCACAAAATAGCGGTCAGCAAAGCCCAGGTCCACGGTTGTCGCAAACCGAGATGCTGGTACATGACACCCAAAAACATCGCTAGACCACAGTTGACAATCGTTCGCCAGACTAGATAGGCACGCACCGCTTCTATGATTTCTTCGATGGCTCCCGTTACTAACGATTGAGTCGAGGCACTCGAGCCGAATATTTCTCGAATAAATCGTGCCAGCATTTCCCCTTCTAGTAATAGAAACAACAAAAGAAAGAGAATCAAGACACTTTCCCAAAGAAGCGAGAACCCGTATCGGCTAACCCCTAATAATTCTTCCAGGACAAAATTCCCCTCGAAGAATTTTCGAATATAGACAAAAAGTCGAGAATCTTTGGATTCAGGCGGGAAAACATTATCGATCGAAGTCGGCCAGATATTCGCGATCTGTTGCCGCATTTTGCGATAAGCCCCTTCAATTTCCTCTTCATTCGCAGGATTGGGTAGATCTTGCAATAATCGGGGAATCGATGAACCGAGACCGATAAAGATACCAAGATTCAAAACGATAAGTAAAATGATCATGCTGAGTACCGACATCAACCACGGCAATCGCAACTTATTGTGAAAAAATCGGGCCGCAGGATATAGGAGCATTGCCAGTAATCCGGCCATGGTGAAGGGAACAATAATATTTTTGCCAAGCCAAAATGCCACAGCCAATCCTAGTAACGCTAGTAAATTCAGGCCGATTCGCGTAGCAAATGTCAAATTTAGATCCATTGGATCAATCATTCCTTGCAGTGAATATACCCAGATAACCAGGAGTTTCCATCAAAGTATTAATCTCAGTGTATTAATCCCTGTGTGATAGCCCAAGTGATTTTATCCCAGTATATTGTGTTCCCAGGTCAAATACTATCCATTTATTATATCAAAGGTTAATGTTTTGGCGATTGTTGTAATTCCGCTGCTTGGAGAGTATTAAAAAGTAGCATCGTAATGGTCATTGGCCCAACTCCCTTGGGTACCGGGGATAGAGCTGCTGCTACTTTCTCCACGCTTTCTGCATCCACATCCCCAACAACTTTGCCACCAACGGAATGAATGCCTACATCGATCACCACAGCTCCCGGTCGAACCATTTCTGCGGTTACCATTCGTGGTTTTCCGATTGCAACAATCAATATTTCGGCTGATTGTGTAATTTCTTTTAGATGTGCACTTTGGGAGTGAGCGATGGTTACGGTGGCATCCCCCCCTTGAGGAAATCTAGCCGTCGGTTTTTGCATTAGAATTAAACCTAATGGTTTGCCGACAATGTTACTACGGCCCAGAATGACGACCGATTTGCCGCGCGTAGGGATGCCATATCTCTGAATCATCTGTTGTACCCCAAAGGGGGTGCAGGGTAAATAACGTGGGCTTCCGAGTCCCAATAGACCCACATTTTCTGGATGGAATCCATCAACATCTTTGAGAGGATGAACTGCGTGTAAAATCGTATCGCTATCTAGATGAGGGGGTAATGGAAGCTGTACTAAGATACCATGAACGAGCGGATCTTCATTCAATTTCTGGATCTGATCGAGTAGCTCGGTTGCTGAGATCGTCTCCGGATATTCGTGAACTTGACTTAGTAGTCCACAATCTTCACAAGCCTTTTTTTTGCTGTTGACATACAATCGACTCGAAGGGTGATTTCCTACCAAAATGGCTACTAGCTGAGGGCGGTCTTTCCCTGTAGCTACGAATTGCTCACATCGTAAGCGAAGTTCTTCACGCATCGTTCCCGCGAGCTGTTGCCCATTCAACCGTTGTGCTATCATGAATATCTTTCTTGAATTCCTCTCTTGAATATCTTTCTTGAATTCGCTGTGCAATCCTTCGCTGATCGATTGGCAAATATCGCCATTTATTTTTTAGGAGATTCTTTTAGATCTCCTGGCCCATTTTCAGATCCTTTTTTTTGCCCCTTGTTTAATTGCGATTCTTTACGGTTGGGTTCTGGATCCTTCGCAGTTGTTTTATCTGCTGATTCCGTCGTAGTGCCAGGTTTATATTTGAGCAATCGAATATACTGGCGTGCAATTTCGGTTGTCGGATAATTCAGAGGTATCCCTTTGAGATCCAGCGATTGTTCGAAATAATAAATGGCATCTTTGAGATTCCCCCCTTCCAGACACATCAAGCCTAATTTTAGATAACTGAGATGTACCTGGCGGAGAAATTGCAAGTAATTGCTAAGAAGCTGATCTTCTGCTTGAAGAAGGATTATGGAAGAGTTATGAATCACAGAATCGAGAAGAGCTGGGGTGCCAAATCCTTGAAAGGAATATAGCTTGGGCATCTGAAACGCAAAAAGAGAAGCAGACAATTTTTTTTGCAAAACGGAGTTTATCAGATCTTTCTGGGTAGCTTTATTCAAGAAAAAGGGTTTGCCAACTCGATTAAAACGATCGAAGAGAGGTTGGGAGAACGCTTTTTGCTCGCGGACAGCATCCGCTATTTTGCCAGAAAGATAGAGAACGCGAATACGCTGTTCTGGAAAATAGGATTCGATAATCGGAATACTGGGGATGGGATTGGAACTGGGTTGACGTTTCAGTTTTGCAATCCGATTCTGAGCGATTGTTGTTACTGCTCGCCGTGATTGATTAAAGTTCATCAGAAATTTTTGGTTGGTCTTGTTTTCATTGAAAATCTTTTCGACATCTTGAGATAGACTATAGGCCAGTTCGATTTGGCCTTGAAGAAGAAGGATATCTATAGCTGCCATTTTGTATAAACAGAGATCGGATGGATCTGTTTTTGCGAGCTGTTCAGGTTGGGACAGCACATCCAGAGCATTCGAATATTCTCGCAACGCATCGAGATAGAGACCAAAATACTGTGCAATTTCTGCACGCACGAGTGCAGGATCGTTCGCGGCACAAGCATTTTCATAATTATTGGTATTCTCCTCGACTAATTTCGGTAGACTCATCGGAAAGCCGCGCGGCTTGAAGTCTTTGGTTTGCTTAATCATCCGGTCTTTATTTTCAGGAGAGATGATATTATCCGGTGTTTTTGCGATATATTCTGCTAATTTATTGTTGAATACCGCTGCCATATCAAATCGGCTAGCAGGGGAATAAGGGAAACCGCCGAGGTTATAACTCAGTAATGATTCACAGCATTTAACCATCTCATAAGCCATGAATCGATCGACGGTTTCTGGAGTCACATGCATGGTTGCACGGGCATAATTGCAGATAGCGTTCATCTGTTGCATCTCTGGCAGTGCTGCAATCGATTGATCGTATACCTGCGCTAAACGGAGATAACCATCCGGTATTTCGCCATTCTCCGCAATCGCCTGGCGAGCCGAGCGCGCGGCCAATAACAGTAACGAATTCAGCGTATCTTGCGAATGGATTCCTGGAATGAGCCGAATGGGATTCGTTATTTGCCCGGCTCCTCCCGTTAGTAAGAGTAAATTTGCTAAATTAGCAACACGAGTTTGAGTGTTTTGGTTTGAATAGACCTGATACAAAATTCGATAACTTAGAGAATTCTCTACTTCCACCGGAGTTGGTGGGGGTTGATCCCAATAGGATTCTAACCAACCGGGCTGAGCTAACGATGGTGCTATTTCTGGCTCTTTCATGGATTCCCCCGAACGCGATTCGTCCAGAAAGGTTTTAATCGGATCGAAGGTGAGTGCTTTTTTCTGTTCTGCCGTTAGATTGGTACAGTTATTACGCCCCAATACCCACAGTCGACCTCGGACAAGCCACGGTGTCCAGCCTTGACCCAGTAACGAACGGCTTGTAAACGATATCCGGTTCATCAAATCTTCGTTCTCGAGAGGATTCTCCGAGCCGAGGATCAAATGGGTTATCTGATATTTTTCTAGTAAAGGTAAGATATTCTCGGGTGGATTCGCTGAACCATTAAATGCTTTGCGGAGTTCGATAAAATCGACAATCGAATGGCGATGGACCGCAAAACGGTAATCAAAGAATGTCTTTTCCGCTGGGCAAAACCACGCAGCATACATTGCTGGATTGGTATGGAGGAACAAGGCTCGGCTTCCAGGAGGAATCAGTCCCGATTCGTGCATCTTTTGCAATTCTTGCAACGGCTCCGCGATCGCTGGATCTGGCTTACATTCCCAAACCATCCACCGGGCCAGGCGGGGATTGTCATAAAAGATATTCAACCAGCCTGGCCGGCAGGCCAAAATCAGTAAGATTACCGTAGCTAAACTCGCGGTGCGCCCTAGCGATCGCCCCAAACCCAAGAGGGATAATTCCTGAGCGGTGAACTGCTTATCGCCTAAATAACGCAAAAATTGTCCAATATTATAATTCCCTATGGCAACCGAAACAATTCCGAAAAATGGCATCATCCTGAGATTGATCAGAACACTCAGACCCAGTAAGATCCAGAGAGCGAGATGGACCCAGCGAAAACGCAATATATTGAAAACAAAACTGACTAGACCATACAGAAATAATGCGTAGATACCTATGGCAATCGCTGGGCTATAGACATTATTATCGAAGCGGAGAATATGCGCATTGAAAATCCCCGTAAAAAAACTTCTCAATTCGGGATCTTCTTTGGCGACGGTTGCTATCTCGCCCCCAAAAATCTCGATCGGGAAAACCCATGCTCGATGAAAATACGGGTTCAAAAAGGTAGCTGCTATTGCTATCAACAGCGGGTATAGATAAGGATTGGCCGATCGGCTTCGGCTTGCTTTTGACGCTTCGGAACCCTGGTCTCTCCAGCTCGCTAATATCTCTTGCGGGGATAATAGATAACCGTTTACCCAATATAAAAATAGGATCATCGGTCCCAGAATAAACCATTGATCCAGATTGACCCAGAATAGATGTAGTAATCCTATCAAGAGAAGAAATCGCTTCGGATTTTTCAATAAGGTTTCGTTTTCGCATAGCCACAGGGTAATGCCCATGAGCAACATCGATACGATCGTCGTTTGCAATAAAAATCGCGGCGAAGAGGCGAGTAAGAAAAAAATCACTGCGCAACAGCTCGCCCAGAGGGTTTGCCGATTTGGTTTTGTCAATATCAGAACCACGGCAAGCAATGCGATGAGCAACGCTTTGACAACGACCGTTGCTGCTGGGCTGATTTTCGAGTAAATCTGATACAAGAGTAAATCGCTCAACCAGGAGTGATTGATCCAAGGTTCGCCACTCGTATTTAAGCTGAATGGTTCTTGGGTAAACGAATAATTCCCCTCGGCTAACAGTTTACCAACAGCTAAATGTTGCCAGATATCGTTGTTCTTGGCGGCAAACGACGAGATTAAAAATGCAAAGATGACGACCAATCCACCCAGGAAAATATCCATGTTTTCCAAGAATGCCGAACTTCGGAGCCGAGCTAGATTCCCCCGGTCTCTTCCAGTACTACTTGCAACTAAAGAGCCTATTGACCCAGTTTCGTTTGGTAAAGAATCGCTTACTTTATTTTGATCCAAAACGTTACTTGTTTCTGGATTCTTCAACTCTTGATCACTACCCCCATGTGGATTGGCAGTTGAACTAGACGAAGAAGATGAAGAAAATGAGGATGAAGATGGATCTAAAGGGATTTGACCATTTGCCCTGTTTCCGCTGTTGGAATTTGCTTGGGGATTATTTGAATCCGATGAATCTGGAACCATCATGTTCGGTTTTGCCTCGTTATTTTGCAGATAGGAATCAACTATTTCTTGGATATAGCAATCAATTTGTAATGAACTTACTTAAACTATCCTACGGTTATTTGATTTTATGGACCCAATTTAGGTATCTCATCTTGTTTTGGAGAAAGATTATTGCAACATTTTTTAGTCTTTTCATTTCTTACGAAGAATAGTTCCTTGATGTTCCCTCGGAATCTTAAATTCTTAAAAAAGTTTGATCGTATTCGAACCCCGATTTTTTTTGGGTTGTATCATTGACTGCTGTCCAATTATGGGAGAAAAATTTACCTTGAATTAAGCAAGTTAGATCCCGATCTTTATTGATCCTCATCTTTATTGATCTAGATCGATCTTCATCGATTCGAATCCGATTACTGACTCCGAATGGCGGAAAATCGAAAAACCGGCTCTTACTTAGAGAAAGCAAAGAATCGGTTTATCGATATTCATTGATTGAATGATTTTTAGATCATCTCGTGCTCAATTCCAGGAGAATTTTGCTTTCACTTCGGGATTGACAATCCACTCGGTGGGCCATTCGCCAGCAGCAATTCGAACAATAGCTTGGGCCGCAGCTCGGGCCATATCGTCGCGTGATTTTTGATCGACCCCAGCGGTATGGGCGGTGGCCACAACATTCTCTAGATGTAGAATCGGGTTTTCGCCTCCTGGAGGTTCCTTTTCAAAAACATCGAGACCTGCTCCAGCAATTTTCTTGTCGCGCAGTGCTTCAAAGAGTGCTGTTTCTTCAACTACAGCGCCGCGAGCGGTATTGATCAAAAAGGCAGTTGGTTTCATTAGAGCCAGTTTGGCCCGATTGATCAAATGATGGGTTTGAGCGAAAGCTGGAAGATGTAAAGAGATCCAATCGGCTTGTTGCATTACTTCATCCAGAGAAAGTAATTCGATATTCTGAGCCTGAACAAAAGCAGAGTCGGGAACGGGATCGAAGGCAATCACTTTCATGCCAAAAGCTTTTCCACGTAGAGCAACCGCTTTGCCAATTCGGCCTAAACCGATCAGGCCGAGGGTGGATCCCCGCAGGGGTAAATTGGCATTTCGAGGCCATTCCCCTTTTTGCAGTCGAGTGTGTTGAACAATCAGTTTTTTGGCCAGGGCCAGCATCAACATGAACGTATGTTCGGCAACAGCATCTTGATTGGTTCCTGCGGCAATGGTAACCACGATTCCCCGTTCTGTTGCCGCATCGGTATCAACGGCATCCCAACCGACCCCGCAACGAGCGATGATCTTCAAACGGGGTAATTGTTCAAGCACGCGGCGCGAATAAGGCTCCGATCCGGCCAGAGAGGCTTTGATATCTTTCATTTGGCGTAGAATATCTTCCTCGAGCATCTGTTTCGGTTTGTCCGGAAAAATTGGATCGAATCCTGCTTGTCGCAATAATTTTAAGTGATCCCCCTCTAATTTCATCAGGGGTGGGGGGCCAATCATTACTTTCATCCATTGTTCCTTTAATATCAATTACTTATAATATCAATTACTTATTCGAATTATTGAATGTCCATCTTGAAGTTATTAAGTTAGCTGAATTTTTCGATTCAGAAACGATTTCTGTTTTGGGTTTTATGCAAAATTGTGGGCATTTTGGGATGCGTTACCTTGGAATGATGACTAACGACCTTTCAGGACATCTCTGTTGGACAATACAGAGCTGAAATTCAAATTCGTGCCGCATCCACATTTTGTTTATTATTTTGCTTGATTACAATTGCACTTCTGGCAAGTTACCTGTTTGCGCAGCTTTGGCCGATTCTTGGACGACAATTCTCCCGAGTTGGCGATAAACTTCCGCTATGAGCGAAGAGGGGTGTTTAGAGACCATCGGTTCCCCCAAGTCGCCACATTCTCCCACCTGAGGATCGATCGGAATTTCGCCTAATAGAGGGGTTCGTGACTCATCCGCTAATTTACGCCCGCCCCCTTCGCGAAACAGATGATATTTTTTACCATCATCCGCCATGAAATAACTCATGTTTTCAATAATGCCGATAACCGGTACGCGCACCTCTTCAAACATACGCAATGCTTTGCGGGCATCGATCAAACTGACATCCTGCGGGGTGGTGACAATGACGGCTCCTGTCAGAGGGGCACTTTGCACGAGAGTTAATTGTGCATCGCCGGTGCCTGGAGGCAGATCGATGATTAAATAATCCAGAATACCCCAATCGATATGGGTCAAAAATTGTGCGACGGCTTGGGCCACTTTCGGGCCGCGCCAGATCACCGGTTGATTGGGATCGACCAAAAAGCCCATCGACATCAATTTTAAACCGTATTTGATGATCGGAAAAGGGGTGGTTTGCTGATCGACTACTCCCAAGCCCATCATCATAGGGACACTGGGACCATAAATATCAGCATCCATCAAGCCAACTTCGAATCCCTGTTGTTTCAAAGCAATGGCCAGATTGGCGGCAACTGTCGATTTTCCTACTCCTCCTTTACCCGAAGCCACGGCTATTACTTGCCGGATTCCTGGTAAAGAGGCTTTCGGGGGCAATCCATGTGGGTGCATATTGTCTCTTTTCGTTTCCAATTTTTAGGTCAAACTAATCAGCGAATATTATTGGTGATAAGCATTTTTGAAGTGTCTCCTTTTTTAAAAATATTATTTAAAATAGAAGGAGCCTCTTCTACAAGCCTTTTCCGCAATTTTTTTCAAGGCGATCCTGTTTTTTCTCTGTCAACGAACCAATAATCTTCAATCGTTCAATTATTGTAGATAATTGCGGAGTTTTGCCAGCACCAACTGTTGAATTCTTTCGGACAATTCAGATTTCAGTGAAGATTCTCCTCAACCGAATTTCAGAAGGTCATCGGGCAAAAATGAAATCGTTTTCCTTTTCTCATTTATTCGGTAGTCTGAACCGATTTAGAATCTGGTTCTGGTGGGTTGTTTTCAGAAATATCGCTCAGGGATCGTAAATAGGTTAAGGAATATATCCCCGTATCGTGACCATCATTCCAGATGATTTGGTAGGCATATAACCCTTTGGGGATCATTTTAACGGGTGAAGGGGGGCCAGCAGCGATTTCTTCGGGTTTGAGTATCCGGAACGGATCTGGGGGCTTCGCTCTTTCTTCCTGGCACGAGGCACAAGGGCATTCTCTGCGTAGTTTAGTCCAAGGAATCATGGATTTGACCTGATCTTCCCATTCGATAATCAAATGGGGGCCTTCCCGGCGCAGAGCAAGTGGTCGTGGTGATTTACCTGTAGAATTCAAGTTTTTCCCCTTAAAATATTCGTCCAATTCGATTATAACTTCTTTCTTACCAAAGAGGATCGATTGGAGTCCAAACCTGGTTTCAAGTTCGATTTATATATCATTTACCAAATTTTAATCTATTTTGATTCATTCGTTCAATTTCTGATCATTTATATCAATCTTCCTCTATTCTGACCGAATAATTTCATATTGATTTTAATCTTTCCCAGAAAGATCGCTTCTTTGCCTGAGACGATTTCCAGAATATTTCCTCAAAAATGGGAATATCAAGCAAAAGATGAAGATTGACTATTAGGTAATTCTTGACGAGAGATCTACCCAAACGAAGAAAAGGGACTACAATGTCCGTTTAAGAATAAGGAAGAATTCGATAACCATTAGTTAAAGGGTTGTTATGGGATTATTAGCAGTATCGGGATGGGCCAATTTTTTGAATATTTTTGTCATATTAATTGGCTTATTCATGGGATTTCTCATTCTCATTCAGCGTGGCAAAGGGGGCGGATTGGCAGGGGCATTTGGAGGTCCAGGCGGATCCAGTTCATTCGGATCGAAAACGGGGGATAAATTTATGTGGTTTACTATCTATCTCTCCATTGCTTGGGTTCTATTGTTGGTGATTCAAACCAAAATCATTGATGCGGATAATCGTAGTTCATCCGAAGGAATAAAAACTCGATTAGGGAATTAATCGCCAGATAAATATTATAACGATTGTAGACCTATCAACTGTAGATACAACAACTGTAGATACAACAATACAAGAAAAATCGATGGCAGGAGTTAGCAAGGGCGAATGGTAAAAGTGGCGAATCATTTACTTAGCATGACTGGCTTCGGAGAAGCACGATGCGAAAGTGCAAAATTCTCCTTGACTGTTGGTGTCCGAGCTGTAAACAACCGCCATTTGAAGGTGACGGTGCGCGGAACGGATCCATATCCGATGCTGGAACCAGAATTGGAAAAGGTGGTCCGCAAATGGATTCGCCGTGGCACCATCGTGATTCAGATCTTCTGCGATCGCCACCATGAATATAATCAATATCCCATCAATCAAAAAGTGTTGGGGCAATATTTGGATCAGCTCGGCAATTGGGTGCCGGGGCTAAAGCAAATTCTTTTTGCGCAATCCCTAAACCATGAAAATAACTCAAACCTGGTGAAATTATCGTCAACTAAGAACGAGTCAGAAGACAACTCTAATCTAAATGCTCCGACCGATTCGCAAGCTGCCATGCTAGTTCCTTCGCTAATCGCTTCCTTATTGGCTTTACCAGGGGTGATCAGTGAACCAAATGTGTGCGGCAAGCCCCCCGAAGAGGAATGGTTAGCTGTAGAAAACACCCTGGTAAAAGCATTGCAATCTTTGGAAATAATGCGCGAAGAGGAAGGTCTCGCTATGGCCAATGAATTGCAAGGTTATCATCAACTGATCTTAAATCATTTAAACAAAATCCGTTCCCTTGCTACCAGTGTTTCAGAACAATACCGCAAACGTCTTTTAGATCGGGTTCGTCTAAATCTCCAAGAATTCAAGCTGTCCATTGAACCTGAACAGATTATCCGCGAGGTGGCAATTTTCTCAGAAAAAACCGATATTGCCGAGGAAATTACCCGTTTGCAAAGTCACCTGGTTCAATTGAATGAAATCATCCAGCATGAGAGCGACTCCCCCGGTAGAAAATTAGAATTTGTTGCTCAAGAGATGTTTCGAGAAATTAATACGATTGGTTCCAAAGCTGGGGATGCTCAAATTTCCCGCGAGGTAGTTGAAATGAAAACAATTGTTGAAAAAATAAAGGAATTATTGCAAAATATAGAATAATATTTCGAATTTGGAAACTTACTTGTTCTCCTGTCGATATCACAATAAAGTCTACCTTTCTGGATGAAAGATAACGGGTTTCCATGTTCCAATTGGTTGCGGTTAGCAAATGTCATCAATTACTATCGATCTTAAGATAAAATTGCCTCTTCTGACTACGCCAAGCCGTTTATGGAGTACGAGCTTTGTTTCCTGTGATCATTATTTCTGGACCTAGTGGTTCGGGTAAATCATCCACTATCTGGAACCTCCTGAAAAGAGATAATAATCCTTGTCCACTTCGGCTATCGGTCTCTGCGACGACCAGATCCCCAAGACCTGGAGAAATCGAAGGTATACACTATTATTTCTGGACCAAGCAGCGGTTTCAGGAAGCGATCAACCATCAGGAAATGCTGGAACATGCTCTTGTTCACCAGCTCGATTATTATGGAACTCCGATTACGGAGGTAGAACCTTATCGGCATCAGGGGGTGGGTGTTATTTTGGATATCGATGTGCAAGGGATGGAACAGGTAATTCAAAAATATCCGGATGCTCTGACCATCTTCATAACCGCACCCGATTTGCAGAAACGGTTATTTGATCGGGGCGAATCGGAAGAATCGATTCGACGCCGATTGGAAACTGCTCAAAAAGAATATCAATATATCCATCGTTACCAGGAAAAAATTAATAATATTTGTCTTGAAGATACTGTTAACCAGTTACAATCGATTATTCAACATCGATTACAAATGATTCCAAAGGAGAAAAGTTGTGTTAGATGATTTAAAAGAAGAAGAAATTGTTAATCGTGTTGGTGGGCGATTCAAACTGTCCACTCTCATTCAAAAGCGCATGATTATGTTAAACAAAGGGAATACTTCTAAACTGAAAAGTGAGGAAAACCGAACCAGAGACCAGATGGAAATCGTAATAAAAGAGATTCTGGAAAACAAAATCTATCTGGATACGGAAGGTAATCTTAAAGAACAAAGTGAAATTCTACCCCCTCAAGAGGGTGCCATAGAAGAGTAACTTAAGAGAGTAACTTAAGAGAGTAACTTAAGAGAGTAACTTAAGAGAGTGACTTGATAAACAGAAACGGTGTAACTGCCCAATCGTTTTTGAATAGGTGAAGTCAAAGAACTTGGGTTTGCAAATAGGATTTTTCGAAAATTTAATTTTAGGATTATTCTCTTAAAGATATATACATTCGCGCGCAGTTAACTAATAGTGGCATCCATTATCGAATTCGTAACAGATAGTGATAACCTAGGAAAAAATCTGAAAGTTTTGTTGGTTAATTAGATTGCTCCGAAAGGCTTGGGATGAAGCAAGAATGAACCTGCAAGCAAAATAGGAAAAAGATAAGCTGAGATTGGAATATAAAAAGCTGCAAAACCAAGTTGTTTTATGATTAATTTCCGTAGGTTCGAGATTTGATATTCATAAGTTAAATTGCAAGAGTTTCATTAATTGCAAGAGTTTCATTAATTGCAAGAGTTTCATTAATTGCAAGAGTTTTATTAATTGAAGGTAGAAGTAACAATGCCAAATTCGTCAAATCCACTCTCCACAAGCCAAACCATTAACCCGACAAGTTATCGAGAAACAGGGCGTGACGATTATAGGCCAATCTCTGGATTAGCGATAGCGGCTATTATTTGTACAATCGCATTTGTTTTGTGTATGGGGGTTATGGCGACGATTGCGATGGTTAATAATAAGTTATTTGATGATCGCTGGCCACTCATGTTAGCTTTAAGTGGTTTTATTCTAAGTATTCTGGCAAGTTTTAGCATTCGAAATTCTGAAAATACTCGAGCGGGAATGACACTAGCAACCTTAAGTTGGTGGATTTGTGTTCTCGGCGGGGCAGGATTCTTTGCCTATATCATGGGGGCAGACTATACCGTTCGGGAAGATTCTCGCAAAGTAATTGACGAATGGTTCAAATTGTTGGAAGATGGTAAAATAAATATGGCCTTTGTGCAAACGTTAGATCCTGGTCGGCAAGCCACTGTCAATCCAGATGATAAAGCACAATTAGAAGCCGATTTTGGTCCGGTGTTACAAGTATTTTATGCAAATCCGATCGTCTCTTTGTACCGGCGATACGATAAGTCGTTGGTCAAACACGAAGCAATGGGTACCAAAGCGACGCTAGTACAGGATAAAAAGTCGGTTGTTTTGTGGAGTTACAATATTTCTTGTCCCGAAGGAGTCTTCCAGTGTTCGTTCCGAATTATTGGAGAAGTTGGCAAGGGATCTTTGAATCGTCGCTGGTGGTTAGAGCTTTCTCCCAATATGGAAATCAAGCCTCTTTCGCGAACGACTTATGGCTATCTTGCCTATGATGGGGTGATGATGGAAGGGGGAAAAGAAGCAATTCTCTTTATTCGTCATGTCACCGAAAATCGACCATACCAGGCATTTCTTGCTACTTTACCTCCTAATCAACGAATCAAAAATCTAAATCAATTTGAGGCAATCGGATTGCTTGCTTCGCAGGCAGCCTCGCAAACTTTAGCTGCTCCGTATTTGAGTCGTACTCTTCCTGATGGTTTCTTCCAATTGAGTGATGGCTCGAAACCGAGTCCTGCGCAGCTCGAGGATTTTAAGCGTGTATGGAATGTGGGGCACTTTTTAATTGCGGGGAGCCAGCGAATTTCCCCGCGCGGCGATCCTCGCTTGGAACTTGCCAACGATCGTCTTATTTTGCATATACCGATCGATGTTGCGTTAAACCCAGAAAGAACAAGTTATTCACGAACGATCCTACTTCTGGAATTAAAAGAACCTGAACTTGCTAAAAAAATTGCCGAAGCTTTTGAAGATGCCAAAATGCACCCTGGCGTAAAAGGGGATAGCAATAGCCAAAAACTTCTTCCTAAATTTACCGAGGATAGTTGGCAATTTATTGGATTTCAAACCGATTTGAAACCGATCGCTATTCCAATCAAAGCTAGACAAAAAATACCTGGTGATTCCGATCAATCGCAATTGCAACGCCCGCCTTTGCCGCAACCCCCAACCGATCCACCAGGCGGTCGATGATTTCATAACATCAACAAGTAACTCAGAAGATAGGAGATGACTCGGAAATAGGTCGATCTTCTATCTTCTTTAATTTTTATCGATGGTTGATTCAAATCTAATAAGGTTATTGCTGCCTATCGCCGCGTTTCCTGGAGGTTTATCTGGGGGTGTGGGCGTCCCCGCCCGCTCTTAACTAAACTATCAAAAAAAAGCTAAACTCCCAAAAAATCGTACACTCAAGACAGCAGTCTTTCTCTCTATGATCTCCATGGCTAAATAATTTTGATTTTCTGTTTATCCATAAAGTAAACCCTCGATGGTTTTATTACAGAATCGAACCAGTTAAGAAAAAAGATAAATGTGAAAATTACGAGCTGTTCTCCTTCGTCAAATAGTTCTACAAATAATAATGAAGTAGTTCTCTTTAAATTAGAGCCTCAAATAGATTAAAGGAATCAAAAATTGATTGGAAAACAGGCCATCCTTTTCGCCATTATTACATTGGCTTTCTCCCTCGCTTTTGGTACGTTCGCCAAGAAAAGTTCCGCTGAAATATTGGATTACCCAGAAGAGATCATTGGTACGCTAGTGATTGTGGGGGGTGGAGAGATTCCCCTCGCTGCCCAAAACCGATTTGTCTCAGCAGCTGGGGGTAAACAGGCAAAAATATTGATCGTCCCAACTGCTTTGGAAAAACCAGAAGATAGCAAAGAGCAAGAAAAGATTCTAGAACCATGGAAGAAATACGAAACAGAGACGTTAAAAATTTTTCATGCTCAAACCAAAAAAGCGGCCAACGATCCTAAATTTGTTCAGGAGATTAACAACGCAACGGGATGCTGGTTTGAATCTGGGGATCAAAAACAATTACTTCAGCGCTACCAGGGTACACGATGTGAAAAAGCGTTTCGTGATTTATTGAATCGCGGTGGGGCATTGGGCGGAACATCCTTCGGAGCGGCTATTCAATCGGAATGGACTATTATCAGCGACTCCCCTCAACTAGAGATTCAAAAAGGTTTTGGCTGGTTACCGGGGTTTATTATTGATCAACAGCTCTTCCAGCGTAATCGGTTGCAACGATTATTGGCCGCAGTAGAAAAAAAATCCGGGGTTGTTGGATTGGGTGTTGATGAAAATACCGCTCTGGTGATTCATGGAAGAAGAATGGAGGTCTTAGGATCCTCTTATGCTGTAACAATCCTTGGCAAAGGGAATCACGATGAGCCCAGGATTGAAACTTTAAAACGAAAACAGTTTGCCGATCTGTTTCAATTACAACGAGCTGCACATGCTCGGAGGTTAACTGATTTTCCAAAACGACGATCGATCCCTGTGACGGTACCAAACGGAACCCTATTCATCCATGGTGGAGGCGGTTTAAGCCCCGCGCAGATCAGAAGATTTATTGAACTGGCAGGAGGTCCGGAGGCTTTGATAGTTTT
>JAKBAI010000115.1 GCA_021809185.1 Planctomycetota bacterium
TCTGGGGTTGAATATATTTGAGAATCCACTCTGCAAGTTCCCGATTACTGTATATACGGCCTTTCTCATACCGGCTTTTGGAAAACTATTTGTGGGCGCAAAAAACGGTTATCATATCTATTATCGTAATCTTCCCATCGATCGATAACAAAGGCCAATTTTGGTAATCTGTTTTGTCGCGAATCATAACTCTGGTGGTGATTAAACCAGGGCTAGATCATAGCAAGTTCAGGTAACTTTTTGCTTCGAGGTAGTTTAGCGAAGAAGGGAATCATTTGACTCATCTCTTCGTGGATTTCGTCGATTTGCACGATGCCACGTCCTCCGGCCAGATCGTGATAAACTTGTATTTCGTTACGCACTTCGAGCGGAGCTTTGCTGCAAATATCCATGGACTGTATTCTTCCCGCGTGATTGACGTAAAGGCCTTGTTTTTCCGTAAAGGCTGTGGCAGGCAGAACATAATTGCTTAATTTAGTTAAGGGGGAAGCGAAAAGATCGTGGGTAATCAATGTTTTGATTTTGCTGAGCGGCTCCAGAGAGGTTTCGGGCACCCAACTAGGGTTAGGATAGCTGCCAGTGATCCAAGCAATTTCACAATGACTTTTAGCGAGGGATTCAACCCAACGGCTAAAAGGGATCACTTCTCCCTGAAAATGATTCAAGATAGCTTCTACTCCCAAGCGATTAGGGCATTTCTCACGGCGGATCGTGAATTTTACGGGCTGAATCGGTTTACCGCGGCGATCTTTGGGATAGGTATCATCTTCGCCTACAACCGGAACAGGACCGAGAACGAGAGTGAGGTCACTCGAAAGACTTTTACCCCAGCGCGCTAACATGAAAGCCTCTTCGCATGTCAACATGGGGGACAGGATAATAGCCATTGGCTTACGATCTTGAAAGCACTGGGAAAAATCATCTTCGATTTTTTGAACCACCGTTCCCCAGTTGGTCGATTGGAATTGATTATTTTGACGGAGAAACGGGCGTTGAAGCCGTTCTTTCGCCTGGATGTAATGATAGCCATAACGGCCCTCATCACACATGAAGTAGCCCTGGTTTTCTAAATCGGTTCGAGCACGTAAACGAAAAACAATCCCTTTATTGCTATCGACATGAATCGAACAACCGGTACTGCACCCTGGACAGATACTATCGTTGCTTTTCAGATACCAGACTCTTTGCGTATATAAAAAGTCTTTACTGCCTAAGGCACCAACAGGGCAGAGATCGACTACATTTCCGGATAGTTTATTATTTAGAGGATGATCTGGGAAAATATCGATTTCGGCATGGTGGCCGCGATTGATTACCTGCAATTCTGCTGTCCCGGAAATTTCTCTTGTGAAACGAACACAGCGGGTACACATAATACAACGATCGGTAAATAGAGTGATTTTGTCGCTCAGATGGGGTTTATTCGGTGGTTGATTTTTATCATCAACCAAGCGCGATTGCGAATGCCCAAACTGATAGCTATAATCTTGCAGCTTACACTCTCCCGCTTTATCGCAAACAGGGCAATCGAGAGGATGATTGAGCAACAACCCTTCGAGCGTTCCTGCTTGAGCAGTCTTAACCTTCTCCGAATTGGTAACGATAACCGTCCCATCTTTAACCGGAGTTTGGCAACCTGGCACGACCTTAGGCTGCATAACCGGTTTGCCGTCTTTCATATCTCCTACTTCAATCAGACACATGCGACAGCTCGCGACAACGGATAGGGCGGGGTGCCAGCAATAGTGAGGGACGAGGATACCAGCCCGTTCAGCAGCTTGGACACAATTCAGTTTATCATTGCCTATATCAACAGGGATCTGGTTGACGAAAACAGTAGCCATAAAATATCACCCGATTCTAATTTTTGGATTCCAACTACTCGGAATCTGCATGAATTTTCTTGTTATCTTAGCCTCTAATTTAATTCCTATTTGCTATCTCTGGTTTGCTAACATCTGTTGAATCTGCATCGCACTGAGACGTTCGATTCCATTGTTTGTAACGGCATTTCCCCCATTTTTATCCGCATCTTTTTCATAAGCCCATATACTTTCACGCTGGTGGGAGCCGGTTAACAGAAGCGTTCCTTTATTAATAGCATCGAGAAGATTTTTCGCTCCGGGTTCCTGGCTCAACATCTGCACGATCATTTCTTTTGTGGGCATTTGACCAGAAGCTGATGAAGAGGTCTCGATGAGAAGCCGGAGTTGATTGAGATCGTTTGCATTAACAGTTTGATTGACTTTATTGCGGATACCTTGAATCAAACCGGGATCATTTGCTGGAGTATTCGCTTTTGATTTCTGCTTTTCTGATTCCGAATTTTTACTATTCGTGCCAGGGTTGCAGGAAATGGCAGATAGTAGAGTGATCAATAAAGCAAAATGAATACTCTTCCGAAAGATAGCCATGGTTCATTTCCTTTTTATCGAAGTTAGATTTTTTTCTATTTGAAAAAAATCAGAACAACCCAAGCCAATGACAAAAAATTATCCTAAAACAACGAATTAGAAGTTCCTGTTTATTAGACTTTCTGAGATCGATGTTGAGCAGCAAAAGTTCCGATTAGTGGGCATCTGCATTAGTGGGCATCTGCATTAGTGGGCATCTGCATTAGTGGGCACCTGCATTAGTGGGCACCTGCCATGGTGAGAGATTTTAGATTACTTCGGCGACCCGTCCGGATAGCATCTTCAAACTCTGCACGGAATTTTCGAATAGCATTTTTAACGGGCCAACCCGCACCATCGGAGAGACCGCAGATCGTGGTTCCAGGCATAATTCCGATACGATCGGCGACTTCAACGAGAATATCGAGATCTTCCTGGCGTCCCTGTCCTCGGCGCAGTCGATCGGTAATTTTGAGCATCCAGCCTGTCCCTTCCCGGCAGGGGGTGCATTGCCCGCAGGATTCATGAGCGTAAAATTGGCAGATATTATGCAATACATCGATCATGCTGGTTTGATCATCAATCACCGTAACCGCAGCGGTCCCTAGTCCCAGGCAACCAACTTTGCCAGGCCCATTGAAGTCCAGAGGGGTATCTAACTCGGATTCTGTCATGAAACCCATGCTAAGTCCACCTGGAATAATAGCTTTTACTTTGCGGTTGTTGGGGACTCCTTTGCCGTATTGTTCAATTAATTGCCGTGCGGTAATACCCATAGGAATTTCCCAGCATCCGGTTTCGTTGACATGCCCACTCAGACAGTACAATTTTGGGCCGTAACTACCGGCATCCCGAGGGTTCTTTGGATCGGGAGGAACACCGATCGATTTAAACCAATCATTGCCTTTACGCATGATATGCGTAACACAGGCTAGAGTTTCGACATTATTAACGATCGTCGGCTTACGGAAAGCCCCTTCAATCGCTGGGAAGGGGGGCTTGATTCTCGGCCAAGCTCTTTTCCCTTCGAGACTTTCGATCAAGCCGGTCTCTTCACCACAAATGTAAGCTCCTGCGCCGCGATGTAAAAAAATATCTAGAGAAAAATTGGATCCCAAGATGTTTTTCCCTAACAGACCAGCACTATAGAGTTCATCAATCGCCTTTTGTAAAATCCGATAGGCATGCCCGTACTCATAGCGGATATAAAAGTAGGCGGTTTGAGAGCGGATTGCATAACAAGCGAACATGATTCCTTCCAAAACTTGATGGGGATCTTTTTCCATCAAGATTCGATTATTGAAGGTACATGGTTCGGATTCATCGGCATTAATACACAAATAGATAGGGCCGGGATGATCTTTAGGTAAAAAGGTCCATTTCAATCCTGTAGGAAAACCGGCGCCGCCGCGGCCGCGCAGGCCAGAATCTTTCACCTGGGTGATGACATCGATAGGCGATTTTTCTTTAAGAACCTTTTCAAAAGTTTGATAGCCACCATCTTGGCGATAGCCTTCCAGTTTTTCACTGTTTGCTTTGTTGATCCTCGCTAGCAAAACCGGTTCGTTTGTCATTGGCCTCTCTCTTCTTTTAAGACAATTCTCTTCGTGCTATTAGTTTATTTGTCTAACATCGTAGCTTATTTCGGGTGGGCAGTAAGGGTTACCTTTATTATGGGATATCTCGGGTCAGAGATCATCATCAAACAATTGATAAGTCACGGCTTCGAGAATCGAGATTGTTTCACTTAGTCAATTCATTAATTAGCTGATCTGCTTTTTCATGGCTAATATTCAGGCGATGCTCATCGTTGATCAACACACAGGGGGCGCCTTCGCAGGCACCGATACACTCGGCAAATTCAAGAGTGATTTTCCCATCTTTGGTCGTTTCTCCGGGGTGGATTCTCAGTTTGTCGCAGAAATGATCGAGGAGTTTATCGGCTCCGCGCAAATGGCACGCTAAACTACGGCAGACCCACAGGCGAGTTTTCCCTAACGGATTATGTTTTTCACGGAAGAATTGATAGAACGTCATGGTATCATATACTTCTGATGGGGCCAAATCGAGCATCTCTGCAATCTCTTCAATCGCCTCTTTGGGGACATACCGCAATTCGTCATGAACAATGTGAAGTGCGGGTAACGTTACCGCTTGTTTACTGGGATAGCGCGGTATGTAGGCCTCTATCTGTTTGCGAATAGTTTCACTAAGAAAGCTCATCTCAACTGCCTTTTGCTAAATGAAAGAGATCGGTTCTCTTGGGTTATTAATAGCTAGATTATTAGCTGTTGGGTTGCTATTGATAAAAGAGAACCTGTAGTTATTGCTTAATATTAATTGTTTTCCGTATTTTGGTTTTATTTCTTGATTGAATAATTGGTCCCAGAATTATTCTATTTCTTGGTATCATGATCCCTTAGCGATCTAATTCCGCTGCAATAATATTTAAGCTACCTAGAACAGCGGGGACATCGCTGATCTGATGCCCTTCGATGAGCATAGGGAACAGAGAAAAATGAATGAAGGAGGGTGGTCGCGTGCGCGCGCGATAGGCATGGCCGTTGCCATTCGAAACGACATAAAAGCCCAATTCACCATTGGGGGCTTCTGTCGCGGCATAGAGTTCTTCGATCGGCGGAGTCCAGCGGCGATTCCACATAAATAACTCAAAATGCTGGATCAATCCTTCAATACTGCGGTAAGTTGCAGATTTGTCGGGGATAACCTGTTTCGATTCAAGATCGACATTGATCGGTCCGAAGGGGATGTTTTCAACGGCTTGTTGGATGATTTTGCAGCTCTCTTTGAGTTCTTCCATACGGACCAGATAGCGGCTATAGCAATCCCCGCCCTCCGCGCAGACCATTTCGAAATCTAAATCGGCATAGGCGAGATAGGGTTCATCGATTCGTAGATCGCGTTGGACCCCCGAAGCCCGGGCAATTGGTCCTGTAGCCGATCGATTGATCGCCTCTTCTCGGCTGAGGACACCGATCCCTTTCGTGCGATCCACGAAAATTTTATTGCGATTAAGTAGACGGGTGACATCGGCATGTGCTTTGGGGAAATCGTGATGAGCGAATTTGCGAATTTGCTCGATCCACGAATCGTTGACATCCATCATCAGTCCACCCACGCGCGAAAACGAGGGATGAAAGCGTTGACCGGACATGGTCTCAAAGATGTTATAGATCTTCTCTCGTTCATTAAAAGCATACAGAAAACCGGTAATTCCACCCAAATCGAGAGCGGAAGCACCAACACATAACAGATGATCGCTCATACGAGCTAATTCGGCAATAATAGTGCGGATGTATTTGCAACGCGGTGTAATTTCGATCCCCATCAACTTTTCGACGGTGTGGTGCCAGGCGATTTCGTTGGCGATCGGGGAGATATAGTTCATGCGATCGACTACTGTAACATACTGATTGAAGTCGAGATCTTCTCCCAATTTTTCAAAGCCAGAATGCAGATAACCGATATCGGGGACCGCTTTGACAATTACCTCTCCATCCAGAGTCAAAATGAGTCTTAAGGTTGTATGAGTAGCGGGATGCTGTGGGCCAAAATTCAGAGTATATAAATACTCTTGGTCAGAAACGGCCTCCCCTGTTTCGATCTGAGCATTCGGATTGGCCAACGTCAGCGGCATCGATTCGACTCCTGTTTTTTGATGAATATCAGTTCCCATTTGTAGTGTTAATGGTTTTTGATCGATTCTAAATGTTCGATATTACCTTTAAATCAAATTAACTTTCTGCACGGGTCAACTGATGGAAATTATGGCGTTCCCCTTTGCCTCGGAGAGGGTAATCTTTTCGTAAGGGATACGATACGAACTCTGGAGGCAGTAAGATTCGCCGGAGATCGGGATGACCTTCAAAGCGAATGCCAAACATATCAAATACTTCACGTTCTAGCCAGTTGGCCCCTTCCCAAAGTGGCACAACGGAAGGGACGACCGGATCGGGATCGTTTGTTTTGGTTCGAATGATGATCCGTTGATTTGTCTCTGTACTGCTCAAAACATAGTTGACGCCGTACCGGTCGCGGGCAGAAGGGTACTGGAGATAATCGATTCCGCATAGTTCAGCGAGCATGTCAAACTTAAGCTGATTTTTCAGATAAGTTAGCACCATGATTAAATCACTGACCGGAACATCAATTCGCTGATTATCCCGAAATTCCGATTTTGCATAAACCTTGTCTGGAAAAGTACTCTTCAAACTTGCTTCAATATCGATCATCGTTTCGACTTTCTAGCTTGATTTTCTCGGTTTTCATCTCTCGGTTTTCAGATAACGATTGCAATATCAATCATGAATCCAATTTTAATGATAAGTGGCTTGGGTGAAGCTCTAAATCCTTATATTTTCAAATAAATCGTTGTCTGGTTGCTGTGCTGAAGTTCCCAGGTACGACCATCGTTTCATCAGGAAGTAATTGTTTTGCGAGAGGGGCTGGTCCTTCGAAATCTTGCCGTTTAGCAAATTCTCGGGCATCAATTGTACCGGTGAGTTTGATTTTTTCTTGCAGATCGAGAACAGCTCGGATTAGTTGTTCGGGTCTAGGGGGACAACCGGGGACATAAACATCTACAGGGATAAAACGATCGATTCCTTGTACAACAGCATAGGTGTCAAAAACCCCTCCACTCGAAGCGCAAGCCCCCATCGATATACACCATTTTGGTTCGGTCATTTGCAACCAAATTCGCTGCATCACCGGTACCATTTTCATGACCACACGCCCCGCGACTATCATTAAATCACACTGGCGCGGGCTGAATCTCATCGCTTCAGAACCGAATCGGGCAATATCATATCGGGAAGATGCGGTTGCCATCAATTCAATACCACAACAAGCTGTCGCAAACGGCATCGGCCACAGACTATGTGCCCGGGCCTGATTAGCCACCCAATCTAATTTGGTTACGATAAAATCTGGTAATGCTACCGCCATTGAAATACCCCCTTACGCCACGCATAAAAATAGGCTATCCCTAAGGTACCTAAGAACACCAATATTTCTAAGAAGATGATATGACTAATCGTAATCATTCCTCCGGTTAATTCATTACGCCATAGAGGATCTCCCAAATCGGTATATGCAACTACGGCCCACGGATATAAAAATAGCAACTCCACATCGAATACAAGAAATAGAATCGCTATCAGATTGAATCGGATATCAAATTGTAATCGTGCAGATCCGATCGGATCCATCCCAGATTCGTAGGGCATCATTTTGACCGCTGTTTCTTTTCGAGGTTTAACAAACAAAAAATGAGAAAGGAATAGGGTGCCTATTGCAAATAACAAAACAATCACCAGATAAATCAATATCGGAAAATAATCCGATAGGGAAAATGCTGCTTCAACCCCTGCTGTTGTTTGAATCGCCGTATCCATCAAATGCTTAACCTTTTTAATTGATAGTCTTTATCAAACCGATTTTCCATTAACTAATTTACAATTCAATATATATTTTTCTTAACCTTAGCAATATTCTCTAGATAATACTTTCCTATTTACTTCAGGTAAAATTTTACTTTTTTCAAGCACTCTATTTGATTAATTAGTTACCATGATTAATTAGTTACCATGGCGGTAAGGGAGTGATCGTTTTGGGCAATTTGAAATATAGCTTAAGTTGTTAAGTCTCTATACCCTCTCAATGGTTCAGCAGCTAAATAATAAGTAATTACTATTTTGACTTCAAGCAACTTTCTCTAGATGTCCTGGATAATAGAAACTAGTTAATATCAGTTTCCTCTATAAATTACAAATTTTCCTAAATATCCAAGCGTATTTTTCTAGTGTAGGGGATTATTTTACCCGTAGTTTTTTGATCCTATCCTATTTTCTCACTCTTTCATCAATCATTATCTCCCAATTTCAATCTAGACAAATGATTTCAACAGTCAAGGCACGGCATCGACGTTTCCTTACCTTTTCATGGAATCAAAATGAGGGACTTGAGGAATTGCGGAAATTGATCCCATCGTGGAACATTTATAGCAGAAAATGCTCTCCGTTTTTTCCTGAATCTTCCTTGACAGAATGGATTGCTTTGATATTAGGAGGTTTCTGGTTCACCAGGCGATTTTGGGGGATACGAAATCGTTCGAATCGAACTGGGACATGATAATAGGGGAATCAAAACCAAATAAGAGATGTAGATCAGACAAGTTTATTATTAAGTACCTGAACAGCATAACTTTAATTGATGGACTTTTCGTGTTATTGAGAAACTTAAATTGGCTATTCTGCGCGAGGGAACGAGTTAAAAGGGATGTTGAGGAAGGAATTTCAGCCAATAGTTGACGAATGGGGGATGAATGGGGGATGATGAAACAACCGTTGAAAGGTTGAAGGGGATGGTGAAAGCGTTTGCTAAAGCGCGAAATTGGGATCCTTATCATACACCCAAAAACTTGAGTATGGCTTTGGCAGTCGAAGCTGCGGAACTGATGGAGATTTTTCAGTGGCGAACCCCTGAAGAATCTCAGCTTATTTGTCACCAAGCTAGCGAAAAACAGGCTATTGCTGATGAATTAGCCGACATTTTTTGTCTTTTATTGCAGTTGAGTTTTCGTTGTGGCATTGATTTGAGTTTAGCGATTAGGGATAAAATGCCTCGAAACGAATTGAAATACCCTGTACCTGAGTGATCGAGTCATGAATAATTTTCACTATTCAGAGTGAAAATTGAATCTTATCCGTGAGGGACAATCTTCATGATTGTTGATTAAACACAGCATAGAGATCGAAATTAAGAAAGTGGCCAGTTATTCGTTTTTTACAGTTTTATTTGGTCTCAGGAGGTAATCCTACCAGATGCACTTTTTAGTTAGGGTAAAAAATGAAACTCGAAAGGCCAACGGACCGATTTTTTGAAGAAGTATTGAATTAAAAACGGGGTGTTCGAGAAGATTAGTTTTTTTGCGTTCCCGATCGAGTAATTGTAAGATGAAGTTGCTCAGCTCGGTATTGTTTGCATCATTATTCGTTCAGGATAGTAACATTCAAAGTGGTTTTATTCGGGGGAATAAGAAAACCACTTCGTTGATCCTTTTATAACCCATTCATGGTGGTGTTGTTAGCGATCAGGAATATATTTTTGGGGGGAATTGCCGTGAAAAGGTGGATCGTTCTCTTGAGTTTGGCAGTGTTATTTTTGATGATTGGTGGGGTAGTTATTGCAACTAGTCTACCTGACCCTCCCGATCTAATTTCTCCTATGGAAACACCCATTGCTGCCTCTCCACCCTCATTAATCGATGGTCCGAGTGAGACCTCCTCATCAAATCACAATATTCAAAAGACGGTAAAATCAGAGAACTCAACCATTCATCGAGCCAGTTTTGATGATGCTAATCCTAAGAAGGACAGCTCGTCATTGAAACTCTCGAACAAGAAGAATCCTAAAGATTTAAGTGGGTCGACTTCCTTTCCAAAGCTATCCAGCGTGAAAGAGGGAGTAGAAGCGATTGATATGCCCAAACTCGATTCGTCAAATGGTAATTCCATCAATGCGTCACTTCCTTCTCTTAGCGATAAGAACTTAAGCGAAAAGAAAATGGAGAAAAAAGATGGACCGAGTTTGATCCCAGTTCCTGATTTATCTCAGCTAAATCTGAATTCACAGATCCCCTCCGTATCGAATTCTCCGAATTCTGAAAAAAAATCCGTCATTCCCCCTACCTTAAACTCCACGCTTTCTGTTACCCCAAAGTCTATCCCAATGAATTCAGATAAAAAAGAGGTTTTAGATCTCCCTTCTGAAGAACCAAATCCATCCTTGGGAGTTAATACCGATAAATTGCCTAAATTAGGAATAGAAAAACAGAAAAATAGCCAAATGAGTCCTTTGAATCCTTTTCCAAACTTATCGAGCAATTCAACCGCTGGAAATCAGGCAAATCGAAATACGATAGGATCGCAATTGACGAAATCTGCACCCACGAACTCAACTTCTACGCCTCAATCAACTGTTCCTAGCTTAACGTCGGCAGGAGGTACAGCTACTGGAGGTACAGCTACTGGAGGTCCAGCAGCTGGAGGTACTTCATCAGAGCAGATTCCTTCACCATTGACTCCACTCCCTTCTATCGAAAACAAAGAAGAGAATAAAAAAATCCCGGCCCCAGCGACGCCAATTCCTCCTTTTACAACAAACGAAAAGAAACAAAAGGAGATTGCCTGTCCGGAGACAACTAAAGAACAAAAATCGATGTTGAATCCTTCCGTTCCCACTGGAAACGGAATCGGATCTCCATCGTTGAATCCTCCTCTGCAAAACAATCCTCTTAACCCAATCGCATCGCCAAAAGAAATCCCAGGAAAAGAGACTGGGAATACCAATGGTCTTATGCCGAAAATTTCGGAAGATTCGAGTACTTTACCCAATAATAGTTTACCCAATAATACTTTGCCTAAGAATACTTTAACGACGAAATCAACATCTTCTGTACCTGGAACATCGGCAGATAATCTTCCTATCAAATTGGGTTGGGATAAACCTACGGAGCAGGATAAACAATATACTCAAAAATCGGTTCCTACTCCGGGATCAAGCAATAATCATTCGGCTCGATCGACAGAGAATCCACATCAGAAATTCGAAAGCAAAAAACAATCGGTAGGAATGCCATCGGTAGGAATGCTAGAAGGGGCCAACGGAGGATATGTAATTCCTACGCCTGCCTTCAATGAAGTGAAGAGTATGCCATTAAACGATAAGTTTCCTGGTAAAGTAATCACTGATCAATTTCCTCGAGATAATTCCTCGATCGTGTCACCGAATCGAGAAATAAGTCCTTCGATTAGTATTGAAACCATCGTTCCTGAAATGGGGATTTTAGGGAAACCGTTGCAATATGAAATGATCGTTAAAAACAGAGGGCAGGTACCGGTTCATCAGGTGCATATTGAAGATCAACTTCCAGGAACGATGCGATATCTAGGCGGAACGCCTGTAGGGGAGATGGTCGGGGAGAAAATCCAATGGAGTCTGGGGGATTTAGATGTTGGAGCTGAAAAGCGAATTCAGGTATCGATCAAACCGGTGAAGGGGGGCGAAATAAAAACACAACCTCAAGTGATGTTTCGGACGAAATTAATGCCCGTGGTGATAAAGATAGCTCAAGCTCAGCTGGAGTTGATCGCTTCGAGTTCACAAAAAAAGGTGCATATCGGAGATGAAATATCGTTCCATTTTGAGATAACTAATCGTGGTGCAGTTACGGCGGAGGAGGTGTTATTGCGAGTTCAATTATCGGAGGGGATCGATCACCCGCAAGCGAAATCGCAATATAATCGGGTAATCGAAGCGCTTCTTTATCATCTGGAACCTGGAAAAACCCGTGAAGTTACTCTCAAAGCAAAAGCGGCGAAGGGGGGAGCGCAATTTTGTTTAGTGAATGTGCAGAGTGAAGGGGTATCAACTCCTTCCCAACGAATTGCTCTAGAAATCACTAAACCGATCGTTCAATTAAAACTGATTGCTCCAGCAAAAGTTTTAGTTAATGCAGTAAGTGACGTGGAAATTCAAGCAAATAATTTGCAAGAAATCCCAACGAAACCTTTACAGATTGCACTAGCATTTCCCCAAGGGCTAGACATTGTCTCAACAGGGGAAGGGGCGAATTATGATCGCATGAAACGAGTTGTTTACTGGAATCCTGGAGAGGTGAACAGTAAAGGGATGAAATCACTGATTATGCGCGTGAAAGCGAATCAAAAGGGGAATTGGGGGATACGCGGAGTTGGCCGGGTTGGTTCCTCAGAAGATATTCGGGTCGAGCGAGCAATTCTAGTTGAAGGGATCCCTGGAATCAATTTTGAAGTCGTTAATCGCAATAATCCTTGCGAGATCGGGAAAGAGGCCAGTTTTGAAATTAAGATTATGAACCAAGGGACGGCGGATTGCACCCATCTAAATTTGAAAATTCATTTAAGTTCTGGGCTGGTACCGACCAATATTAGTTCACAGAGAGAAGTTCTGAATTACAAATTTGAAGGCCAAACCTTGATTTTTGAACCAATCGCTAAATTGGCGGGGAAAGAGGATCTGGTAATCCGAGTTTTGACCAAAGGGATCAAAGCTGGCGATCAACGATGTAAAGTAGAAGTGAATTGCGATCAATTGAGCCAACCATTGTTTAAGGAAGAAGGGGGATATTTTTATGACCCTTTGAATCAATAAACTTTACCCTCTTAAGTAGTTATTCAAGGTGATATTCCTTTGCGAATCTTCCTAATTAACCTAAATCGTTCGAAATGAATCGAATCATAAGAGAGCAAAAAGGAGAATGGAGTCAAGTTTCTCCTTCATTTCAACAATATGATTCGAGCGATGAGGAGGATGCAAGGGGGATTTTACCAAGAATTAAGCTGATCTTGAGAGAGATGAGAGACGATGTTAATATCCAATCAAATTCCAGATTTGGATAGGGATCTAACAATAAAATGGAACAACGGTTTGTTTCTACCTTTCCTTCTATTTTTACTACGATTTTTACTGCGATGAGCAGCAATTCGGATAGATTCAGAGCGTAATATTTAGAGTATAAGGTTGAATGGAAATAGAAATCTTGAAATTGATCTTGGCGGATTTTGAAAGAACGGTTAAGAAAACTACTCGTCCTGGGGAAGGAGTCCAACAATGAATTTAAGTCGAACTCAACAAAAAGAGCAGGTAAAAGTACATATTCGCTGGATGATCCGTCGAGATATGCCAGAAGTTCTCCAGATTGAGCAAGAGAGCTTCGATTATTCCTGGACTGAAAACGATTTTCTCAAATGTCTACGGCAAAGAAACTGCATCGGAATGGTAGCGGAACAGGGAGAAACGGTTGTTGGTTTTATGATTTATGAACTGCATAAAACCAAGCTTCATGTCTTGAATTTCGCTGTAGCCAAAAGTGTTCGACGAGTTTCCGTTGGTGGGCAGATGGTGGCAAAGTTGATTGCGAAGTTATCGTCTCACCGCAGAAATAAAATTACTCTCGCAGTGCGTGAATCGAATCTTGCTGCACAGCTTTTCTTTCGGAGTAAAGAATTTCGTGCGGTTAAACTGTTGCGTAACTACTATGAGGATAGCGGCGAAGATGCCTATTTGATGCAGTATCATATGGATGGACCGATAGAATACAGCGAAATCGAATCTTTTGATCAGATGGTCCATCATCACGAAGAAGGATAATTATTGATTCAAAGTAAAAAGGCAGAACTACTCATCTCTGCCTTTTTATAAATCGGATTGATTGATTGATTTCCCTGATTTTTCACCAGAACATATCCAACTTTAAACAAATCAGATTAATTCTTGATCGCATCGGTCTTTTTATGCAAATTTCCATTTTTTTCTTTAATTGTTGATTCTTTACGTTCGATTATTTCATCTATCTATATGAATACCGATTTTTTGGTTTCTTCAGGTTAGAGTGAATCACTTTTTGAAAAAAAAATCGTGTGTTCGTATAGGAATTAATTGTAAATTTTATCTGCCGGATACATTTTGAATGAACTCATACTAAATCTTCGAATCTAGGTTTGAGAATCCAATTTTAACAAATTAAATTGATTGATCAAAATGTTATATAATTAAAGTAGACAACAACGATATAAATCGAATATAATAACGTGATATATATCCTACCTTAACTTAATTCCAAGACTATTGAGAAATCTTCATGATTGTAAGTTCCCTATTTCAATCTTTATCCCTTGGGAAATTTTCCCAGAAATTGATTCCGCTAGTTCTTTTATTTGGTCTCATTTTCAGTTTAAATCAAAAATCGTTCATTTTTGCTCAAAAGAAGCCACCATCGATTGAACATTCCGACTCAAAAAATCCTAAAAGCAAAGCCTTAACTCCGCAAGATCCTGTCAAAACCGACTTTTTTGAGGCCAAAATTCGCCCTGTATTAGTAGATCAATGTTATTCTTGCCATTCGGAGAAGACTAAAAATCCAAAAGGGGGACTGAAATTAGATTCTGCGGCTTCTTTGAACGCGGGGGGGGATAGTGGCCCTGTAATCGATCGCAAAAATCCTGAAAATAGTCGAATATTGATAGCTCTTAAATACAGAGATCCCGACTTGCAAATGCCGCCAAAAGCAAAATTATCTGATCAGGTCATTGCCGATTTTACTAAATGGGTTCAAGAAGGGGCGAGCTGGCCTGGGGTAACAAATAGCACCAATTCTTCGGGTGCAAATTCTTCAACTAGTTCTACTAATAATGCTCGCAAGGGTTTTAATCTCGAAGAACGGCGTAAACAGCATTGGTCTTGGCAACCGATCAAGCATACAGAACTTCCTCAAGTAAAAAATCTATCATGGTGCCGAGAACCAAGTGATCGTTATATTCTCTCAGCACTCGAGAGAGAACATTTGACCGTAGCAAAGCAGGCGATGCCTGAAGTTTGGTTACGAAGAGTTTATTTTGATCTGATCGGTTTACCGCCTACTCCTGAAAAAATAATGGAGTTTCTAAAAAATCCAAATGAGAAAGCAAAAGAGAAAATAGTCGATGAGTTGCTTGCCTCACCCCGCTTTGGAGAACACTGGGCTAGACACTGGCTCGATCTGGTTCGATATGCGGAATCCCGAGGGCATGAATTTGATTTTAATATCCCGAATCCTTATCAGTATCGAGATTATGTGATTCGAGCTTTGAATCAGGATGTCCCCTATAATCAGTTCGTCCTTGAACATGTTATGGGAGATATGTTGCAGAATCCGAGAGTCGATCCGAAAACCGGTGTGAATGAATCGATTCTAGGGACAGGGTTCTGGTTTTTAGGGGAAGAGGTTCATTCCCCTGTCGATATAAGAGCAGACCAAGCCGATCGCATCGATAATCGGATCGATGTCTTCAGCAAAGCGTTTTTATCTTTAACCGTTGCGTGTGCGCGTTGTCACGATCATAAATTTGATGCAATTTCGGCAAAGGATTATTATTCGCTATTCAGCATACTGGAAAATAGTAATTATCGTTTGGTGCGTTTTCAGGGAAGGGAAAAAAATCGCGAGATAGAAACTCAACGAACGGATTTGCAAGGGAAAGCCCAAGCGCTTTTGCAAAAAGCACTTGCTGATGAAATGCAGATGGTGTTATCGAAGTTGAAATCTTATCTTTTTGCGAGCAGAGATTATATTCGCGCGAGCCAGCAGGGGGCTACGGAGTTTCAGCAACAAGATCTAATTAAACAACTCATCAAAAGAGAGGGGTTGGACGAGGAGAAGTTGAAACAATGGATTGCCTATTTAAAGGAAGCCGCCAAAAATACGAATGATCCCTTTTATCCTCTCGCTGTTGCCATTTTGCCCTCTGTCAATCGCAAACTCCCTCCTTCGACTTTAAGCATGCCTGTATTGGCACAACCCCAGTGGAAGATCCCCTCCGAACGCTGGATTATCGACTATACTCATCTGAAACCAGGAGAATTTCTCCCCGATGATGTCTCTTTTGGATCGGCTCCGATTCGCGCGGGAACTGCTGAAATAAGTTTAGATAGTACCAATCCAATCGCAAATTGGGCGAATGCTACCTCCGCGAAAAAAGTACCGTTCTGGAATAAGATGGGGATTAGTCCAGGCTCGCAAAATGATACGGGGGCACTGGGTCGATACGTCCGATCTGGCCGAACGATCAGGACTCCGATGTTTCGACTTCAGGACGGTACCGGTGCCGATGCGGGTAAAATATCGGTTTATATGCGCGGACGAGCAACTATCTACTTTGCGGTAGGAGGCCATGTAGTCATCGAAGGCCCCTTACATGGAAATCTAGTACGTTCGGTGACCACCGGGAAAGATTTTTCTTGGCAGACCTTTGACCTGAATGATTATAAGGGACTCCCTTTCCATATCGAGTTCACTCATCATCCCGATCGAGACTTGGAAATTCAATATGTCATTCAAGGGCTTCCTCCAACTGGGATGAAATTGGCCACTAGATCGG
>JAKBAI010000005.1:0-50860 GCA_021809185.1 Planctomycetota bacterium
TTTCTCTCAAGTACTGCATAAACGGTTTATGGGATAGGTCTTTACCTGTAATCTGCTGGCAAAGTTCGCTAGATCGGTACTGTTGACCAAATCGGTGTATTTTATCAACTAACCATTTTTTGAGAGAAGCAAAATCCCCTTGTTGCCACTGTTGTTCACAGGTTATGTTTTCGAGTTTAAATTGGTTCATAAACTGAGCAGCAAATAAATTTCCGAGAGTGTACGTAGGGAAATAGCCAAGCCCGCCCATACTCCAATGAATATCTTGTAGACAGCCCAGTTGATTCGAAGGGGGAGTCAAGCCAAAAAATTCTTTCATTTTTTCATTCCAAATTCCGGGAATATCTTTGACATTCAATTCCTGACCAAGGATAGCAACTTCAAGTTCAAATCGGAGGATAATATGCAGGTTATAGGTAACCTCATCGGCTTCGACTCGAATCAGAGAAGGTTTGACTTCGTTAATCGCGAATAGCCAATCTGTCAGCGAAACATCGCCCAGAGCTTCAGGAAATGCTGTTTGAGCTAGCGGGAAGAAGTATTGCCAGAAAGGTAAACTGCGTCCGATCTGATTTTCCCATAGACGAGATTGCGATTCGTGAATACCCAAAGAGATAGCACTCCCGGCAGGCAATCCAAAGTGGTCCGAAGGGAGATTCTGTTCGTAAATTCCATGCCCCGCTTCGTGGAGGATTCCAAAAAATGCCTCATTGAAGAATTTAGGGTTATAGCGGGTAGTAATCCGACAATCTCCCGGTGTTATCCCACTGCAGAAAGGGTGGGTTGTCACATCTAAACGCCCAGAATTAAAATCGAAACCGATTTTCTCCGCAGCTTGTTTTCCAAACAGCTCCTGTTGTTGGACCGGATAATTTCTAGTAAGTATCTCGGTATTCGGTTTTCGTTTGGATTGAACGATATTTTGCAGAAAGGGGACGAGTTCTTGTCTCAATTCCGCGAAAAGCGAGCGGATACTACTAACAGTAGCCCCTGGCTCGTATTCATCGAGCAAAGCGTTATATGGGTGTTCGTTATAACCGATTAGTTGCGCTTCTTCGCGTTTCATCTTAACAATTTTCGTCAACCATGGCTCAAATCCTTCAAAGCGATTTTCGGCTCGAGCTTGTTGCCAAGCCCCTTGTGCTTCACTTGTTGTTTTGGCCAATTCAGCGACAAAACTTCCAGGGAGTTTAACCGCTCGCAAATAAGCTCGCGATATTTCTCGAACATTGGCTTTATCGAATAGCGATATATCGGTAGCATTCATTTCTTTAAACAAAGCTTCGATCTTATTCAACTTTTCACCTATTTGAGGTGAAGTAAATTTTTCGTGAGACAACCGAGCAAGTAGTCCGATCTGTTCGCCACGATAATAAGCGGCATTTTTGGGCATATAGGTTCGTTCATCCCAGCCCAGAATACCGGCACAAGAATTCAAAAGAGCAGTTTCTCTTATCTCTTGATATAAAGAGGTTAGTAAACCTGATAGATCTGTCGATGAGGTCATAGATTTGTCAATCCTTTCTTTAAGCTGTTTATTATGGAAGTTTAATCTTGTCAATCAATCAATACAAATCCCCTAACTGATTTAGTAAAATTTAGCGAAAAAAGAAGGGAGTTTCATCCTCGATTTACAGTACATTTTTAGGGATCCGAAACAAAGGTGATCAGGGTAGAATCATTCACTACCAAATAAACCGGAATTGGTGAGCCCGCCATTTTTAGGTGGCTTTTTATTAAAGAGAGAAAAACCTCTTTCCGTGGCTACACGCCCACGAGGTGATCGAATGATAAACTGTTCGCGGAGAAGATACAGCTCAATTTCATCACTTAAGGTATCAGCAGGAAGATTCATCGTGGCGGCAATCGCTTCTACCCCTGTTGGGCCACCGCCAAAAACTTGGATCAAAACTTCGAGATAACGTCGATCCTGTTTATCCAAACCATCCTCGGAAACCTCGGCCATTTGCAATGCTTCTTGAGCAATTTTTAGATCGATCGAGCTGTTCGCCTCGCTATCGGCATAATTTCTCACCCACCACAAACGGGAGTTCGCGATTCGCGGGGTGCCGCGGGAACGGCAGGCCAGCTCGCGTGCAGCATCGTCACTGATCGGGGTTTGCAATTTTTTGGCATTAATCTTAATCATTTGCGACAATTCATCGATCGTGTAAAAATCGAGATGTTCGTGCATTTTGAAGCGATCACGCATGGGAGAAGAGAGCATGCCGCTGCGCGTGGTGGCTCCGATCAAGGTGAACGGTTTTAGATTCATAGAGATGGTGCGAGCGCTCAATCCTTCGCCGAGTACGATATCGATCCGAAAATCTTCCATGGCCGGGTAGATGAATTCTTCCACAACTCTCGGTAGCCGATGGATCTCGTCGATAAATAAAATTGAATTCTCTTCGACATTCGTTAGAAAAGGCAATAAATCAGCAGGCTTCGAAAGTGCAGGACCGGAAGTTAGTTGAATACTGGTTCCTAGTTCGTTGGGTAGGACGGTAGCAAAAGTGGTTTTCCCTAGTCCGGGGGGGCCATCGAAGAGAATGTGCCCTAGAGGTTCTTTTCTTTTTTTGCACGCTTTGACGGCGATGCCTAGTCGCTTGGTTACCGCTTTCTGTCCTATAACTTCACTCAAATATTTTGGGCGTAGAGCGGCATCGCGATTTCGTTCCTCTTTCAAATCGTTCCCGCCAATCACAGGCTGCCGACTAGTTATGTTCCCAGTTTTTTCTGATGTATCTTTTTCTAATGAATCTTTCGCCATTGTTTCTTTAACCCTTGAATCTTTCGCTCTTGACTCTTTCGCTCTTGACTCTTTCGCTCTTGACTCTTTAGCCTCATATTTTTATCCGACCCCATACTCCTATTATAACCGATTTTCTCAAACCGATTGTGAACGATTTCCGATGATTTATCCCTCCAAGTGAAATCATTCCAAGTGAAATAACTCAAGATGATTTTTTGAAAATCATACTAATTACTTCTTGGACTGTACTACATTTTTCTTTACTTTGCATAACTTGATCCAGCCGATTGCGGGCATCGATTGGAGATAGACCTAATGAAATAAGAGCGATATATGCCTCTTCGAAAATTCGGCTATCCAGTCTTGGGGTCAAGGAAGTTTGCTGAGAAGGATCTGTGTCATCTTGGATCGCCACTTCGGGCAACATGATATATCTAGCTACTTTATTTCGTAGAGTGGCGATTACCTGTTCGGCACTCTGTTTACCAATACCTGGGAGAGTACTCAACCATTTGGCATCTTGCCGTTGTATTGCATCGGCAATTTCTCGAATAGGCCGGGCGATTGCTTTCAATGCTTTGCGATAACCGATTCGATCAACGGTACAAAGCAGGTCAAAAAACTCTAGTTCACTTTCTTGCATAAAGCCGATGATTCGTGGAGTCCAACGGTTCGAATTTTGATTCCCTTCTAGATATTCCATGACATGAAAGGTCATCTCTTTGCCGATGTTTAACTGAACCTGTCTACGTAACCATTCGGCAACCAGAATCTGATATTCAAAAGCACCTATTTTGATACGAATCTCTTCATCCAGAACCTTTTCCACAGTTCCGGTCATTTTGGTAATCACGACAATTCCTTGATTTCTTCAATCATATCCAATATTTCAATAAGTTAATAATCTGTATGTTTTCACAAATGATAGAACTTTTGAAAATCGTCGAAGTAACAAAACAGTTCAAATTATCTATCTTAAAAAATCGAGGGGAGAGGCAAACATGATTTATCCCCTCGCGATTTGCCTCTTAATTTTCACAATAATACCTCGGTAATATCTCGGCGATTATCTAAGATGCTCCTACCCATGAATCAGAGTATTCGATTGATTTTTTTGATGAGCAAAATGGCATAAAGCAATCGCCATGGCATCGGCGACATCGTTTGGTTCAGGGATTTTAGCTAATTTTAGTTCGCGGAGGATAGCAAATTGCATCTGAATTTTACTAGCTCTACCACTGCCGGTAATCATTTTTTTTACTTGGGTTGCGCTGTAGCTACAGACCGGTACACCCATTTCTGTTGCAGCTAGGATAATTACTCCACGAGCATGCCCCATTAAGATGGCAGTTCGTGGATGTTGGTAATGAGAATATAATTGTTCAATACCGAGATTTTCTGGTTTGTATTGATCCAATAATTCAATTATACCAGTGTAAAGCCCATGGAGGCGATTGCCAAGGTCAGCAGTAGGGATTTTTTTATCGGGTTGAATAATTCCTGCTTCGATTAATTGGGGTGAAGATCCTAAAGCCCCTGAGCTTCGGGTACTCATTTCAGGAAGTTCCAGTACCGCATAACCGGTTGTATTCAATCCCGGATCGATGCCAATCCATTTCATGACAAATTTTCCCGCTTCCGCAGGGTAAACTCGCGGAAGTTTTATAAGCGAATTAGCTACAAAATTATACTACTCTTCTTTCTAATTCGAACAATTTAGTAGAAATCTATAACCTAAATCAGTTAATTCTCCAATCGGTACCGCCGGCTCGATCTTCCAACACGACTCCCAATTCGGTTAATCGTTTTCGGATTTGATCGGCTTGGGCGAAATTTTTGTTTTTCCTAGCTTCCTGCCTCAAATCTAACGCGAGCTGAATCAATCCATCCAACAATGTGGTATTTTCCGTGTTTGCGGATGATACCGGTTCGATGAATAAACCAAGGATTTGCGATAGTTCACGGAATAACAGTGTACCTTGTTTAAACGCCTCCATGACCGGTTTCTCTATCTTATCCGGATGGGTTTCCAATCCCTGTTGATCCGCAAATCGATTGAGGATTGAAGATAGGTCAAAAAGAATCCCAATCGCTCCCCCAGTGTTGAAATCTTCATTCAAACAAGCAGTGAACTGCTGATAACATAACTGGATCTCCTGTAAAAATGATTCGACAGGGTTAGTAGGATCTATTTTCTCGGTACCTTTTTCTAACGTTCGGTTCAGAGAGTTTTTACTGGATTGGATGATCGAATCTTGTTTCGTCTGACTCCCTTCTAAATGATAAAACGATTCTTTGCAAATGCGTTGATAGCGGTCAAAGAAGCGGTAATAAGAATCCAGAGCACGCCGGAGTTCCCGTAAGCGATCTTCGCTATATTCGATGGGACTACGATAGTGAGTATTGAGAAGCAAAAAGCGTAATGTTTCGGGATGATGCCGTTTAAGTAATTCAGTAACGACGATTTCATTCCCTTCCGATTTCGACATCTTCTTGTTGCCTGTTTTCATTAAGCCGTTATGCATCCAATACCGCGCGAATGGTTTTTGGGTGAATGATTCGGATTGGGCTAACTCATTTTCGTGATGGGGAAATTGTAGATCCAACCCTCCGCCATGAATATCGATGGTATCTCCCAGCAGAGTTCGGCTCATGGCAGAACATTCAATATGCCAACCCGGTCTCCCTTCCCCCCAAGGACTGGTCCAAGATGGCTCACCCGGTTTAGCGCTTTTCCATAATGCGAAGTCTCCTGGATTCTTTTTCTTCGCATTCACTTCGATTCGCGCTCCGGCTTCCAGCTGTTCGGGATCCCGATTGCATAATTTTCCATAATCGGAATCTTTACTAATATCAAAATAGACATCACCATTCATTGGATAGGCATAGCCGCGATCGATCAACCCTTGGATCATTTCAATTATTTGTTGAATGTGGTGCGTGGCTTTCGGGAACTGATCGATTTGGGTTACTTGAAGCTTTTTGAGATTCTCCCAGTAATCCTGTGTGATTTTTTCTGCTAGGGAGGCTACGGTGAGGTTTTGTAGCGGGGCTTCTTTAATTAACTTATCATCAATATCGGTTATATTGACGATAAATGTAACTTGGAATCCCAGGTATTTTAGATAGCGTTTGATCGAATCAAAAATAACTGGGCCGACCATATGGCCAACGTGACTAGGTTTATATACTGTTGGACCGCACAAATATATACCTACTTTGCCCGGTTCTATTGGAATAAACGGTTCCAATCTTCTGGTTAAGGTATTAAAAATCTTGAGTTCCGTATTACCATTCATTTCCTGAATCGTCCTTCTAAAATATTCGCTACTAGTATTTAGAGCTACTGATCGTTGTTATAATTGAATTCAATACGATTTCGATTTATGATAAGTTATTAGTTGTAATTCATAACTGGCTCTATGTTTCAGATCTGTCTAAATTATAGATAGCTTCTAGAGAAAAAAGTTTCTCAATTTTTGTTTTGTAATAAAATAACGGCATGGCAGGCGATTGCTTCTGCTCTGCCGATATGGCCAACTTTTTCACCGGTTTTCGCCTTAATATTGACATCTTGATCCTTGATTTTAAGAATTCGAGCAACATTGGTGCGGATGATCTGTTTGAATGATCCCAGTTTGGGTTCCTGCGCAAAAATGGTAACATCGGCATTCACGATCTGCCAACCAAGTTCGTCCATTCTCGTAAGGGCGTGTTGCATAAATATTTGGGAGTTCGCATCTTTGTAGCGCGGGTCGTCATCGGGAAATATCTCGCCAATATCTCCCAGGGCCAGCGCACCCAAGATGGCATCGGTAAGGGAATGGAGAACCACATCGGCATCCGAGTGACCAACCAGGCCGCGATGAAACGGGATAACGACCCCCCCTATTATTAACGGTCGGCCAGTTTCTAGACGGTGAGAATCATGGCCACTTCCTATACGCATACGAGAACATCTCTCCAGATCGAATCGATCGTCTACCGTTCAAAGTCCAGGTCACCGCCATAATTATCGAAACGCATATACTGTTTTTCGTAACGCAACGTCACATCCCCCGTTGGTCCATTTCGTTGTTTGGCTACTAGAACTTCAATAATGTTATCTTCAATGCCCCCATCGAATTTGCCAGGGCGGTGTAAAAGAAAACAGGTATCGGCATCCTGTTCCAAACTACCGCTCTCGCGCAAATCCGCAAGGCGAGGCCGGTGATCTTGTCTATCTTCAGAAGCTCGATTGACCTGGGCTAGGGCGATGACGGGGATATTCAATTCTCGGGCCAAGAATTTGAGTCGCCGCGAAGTTTGCGCTACCTGTTCTTGGCGCGGATCGCGCCGATTTTCTGGCTCGATGAGCTGCAAATAATCGATGACCACTAATCGAATGCCGTTGCGTAATCGTAACCGCCGGGCATTGGCTGCTATGCGGAGCATGGTCTGCGCTGGAGTATCATCGATATATAGCGGTGCTTTATGTAATATATCCCCTGCTTCGAGCAACCGATCCATCTCCTGGGTATTGAGAGTGCCTTTGCGTAGTTTGTGGCTATCCACTCGCGCCTGGCAAACCAATAAGCGTTCCGCTAACTCGATTCGTGCCTGTTCCAAACTGACAAAAAATACAGGAATCCGTTCATCGGCAACCACATGCCGGGCGAGATTTAGAGCAAAGGCCGTTTTACCGACCGAGGGGCGAGCCGCTATGAGCACCATTTCTGCATTTTGCAATCCTGCAGTTAAATGATCAAGATCCACAAACCCGGTGGGAACACCACTGACATCCGATATCCCCCCCTTTTTACGAGCATCCATCCGCTGATAAGCTTCGTTCAAAGCCTGTTGGAGTGTTACAGTATTCCCAGTAACCCCGCGTTCCGCAATCTCTAATATCCGGCTCTCTGCGGCTCCTAGTAGTTCATCCGCTGGTTGCGTTTGATCGTAGGAATCTCGTAAAATCTCCGTTGTTGCGTGAATCAGATTCCGCATTATGCTTTTTTCGCGGACGATTCGCGCATAATATTCGGCATTAGCTGCTGTTGGGGCCGCTTCCCACAATTGGGAAAGATAGCCATAGCCGCCTATATCCTCGATCTGTTTCCTTTTGTTTAATTCCTCGGCTAAAATGACCATGTCGATCGGTTTGCCTTGATCGTACATATCGCGGATAGCCTGAAACAGCTTTTGATGAGCATCGAAATAAAAGACATCTGGATATTGGATAATTTGTAGGACATCACCAATAATCGAGTTATCTCGCAATAAACTGCCGATGACCGAACGTTCTGCTTCAAGATTCTGAGGAGGTAACCGTTCGCTTGTATTATTGGGATTCGCCATCCTTTACCTCCATGTATGTCCTTGTTCCATTCAAATTAGTTGCTCTTCAAGAATTGCTTTCTGGATCCTTTTTTATCTCTTTTTACATCTTCTTAGCAATTCTCTGAGCCTCTTGCTCATCGATTTTGACCGAGGTTGCTAATCCCGATGGACCCATTTTTTACTTCACTAGAAAATTGTATTTAATCACTGTTCCGCTGTCAATTGAAATTGAGAATCGCCAAAATGAAAAATAGCTTCCAGAGGCATATTCATTTTTCTATTTGCATAGTTTGGGCGATGTGGATCGAAAATTTTTTCGAATTTTAGGCAGTTTATCAATCTCTTTTGAATTAGAAGTAAAACGAGGTTAAATCAATCCGTGGATTAAGAGTGTAAAAAAGAATTCATAGGAATTATATCTCTGAACGAAAAAAAAAGATTAGGATGTAATCGAAACGAATGAGATGAAATTTTTTGAAATATTGGGTTTTGATCCTTATCAAAAGCTCTAGTAAAAGCTTCTTCGAAAAAGGATCAAAACCTGGCGATCATGAATCAAAAGAGGGTAAATCTCCACCTGAATGATCAATAAATTCAGAGTGGAATGGACAACAATTAAATCGATTAGAGCTTCTTGCTGGTTACCTGAGGAATAACGAATACCCCAATCTTGGCAATGATTTCATAGCCGAGATGAATTTCAATTTCAGGGTATTCTCCGCAATGTTTAATCGGTTCGACCAGATGGACCATATGAGGTTCGACAAGAAGATTTTTTCCACGCATTGCCCGAGAGATTTCTTGAGGGCCAACCGAGCCGTAGAGTGCTCCATCTTCCGTAGCATTGGCTTCCACCGATACTCGGATTGTTCGATGAATTTGATCTGCCAACATCTTCAAATCGGCAATTCTCGCTTCGCGGGCTTTTTGTACTCGAATTTTATGTTGTTCAAGCAACTTTATATTATGCTGAGTAGGCTGTACTGCTAATCCTCTTGGAATGAGATAGTTACGGCCAAAACCTTGTTTGACCTCAACTACTTGTCCCTGTTTGCCTACATGCAACACATCTTCCGTTAAAATAACTTCCATTCCCCCATGCGAACCTTTTGGGGTTTGATTTCGATTTCGAATTTTTGGTGTTGGTTGTTTGAGTTTGGGTTTTTGTTGTGTCTTTGCCATGATTACCTTTTCTTTCTCTCTTCTTATCGATAGTTTCGCAATCTCTTAAATTTTATTTCTATATTAATTCGAAATTTCAAGTATTCATAATTCACAAATACGAAATCGAATTTTTTCTAATTATCTAGGGCGTTCTTTATTCGAAGTATGGTATTCAAAATACTTCGTTATTCTGGGTTATAGGTTATTCATAATCATTTCTTATTGGATTCACCCAGAATTGAATCTCAAAAGAAAAATTCCCAAGGTTTTTTTGGGAATGATCATTCGGAACGATAATTATAGTAAACCAAACAAATTATTCCATACTGTTCTTTAGAAGAAATTATATTTAGAAATAATTAAATAAGATTTTCTATTCTGTGTGAAACGATAGCTTTTTTCCTCTCCACTTTCGAGAAAATCAACCTTCAATAAAATCTTAATCCGGATTGTCATTCAAAAATTGCCTTGAGTAACTGGATCGATGATCTTAATGAATTATTACTCTCTTTAAATGAAGTTAAAATGATCTATTCACTAAAGAATAACTGTTCTAAGGAGTCCAAGTTTTCCTTCGGAAGGAGATAGATTCTAGGGACTAGCAGCATGTGGTACTACTCCCTGTTCCACAGTTACTCACCCCGCATTTATCCGGTGCGAGACAGTCGGTCTGCTTACCAACTAATATAAATAATAGACCACTCGGGGTGATCTCCACTTCTGAAAGTAGGTAGGTGGATGCTACATCGGTACCATATTCGACCTCGACTAAGAGATCTTCCTTACCAAGAACTTTTTCGCCAATTTTCAATATTTTGGCTAACTTCCCAGAAACTAGCCGATGTTCAAGATCCTGAGCTGTCCATATTTGCAGGGAACAAACAACATTTTCTCTCTCAATTCCCCCACAATCGATGAACTTTTTGTGGATTCGACCAACTTCAGTAACATGGAAGTGTTCAGGAATGAACTCCCCATTAGGTAACATCATAAAAATAGCAGAGTCTTGATTTTCTTCTAAGATTTTGGTCAAAGCGGTCAACTTCATATTTCATTTATCCCGTTTGGTCTTAAATAGTCGGTTTCCATCATTCAATCAAAATTTTATAATAAAGCGAAACTGGAGATTAGTTTATTAAGTTTGGGATTAACGAATAGCATTGAATAGCATCAAAGAGTATAAGAAGTAGAATTATTAATATTCATTTGAAAGAGTGTAATGAGTAATAATAAATAATTCAAATGGATTCAATGAGTTAAATAGGAAGAGTTGGATCGATTAATTATCTTAAATAAATCAACTATACAACTCTAAATACTCCAAACATTAAAGAGAAATCTATTCTTAATAACTCGTTGATGATAATTCAAAGGCGAATATACTTAAAAATTTTTAGTATCATTATCTTTAGTACAATTATCATTTAGAATGATGACACTTTAGAATGGTTTCACCTTAGAACGGAGTATCATCTGGATCGCCTGGAGACATCGATACACCTTCACCAGCATCTCCATACGGATCTGCACTAAAACCACTACCACCACTCATACCCGAAGCTTCTCCAGGTTGTCTGGGATCCAAAAATTGAATCGAATCGATGATGATTTTATGTTTCGATCTGGGTTGTTGGGTGGTTTTATCATTCCATCGATCTAGGTATAATCGTCCTTCAACAGCAACCAGAGAGCCTTTTTTAAGGCGATTCATTACTTGATCTGCAAGCGTTCCTTCACCACGATTGTAAACCTCTGAATCGATAAACATGGGATCATCTTCCCATTGATTGGTTTTTGTATTTTTTTTACGGTTGTTAACGGCGAGTGAAAATTTGGCAACTCGGCCATTCGTTCTTTCGAAACTTTGTTGAACGGGATCTTTCGTTAAACGTCCTACCAAAATAACTCGATTAATTGTTGACATTGTTTTATCCGGGTTAAGATTCTGTTATAAAGTAATTTCTATACTCACAACTTACCCAGTTCTTTGAACATTTTCAAAGTCAGTTGAGAAAAATAAATATATTTTCTTCAATCAACCATGAAAATGTTCGTAATCACTGCAAAATTAGTTCAAATTTGAACTAATTTTTCCGTTTTTTACATTTTATCGGCGTGTTCTTCCGACCGGCGATTTCGGCGAGGAGGCATTTCGCTATCAAAATCAATCCCCATCATTGGGGTTTGCTCTTCATCACGCATAATTTGACAAGCGGTCCCATTTGGATCCTGTGCCACAGTCGTGAATTCTTCGATCCATTTGGTCGGAATTCTCTGTGTCATATAACGGAGTACGTATTCGGACAGCTTGAGATCCAATTCGATTGCATCAATTTTAGATGAATCGGCTTTATAGAATGTCAAATAGTATTGACCTTTTTTCTGCTTATCGATTGCATAAGCAAGTTTTCGATCGTCACCCCATTTACGTGCAGCAAGAATTTCGACTTGATGTTTTTCCAAAATGGAAACAACATTGGCTTTAGCTGCATCGGCGGTATTTCCTGGTGCAGAATCGAATATAATCATCGTTTCATAAAAATTAACTGGCATAAGTTTATCTCTAACTTCTATTTCCTATAACATCTTATAACAAATTTTTTCTAAATTAATTGATCCGTTTAATCATCTTTCATTGAAAATCTTTTGGGATTCTCAAAACTTTTAATCGAATTCTTTATCTCGTTAGAATATTATTTAGAAGCATCACCATTGGTTGTATTCATACATTGTTCAATGCCATGATTTAACCAAACATAAACACTATTAACTGCTCCGATAATACCATCTTCAACGACATTTTTTTCAGCTGGTTTAAATCGACTTAAAACGTAGTCAGCGGCATCGATATAGGGGCCAGGAGAATCAATTCCAAATCGCAATCGAGAAAAATTCTGAGACCCCAACAATTCTTGAATATTCTTTAATCCATTTTGACCCCCATGAGAACCTTGAGAACGAACTCTCAATTTTCCAAGGGGTAAGGCCAGATCATCGCATATAACTAAAAGATCCGATAAATTCAATTTATAAAAATCAACAAGTTCTCGAACCGATTGCCCGCTCAGATTCATAAAGGTTTGCGGCTTTACTAGGATGATCTGTTCTTCCTCAGAGGAAGAAAGATCTGGAGAGGCCACAGCCTCTTTCCCTTTCTTGCCAGGCTTAACCGTTTTTTTCGCTTTCCGAAATCGAAATTGGGCTGTTTCCGCTTTAAACCAGTTACGAAAAGAAGAGATATTTTCCGTCTTTGCCAGAGAATCGATTATCTTGAAACCGATATTATGTCTGGTCTCTTCATACTTCGCACCTGGGTTACCTAGACCAATAATTGCTTTCATTTTTGCCCAGAATGTCCTGGTGAATTCGAAGTCAATTAAGAAGTTTTTATTCCTCTTCTTCAACTTTCTTCTTAGCAGTGATGACTTCTGGTTCAACAGCTCCCTCACCCACAAGTGGGGTAGTGACGATAACTTCAGCGGATTGCGATTTCACTTGCACAACAACAGCATCCAGGTCACCAAGAGCTTTCACCCCTTCAGGGAGATGTAGCTCACGGACATGAATTACTTGACCCAAAAGGAGATCGTCTACTTTAACGATGATCGCTTCCGGTACAGCGGAAGCAAGACAATCGATATGTAGAGAATGGAGTGGATGGTCCAACACTCCCCCTGTCATGGTTCCACGAGCAATCCCTTTGACCTGAATAGGTACAGTTGCGTGGATCCGTTCATCTGCATAAACTCGCCTAAAATCGACATGGATTACATCGCGATTCAAAAAATCGTACTGAACAGATTGGACCAGCACGGGCTGTTTCTTTCCAGCGGTTTCCAATTCCAAATTTCGAACTCGATGACGAATTATCGATGAAACTTCGTCCGTTTTTGCATAAAGATGTTCCGGAGTTTCTTTATGTCCATAGACAACAACGGGAACAAACCCCTTTTTCCGAAGTTGGGCCGCATCCCTACTCCCTTTTTTCTCCCTAGCTTTAGTGCTCAATGTTACTTTATCTGCCATCTCTATCTCTCACTTTTTTATTCAATTAGCTGATTTTTGTTCGCTCACCATTTTGAATGATTGAATTCAATGATTGACTCTGCTGGGTTTCTAGAATTCTATCAACAATTCACCATTAATTCACCGTTGGATTTAATCTCTTTGAACCGAGTGAATTCAAGAAAACCCACCGATTTAGAGCAATTTATTCTGTTTGAACCCTAATATTTTAATGCTCGTTCGTATTATTGACTTCCAACACATTCATGAATTCAAAATATACTCGTGTAAAACATCACCAATTCAGCAAACAGCAATTATCGGAATTTGCATGCTGATTTGCAAGAGGAGGACATGAAAAATCTAGAAAAATCTCATCTTTGAATAAGTTACTCAAGGGAAATTGAAACTTTAAGCTTCATATTATTTTAGATCATCCATCAAATTGTATTAGGAACAAAGTTGAGTCGATCGGAATTAAAGGGCGTTTCCCGAGTGTAATTTCTCTTATTCGCTTAACCAACCCCACCAGAGACTTTTTTAGCGGTAATCATTTCAATTTTGCCAGATTGACCCACTGCAAAGGAAAATTGGCTACTTTCCGAACAAGCTGCACCATAATTTCCTTTTCGATCTAACGCCAAAAAGGCAACCTCGGCAGCGTGAACTCCTCTGCGAACCGCGAGCTGATTCACTCGTTTCACCGCTAACTCACAGGCCTCTTGAGGACTTTTGCCGTTTCTCATCAGCTCGACAATCAAATGGCTTCCACTGATTCGAATAATCTCTTCTCCCGTTCCGGTGGCACCCGCTGCCCCAGCTTCATCGTCCACATATAAACCAGCCCCGATAATGGGGGAATCACCGACTCGACCAGGCAATTTGTAACTCAACCCGGAAGTTGTACATACACCCCCCAAATGACCAGTTTGATCCAGTGCGAGTACGGTTACCGTATCGTGACCATCCATTTTGAGATCTTTAGGCCGTTTTTTATACCATTCAGCAACACTTTCTGGGGTTAGCAGAGTTTCCAATACAAACCCGTTTTGTAGAGCAAACCATTTTGCCCCTTCGCCAACTAGAAGCACATGCGGAGTTTTTTCCATTACCAATCGAGCTAGCGAAGCGACATGTTTAATATTCTCAACGCCTGCAACTGCTCCGCAATTCATTGTTTTTCCATCCATAACGCAGGCATCGAGGGAAACGGTTCCGATGCGATTGGGGATTCCACCAAAGCCAACACTCATCACTTTGGGGTTATCTTCAACTGCTTGTGCGCCAACAATCGCAGCATCCAAGGCAGGTTTTCCTTTGGCGAGTAATGGCAGTGCCTGTTCAACCGCTTCTTTGCCAAATGGCCAGGTCGCTATTACAATTGGGGGTATTGCCATAAAATCTCTTCTCTCAAACAATTATAAATTAAACCGATTTCAAATTTCCAATTCCTGAACTCATTTTATGAACTTTATAGAAAAGACCAAAATCATCCCCTGTTGCTTTTAGATAATTGTGAGTAAATGAAAATCTAATGCTTAAGCGGTTTTCTAAGCGATTGATCGAGAAATTGTCTCCAATAATCGAGGCGGAGTGATTTTGAGGATTCATTCAGAGGAACGGTCAACATTCTTGCAATACAGATAACCAGTTTTTCAGAATTGGTAGTTGAAGAGTAATTTTGAGTAGAAGTTAAAGAGATAGGAAACCTATCCTACTAGTCCTCGAAAAAAGGGAGTGGGAGAAATAGGATTTTGACCCGATTCCTTGAATGAAATATAATCCCTTCGTTTTAATAACGATAGGGATAGGCAAGATTAACAAAAAGTTTTTGTAGGGCGAGCAGAGTAATCTGAATATACATAGGGAGCGAAAATAGATAAATTACCAATCGGTAAGATCTTTTTCGATTTTATTACTGGGAGGAATAGGCATTTTATTGATCACTGAGGGTAAGAAATTCTGTAATCGCCATAGACCGATAGCTGATAATAGAACCAAATTCGGGAAAAGCAACGGAGCAAGGAGAGGGGCTTGATTGATAATGTTTTCGCTGAGTTGGATGGAAGGGCCGTTTAAAATCGATTTAGCGTGAAGATAAAAACCGAGTACTCCAACGATAGCTTGGAGTAAGAGAATAAAGCTACAAAAATATAGATAGGAGCGATTATACACTGCAATAAATAAAGAAATTAAAGCACCAACGGCCATGGCACTGCTAGCTACAGGGATCCACTCGCTCCAGTGAAAGAAGCCGTTTTGGGCATGGTCGGTCAAACTAAATATAAAGTTACCCACAAATCCGCCTAAGGCAAAAAAAATCACCCAATTGGCCCAATCTTTGCCTTTATCGGCGACCATCCGATTCATGATTAATAAAAACCCAAGCCCCGTGTACGATAATGGGGCAGCGAATGGCGCTCCATAAACGAGTGATTTAATCGTTCGTTGCGAAAAGAATTGACTGTCCAAATGCAATACGACCCCAACTAACCCCATCCCTACGGATAGATAACCGACTAGATATCCGATATCTGTCCAAACTTCTAGCCAATGATATCGGTATTTCCCAACTAGACCAATCGTCAGAAAGATAGGAGCAATCATCGAAAAGTAAAACGGGGCATATTCCTCCATTTTTCGAAACGAATTAAAAGAGTGTGCAAGATAAATATCTAACGTTAAAAAAGCGATGTTGATAGTAACGAATGCTTCCAACCAGAGCGAATGGTCTGCCAGTATCTCTTTATTTTGTTTTATTTTTCGGATCAGGAGTGACATTTTTAGAAATCCTCTAACTAATCTTTGCTTTGCTTATTCAGATTAGATACTTTCTCGAATTGGCAAGTCGGGCGATTCTCGTTTCCTTTATCCAGAATACCGGAGGGCTATTCATCGTCGAAATTCGCTTATTGCTTTTTTGGAGCGTCATGTTCTTTTCTCAGCTTATCGGCTTCTGTCTTAAGCTCAACGCCGAGTTTCAGTAGTGGATAAGTTCCGTGCCAGTGGGCAAAATCCTGCCCCCCCATAAAGGCTCCATGTTTTGCGGTGCGCCCATAATAATGCCATAGATCGAAATATTTGAAGTCGATCGGTTGGGAAAGAGGTGCCGTACCTAGGATCTTATCTCGATGCAGCCCATCCATAATATCCAATGATTCCTTGACTTTTTCATTCACACTCTGAACTGTCTTTTCTGCTTCAAGATAAATTCGATCCACGAGAGAATTGGCATGGCATTGACTGCAAACCTCCTTCATATTTGACTGAGCAAGAGTATAGTTAGGCCGTTTACTAGAAATAGGATCAGCAAGTTTATACGAAAGGCGTTCGCTGGTATCATGGCTAGATTTAAGCCCATTCAATCCGCTCATATGGCAGGTGGCGCAGGTAGGGACGAACATGTCTTTGCTAGTCAATTGTACTGGATCTTTACTCAGATTTAGCAAGTCTTTTTGGGCGGCGAAAATTACTCCATGTTTCGATTCATGATAAATCTCGAGCTGAGAATGATCTGGTCCCATATGACATTGGCCGCAAGTTGTTGGTAAACGGGCCACGGCAACTGAGGCGACATGGCGGGTGTGACAGCTGGTGCAGGTTCCTATACTGCCATCGCTATTGGGTTTCCCAACGGAATGGCATTTGATGCATCCCGAAGTGATCGCCTCTTGCCCCTCCAATTTTACAAGTGGATTCGCAGGGCGTTTGCATGAACCAGGATGAAACTGCTCGGCAAAATCGACCTGCTCCTTACTAAGACCCGATTCCCCAAAAACAGCAGCCCACGATGCTGCGGCATGGCGACTTTGTAAAAACTGTCGATATTCCCGATCGTGACAATTCCGGCAATTCGATGCCGTTAAATGCTTACTGATAACAAATCCATGATGCACCAATTTTTCTTGAGCGTCCATTGGTTGGTGGCAGTCCAAACAGCTCACTCCTTTTTGGGCATGGACACTCATTTCATATTCATGCACCACCGAATAATGTCTCTGACGATGGCAATCCGCACATTGACCCGTTGCTCGAATAAAGGTTGCTTTCGCATAATCGGTTTCGTAAGTAGGGCGGCTCCGGTTGATTAGATAACCGCTTAAAATTAGCGCGAAAGCAATTACAATTGCTATAAAAACCGATCGAAAAGACATATTTTACCTCTTGAACGGACTTGGACGACTACTCTGTTTGAATCTATTCTTAAAGATTATACAAGCCAAACAATCAACGCAAAGTGTATACCATTTCCGAGAAGAAGATTCATTTTCGAAAATGAATTGATTATTCGAAAGATAGAGCTTGAATTCGAGTTAATAACGCTAGATGAGAGAAGTAGAATATATCTAACTTTGTTTTGGGTGAAAAATCAAAAAGAATGAATTCTATAGAAACACAGAAGCGGATTTGAGTGGTCCGATTCCGCACACAGAGGGGATCTTTGGTCAAGGCTTGTTACTTAGATCATTCAATTGAACAATCTATCAACTGGGGTTGTGCGATGACCAGTTGGTTCCAAAGGAAGCTTGGGTAGCTTAATTCTTTACGATAGGGGGCGATAGGGGGTACGAAAGGGAGCACGAAGTTATTTAATGCTCCCTAACGAATTAAAGTCCAAGAAAAAGAATTTATCCTATGACCAAAGAAATCGATCCGATGTATAAAAAAATACAATCTGTTTCGATTTGCCGATTTTAAGGATACTCACCATTTGCCGTTGAGGATAGTAAACCTTGCTGCGGAATTAGGAGCATCATCGAGTTCGATGATCAAACCAGAATTGAGGAAATCTTTTACTTCAGGTAAATCGATCGTAAAAGTCAAGGTTTGTAATCCTTTTGGGAGATCAACGACCCCTTCGTTGGTAAGAGCGATGGAATTAGGGCCGATATAGAGATTGATCCCTTTGCCGATATTCGATTTGATTTTAACTTTACCAGCAGTAGTAACGTTCACTTTAGCTCGAACAACACTCATCCTTCGAGTTTGATTGAAAATAGTGAACGATGGAAGTTGCTTAATGGGAAGCATTCCAGAAACCTCTGTGAGGAGTGTTTGCCATTCAAAGAATGGCCGTGGGTTAGCAACAGTACCGACACGATTTTGTTGGAAAAAGCGAATCGTATTGCTATTTGGCAACAAAACTTCCCAGTGCCGGATAATCCTACCTTTGCTTAGAGAATACGGTCCGACTTTACCGAGTTCAGAAAGGAATCGAACTAGATCGATTAGTTCTTGACGAGTAAGGGAATCGGCCAGTCCTTCGGGCATTAACGATGCCGATTCTCCGCGCGATTCGATATCGTCGATAGGAATTTTTATCTCTTTATCATCAAAGGTTCTTATAACTAGTTCTGTGGTATTTTCGCGTATCTTAATACCGGTAAATATTTGTCCATTTACCGTAGCGATGCGCAGGGAGTGGTACCCCTCCTTGACCGCTTTATTCGGGTAGATGATCGATTCGAGAAGATAATCGACTGGGGCACTTGCGCCAATACTTGCAAGTTCAGGGCCGACAGCACCGCCAGCTCCGCCAAGGGCATGGCATTCGATACAACGAAGCTCTTTACTACGATAAAGCTGTTCGCCATGAGCAGGATTGCCATTTTTTATAATTTCGCTGGTCATCTCTTTGACCTGTTCAGGGGTCAATTTATAGGCCGATTGTCCTAGATTCCCGGCGCGCGTTAGTGCTTGTTGCAAAGAATCGTTCTTCTGACCCGAAGAGCGAACGATACGTAAACCGATTTTGGCAATATCCTGAGGTAGCTTGGCATTTTGCAAAGAAGATAATAAGATTTTCGGCCCTTGTTTCTGTTGCATAATCAAAGTGAATATTTGTTCGGGATTATCGGTCGGTTTCAGCTTGGATAATACAGGAACCAGCTTTGATTTAGTAGATTCTAAAGCAACAGGGATAAGGGACGCAAGAGCGATACGTTGAATTCCAGGGTTCTGGGTGTCCTCTAATAAAGTCAAGAGCGTTTGAATGCTTTCCCGATCATTCATTTCACTCAGGGCTTGAATCGCTGAACTGCGAACGGTGATTTCGAATTTGCTCTGTTTAGCGATTTCAATCAAGTCATTTCGCAATGAGGATACTTTCCATCGCCCCGCAAGGAGAATGGCCAAAGGACCAATTTTATCATCTTGATGAGCAAAGAACTCTTTTAATCTCTTGAGATCACCCGTGGGGATCTGGCGATTTTGCCGAGTAACTTCTTCCAAACTTTGCAACAATTTTAAAGCAAAAGAGTTCTGCTTAGCCTTTTGGAAAACAACGTCGAGGACTTTTTGCCAATCGGCGGGGCTACCACGCAAAGCGATGAGTTGATAAATAGCGATACTTTGATTTTCGCTTAGATTCGGGTTTTTTAACAACTCGAAAAGTGGTTTGGTATCGGTGCGAATTCCTAAAGAATTAAAGGCAAAAGAGATATGTTCCGGGTTGCGATTCAGATCGATTTTCCCTTCTTGAAATGCTTTAACCCATATCGATTGAAGTTCGCGAGTTGTTAACCAGAGTGAGTAATCGAGAGTCGAATCCATGGGGTGATCGAGTGCTTGTAAAGCGATCGATTCTGCTTGGAGGTCGGCAGATTTGGCCAGAGCACAAATTGCCTCCAAGCGAACGCGCGGGTGGGGGTCATTCACGGCAGCTTGGAATAAGGAAAGATGTTCTGGTAGTGAATTTTGGACATAGGAGAGAACTCGCACTGCTGCTGCGCGGATTTTTCCATCTTTGGCCTTTAACAGCTCTTTTAAAAGTTGATGATCGACTCGATCTACCGATTGAGATGTCCAAAGGCCTTCTAGAAGGAGATGTTCATAATCTTTTTGTTCGGGATGAAGTTTGAGTTCTTTGATCCATTTCTGAAGGGCGGGAACGATTTTCTCCGCTCCGCGTTCTTTCAAGACTCGCCGGGATTGATGCCGGGTCCAATATTCCGAGGAATGATAATTTTGCAATAGTTGTTCGTTGGTGGCATGGATGAGATCGGGTCGTTTTACCAGTGGTCGACCCTTAGCTGTAACGCGCCAGATTCGCCCATGGGTATGATCTCGGCGCGGATCACGAAAATCGATTTCCCCATGTTGGATAATAGGATTGTACCAATCGGCGATGTAGATAGCACCATCTGGACCCATTTTGATATCGATTGGTCTAAAAGCAGGGTGATTCGTGCGAATCAATTCCTGTTTTTCCACGGCTGAAAAGGTAGAACCATCTTCTTGGATAACAAACCGGCACACCCGGTGACCGCGGAAGTCGTTGGTCAATATATTGCCACGCCAATCTTCAGGCAAATGACTGCCACTGAGAATTTCTAAACCGCAATGTTTCGGGCTGCCCGGATTCATGCCGTGCAAAATTCGACTTGCTCCCACAGCTGTTACATAATAAGCACCGGGAACCCCATGATTAATCCCTTCCCCATAGGCACCATCGGTAATGAACGATTGACCATAATCGTCAAAGTGATGTCCCCAGGTATTGACAAAACCACGAACAAAAACATTCAGATCCAGATTTTCTGGCCGGAGTGACCAGATCCCCCCTCCATTGAGAGTTTTAACTCCATAGGGGGTCTCGATATGCGAATGAATGTAGATCGACTGATTGAAGTAGAGCATGCCATCAGGCCCCCACCGCAACGTATGGACAATATGGTGCGTATCTTCTGTACCAAAACCAGAAAGGACGATGCGGCGCTGATCTGCTTTTTGTCCCGGTTTGCTCGCTTTTAGATGAACCAATTCGGTGCTGTTACCGACATAGGCCCCTCCATCCCCTGGTTCAATTCCCGTAGGGATCAATAAACCGTCAGCAAAAACAGTAGTTTTATCGGCTTTACCATCGCCATCGACATCTTCTAGAACAATAATCTTATCATTGGCTTTTTGGCCCGGTTTGATATGAGGGTATACTTCGCTACTGGCTACCCATAATCGTCCTTGTGCATCAAAATTCATCTGAATCGGTTTTGCCAAAAGTGGATCGGCAGCGAATAGATTTACTTCAAAGCCTTCAGCGAGCTGAAAACTTTTTCTTTCCAATTCCGGATCTGGATCGGGAACCTGAGCATTTTTCTGGGCATAAATATTTGCTGGGAGCAAATAGATAAACAATCCAAATAGAAGGGAGAGAATCAATCGAACGGTCATTTTTATTTATCCTTGATCATCACTTTGAGAGTTCTTTTATCTCAGAATTTTAGTTTCTCGGGATTATGCTTATGTTTCAATAATGTCTCAATAAAGTCTAACAATATTTTATCGATGTTAGACGTTTCGTTGTGTTATTATTATCGCTGAAATTATCGCAGCGGCTTTCGCTTCACGAATTAGATAGCCGACTATTTTATTTCCTTGATTTCATAATGGTGTTTCGTTGGTATTTTTAGCTTTGCGATTTCTTTTTCTTTGGCATCGATTAATGGATCGAATTCGACAACTTCTTTCGCATTACGCCCCTGTTCATGTTTGCGAAAGCCGAAAAGATAGGTTTCGTTTTGTGGTCTCCAGCGGTAAAAATAGAGCTGATTTTTATCGATAATGGTTCGCCGGAGCTTTTCAGTCTGATCCCATTCTGGACTATAAAGTATCGGTAAACCTCTAGAGAATTCCTCAGCAGTAGCGTATAAAATCGATTTGCCATCGATCAGGAGTTCGTACTTCCCTGCTTTGAGATTGCCTATTTGTAGGATACGCTGATAGCTAGGAAGCGAAGCCGCTACCGATTCTCCTTTTTTCTTGTCGGAAGAAACCGCGGAATCATTTTCCAATGGTGCGCTAGGTAAGGGCAAGTGGTCATCGATCAATTCAAAGTTTTGCGAATTAGTCCAATTGGCGATAAAGGTTCCTTGCACGGTTTTTGCCCCGTCGTTACTGACCTGAATTTTCCAGGGGACGATCTTTTGCTTGATACTCTTTGCCCAGAGGGGAGCAAGTTCACGGTAGCCGTTTTTGGTAAGATGGATGCCATTATCGGTAAAGCGATGCGTTGGGGAGGATGATAGTACAAGCGGCTCCATTGTGGAAAATAAATCGACAAAAGTCAGTTGGCGCTCTTTCGCAATCATCTGAATAGCTTCCGAGTATTGCTTAATATGTTGATTGGCTAAAGAGGCATCAGGGAACGGTGGCCCAAGGCTTTCATGGGGAGTGGGACTGGTTAGCACGATGGTTGCTTTGCTTGGGGCAAGAACCTCTAAAAGATGTTTCAGACCTCTTTTGAAATTGTCAATTCCCTTATCTCCAGCAAACGACTCATTGGCGCCGTAAGAAATGATAATGAGGGTCGGTTTTAAGGCCAAAGTCAGTTCTTGCAAACGATGAAAGCCTACTGCGGGAGTATCGAAGCCAGCGCGGGCATCCCCATAAACGGTATCGCCACTCCAACCAAGATTGCGAAATACAAAATCGGTTTTTGGATTGGTAATCGCTAACGCGGTTTCCCAATAGCCATAACGCTGTTCGCGCTCTACCATGGTGCTGCCAATCCAAACAATTCGCTCATTTGTTTTGATTTTGCCGGAAAATTCTTGAGCATTTATTCGATTGGCCCCAATGTCCATCAATAACCATAAACCCATCACGGTGAAGCAGCTCGAGAAGCGCAAAATCTTGAAGTGCAAGTTCGAGAGACTCGGTGATAGAAACGAGTTATTGAGCTTCCGCATTAAAATTTGAATTAGAAACGGGGTTTGTATTGGCGTGATCATTCTTGAAATCCCAGCTTGTATTAGCTAATTTTTTTAGTGGTTGATAGTCTGTCTATCTTTCAAATATCTTCTAAGAAAATTTATTTTATTGGAAGAAGTCCAATAACCAACTTATTCAGAAAGAAAATTTAAGGCAAGTTAATAACGGCAATTGTTCGAGATTCAAACGATCTTCTCTTATCGATTCTTTTCTAGGAACAAGCAAGATAGGGGTACGGGAAAACACTCTATCCGATTAAAATAAGAGGCCGATGATATTACTATTTCTCGAACCAAGAAACTTGAAGCAAATTCAAGTTTCTTTAGGTTATTTTAGTGGAAAAATTGGTTGTTCCCTTTGAAGAGATAACCAAGTTTGATTCATTTTTTCGCAGGTATTTCTGTTTTGTTTGCAGGGTTTTTTGCAGTATTTTTGCCTATTTTAAGATATTTTTCTGGATTGGCAAGGAATTCATCTCGGCAGCCCGAACAACAAACATAGTAAGTATTGCCTTTATAACTAACCGAAATCGTTCCGGTTCCACCACTGACAATACACTCTTTTTGAGGCTTTCCCTTATCTACAAACGGTATTCCCTCCTTCGTTGCACCGAGCTGACAAATCTTTTCAAACACCGGACTATTTGCTATTTTGCTCTCTTCTCGAATAACAAATCGATTATCGTGTAAGAATAAGAAGGTGAATCGAGAATTCTCCCCTGTCTCTTGATTTTTTGAGTAGAAAACTAATGTGTTTTTCTTTAATTCGCCAAAGAAATCTCGGTTCTTTCCCTTGTTGTCCTTTGTTTGTAATAGCCAATGGTTTTTATCTTTTCCTCGTTTTAATTGCCAATTTTTACCAAAACGCAAAGGTTTATCACTGTTCAGGTTCCCTTCTAACCAGGCCCCTTCTTTGGTAAATTTCCACTGCATGGTGAGATCAGCTCGGTTTGCCCATTGTTTACTATCTTTAGACTGTTGTTTGAATGATTCATCCAATTGAATGGTGCATCGCCATTTTCCTATTAAGTGGAAGAAAGGCTTGTACTCCTCTAAGGTGGGGGACTTAGTTGGTTCATCGGCAGTTACAGTGAATTCCCATAAACAGCATAAGATCCCAATTACGAACCCAATTAGACCAAATAGCCAATAAGATCTAAAATTAGATTTAAAGTTGTGTAATCCCCAAAAACTATTTTTATTACTTTTCATTTAATCTCCGTTTTTTCTATACGATTTAAACGATTCGAGTTCAAAATTGACTCGATATAACGGTATGTATTTCAATTTTTTTATAAAAAGAAAAAATCGCTTTTCTGGAACTCACAACTGGAACTCACAAAAATACTAAATCTTTCCACGAAACTCTGATGGTTATCTTATATACTTTAGTCCAATTCTGAAAAAGTTATTGTATCTAAAACTTTTTATGCCCCTCCCTTAACTAAATAAGGCCAAATAAGTCTTGGAGACATTTTGAAGAATATCTTGCTATAAACTATTCTTCATCAATTCCACTGTTTTTCTTGTTAGATTTCAAATCTTAAAGACAAATTTTATGGTTTCAACTATTCTTTATATTTCATTATTTTAGTTACTTTTTTGTTTTTGAATCATTATTCCTTTATTTTCTTAACCTCCATTATTTCTTAACCTCCATTATTTGAACCAAAACTTTATCGAATGCTTCCGAGCTCGTTCGATTGGCCATAAAACCATTTTGGGAATCGTTCATGGGTTGATATCGAAAAGAGTAAGATTCGATTTAACAATCCTGATCTGACTTTATCGCTTTGTTCGTTTGTCATTTGAAAATATTCTCGATTAAACAGAACGAAGTGGTATGCAGCTCGATTTCGCTGAGTGATCGGTGAGCGGTTACCATTTTTTAATCTTTTTGCTCTCTTTCCTGGAAAGTGAGTTTCGTTCAATTCTAAAATAAGATTGGTTTGCTTAAATAATCGAGAGTCGATCGATCGAATGAAATAAAGGAATTTCTAAACGAAGTTCCGTTGACAAAGGGAAGAAGTTGCATCCTTGATCCGGGATCTTGAAATATGCGACCAGGATTCATAAATGTATGAAGTATTCATGATTTATTCTGCCCTCGTCCAGAAGAAATACATGCGAAGGAGAACTCTTTGGCCAAATTGATCGTCATTCAGGGGCCGGATGAAGGGAACCAATTTGAGTTGGCAATCGGTATCAATTCCTTGGGGAGAGATCGCCAAGGGAGTATCTATCTGCATGATCATGAGTGTTCACGGCATCATGCGGAGATCGACCTTAGTGCGCAGGGGGAATGTCGAATTCGCGATCTCGGGAGCGCAAACGGTACTCGCGTCAATACCAAAACGATTCGTGAAGTGCCGCTCCATTCGGGAGATCATATCGAGGTTGGCAAAACCATTCTTGTATATCATCATGTTCCTCGCAAAAATATTGAAAGCAATCCTGCGGATCAGGTCCGAGTTGTGCATCAGGAAGATGCTCTGCAATCATCAGCTATTGTGCGGACTTTAGCGGTATCCGAAGGTAGTCGGATTTTGGCACGGCCTGAATTGGCCCAAACCGATTGGTTGAAAGGTCGTTTAGCCAATCTGAGTATCATGTACGAAAGTATCCAAGCGGTCAGCCATATTTTGGATATCGATGAATTACTCGAAAAGATGATGGATCTGATTTTGACATCGATAGAAGCAGATCACGGTTGTATGATGCTGTACGATCCCGAGCGCACTGAATACACTCCCAAGGCAGTCCGGTATCGATCGGGGGTCAATCATCAGGAAAAAATGTTGATTAGCAGGACGATCATGGATTACGTGCTCCGCGAAAAGAAGGGGGTATTGATTTCCGATGCCACCAAAGATGAACGGTTTAGTTCGGGGCAAAGTATAACGCACTTTCATATTCACGAGGTGATATGCGTGCCTATGAAGGGGCGGCATGAAACGCTGGGAGTATTATTTTTAGATACGCAAACTTCACCGCAAGAACTGATTCGCCAACGCAAAGAATCAGGTAAATTGACCGATGATCATCTTGCTCTCGCTATAGCGATTGCTCACCAAGCCGCTCTGGCCGTCGAGGAGACCCGTTATCACCAAGCTCTTATTCAATCGGAACGGCTTGCGGCTATTGGTCAAACGATTACGGCTCTCTCTCATCATATCAAAAATATTATGCAAGGAATCATTTTTGGAAGCGATATGGTACGGATGTCCCTAAATAGCACAAAACCCGAGCCAGATCTGGAATTGTTGAAAAAAGGCTGGAAATTAGTAGAAAAAAATCAGGCCAGGATTCATGATCTGGTTATGGATATGTTGAACTTTTCGAAAGATCGTGAACCGATCTTAGAATCAACCGATTTGAATCAGCTCGTCCGAGATGTAATCGATGTGGTTCAGGGGAGAATTGCGGATCATGCAATTAAATTCGAGGTTCATTTATCGGAGACTTTGCCCCAGATCATGATGGATCCAACCGGAATCCATCGTGCTCTATTGAATATTGTCAGCAATGCCATCGATGCCATTCAAGATTTACCCCCAGAAAAAGATCGTTATCTCGCTCTTCAAACCATTTTAGAAAATGATCATGAATGGGTTCGTATTATTGTTTTAGATCACGGTTCGGGAATTCCCCTCGAGAAACAACAAGAGATTTTTAAGCCATTTGTAAGCTCTAAAGGGGCAAAAGGGACTGGATTGGGTTTGCCAGTCAGTCAAAAAATTCTGCGTGAGCATGGTGGAGATATTTTGTTGCAAAGCCAGGTGGGGAAAGGGAGTAAATTTGTATTGCGTTTGCCGATTAAATCGACCGTAGGGGTCGAGAAAACGAATCTACATGTTCCCCTGTCTCCTTCCAGTTTTTCTTCACCAACGTCATCATTGCCAACGTCAACTCCTCCGCATTCCGTTTCAACTGATTCTTCTTCATCCAATTCTTCTCCATCAAATTCTGGACCAGTTCTAAAATCACAGATCGAGAAAGAACTTGGCAATTCTTGAAACTAGTTCGATTTGCGAAACCTTATTCGATTTTTCATTTACAACGGTTTCCGATCGAACTGGGAAAGTTGGAATCGTTGTAATCAGCTAAGTTTATCAACCAATCTGATTAAATTGAATCTTTTACGAACAAGTGCTATCCCCAATGATCGTTTCTTTAGTGAAAATAGAAGAAGAAGATAAAAATGATTTAGTTTTGCACAACATTGAGGGTATGATCATGAATCGAATAAAAACTCAATCATGGAGGAAGATCGTTACCGGTGGGATTTTTTTTCTATTTGGAATATTTTGTCTTTGGCGCTTAGATGCAGAAGAAGTGAATAAGTCTATTGATGTTTCGGATAATCAAATCGAGCTGCAAGCTCGTTCGATTCTGGCGAAAGATAGCGAATGTGCGCAAGGTAATTTTGGTGTCGATGTTGAGAAAGGGTGTGCGACTATTTGGGGAACAACAACCAGTGCTAAACAGGCAAAGCGAGCGAAGGATCTTGTCAGCAAGATTAATGGCATCCGGTCGGTAAAGCTCGATCTGCAAATCAACGCCCCCGTTGATGAATTGGTAGAGAAGATTGGGCGAGATGTCCGGCAATCGAATAACTCATTTTCACGGTCATCTCTTAATCCAATGCAGTCAAATTCAAATCGGATCGATGGGTCTCCTACCCCAATTTTGAGTATGAATTCTGTAAATCCTCCGCTAAAAGCTCTGCATACCAATTCCGGTCAACTTGTGCGCCAAGGAAATAATGAAACGGGACGAGGATCGCCAAATATGCCTCATAAATCTTCTGAATTTAAAACGAAGGCTGTAACTCTTTTGAGACCAAATCTGCAAACCACGACTGATATGGAATCATGGTTACGCGGGGTTGTTCGACAAGATAAACGATTCTCGAATTTAAAATGGGAATGGAAATCTCCCGGAATCTTACTTCTTTCTGGGAAAGTCGATCGGGTTGCCGAAGTTTGGAAATTAGCGGATCAGCTTCGCGACTTTAAAGAAGTAAAGTCGATTATCCTTGGGAATTTTGAATAGTTTAATCGAATGAGTTGTGCTAAACTGATTTGGAGATTGTTTTTTTAGAGTGCGTTTCATTTAGAGAGTCGTCAAATTTCATGGTTGACGGCTCTCGGTATTAGTGGAGTGGAGATCGATTTAGAAAATAGAATCGACTCCGGAATTGCGAATTAGATCTCATCCACTTCCCAATCGGGTTGACGCATTTTTGACCATTCCTCTTGGCTAATTAAAACTTCGCGGGCATGCGCCCCATTATAACTGCCGACAATCCCATCCTCGGCTAGAAAATCGATCAGCCTAGCGGCTCTTCCATAGCCAATGCCTAACGCTCGCTGTAAAAGGGAAACACTGCCACGCCCCTCGCGGATGACAATTTCAGCAGCTTGTTCGAAAAGTTCATCCCGTTTTTTCCCAGATTCCAGAATTTCTCCAGGATCCCGCGGTTTTTCTTCGATCTTCAGTAATTCGCTATCATATTCGGGATTCTCGACTTCGAGGAAATTGACGATCCGTGTAATTTCGGCATCGGAAGCGAAAGCCCCTTGTGCTCGCACGATGGTGCTGGTACTCGGTTGCAGGAAAAGCATATCCCCTTTCCCTAAAAGTTTCTCAGCCCCTGATTCATCCAGTACCACTCGACTATTGGAACGATCGGCGACCTGAAAACAGATCCGCGCGGGGAGGTTTGATTTGATCAAACCGGTAATAACATCAACCGTGGGCCGTTGGGTCGTTAGAATGAGATGAATTCCCGCAGCTCGTGATTTTTGCGCTAATCGAATAATGTGCCCCTCGACCTCTTTTTTCATCGCCATCATCAGATCGCCAACTTCATCGATGATGATGACTATGTAGGGCATTCGCTCTGGGATTTTTGCCTTTTCTTCATCTGTCGGTTTAACTCGCCGCAAGATCTCCTCATAAGTAAGATCATTGTAGCCAACAATATTACGAACTCGGCAGCGTCGCAATATATTGTAACGCTCTTCCATTTTATCGACCCCCCAAGCGAGGATCGCTTCTGCTTTACTATTGTCGGTTACAACCGGGTGCATTAGATGAGGTAGTTTAGCGTATTCCGCCAATTCGACCTGCTTCGGGTCGATCATGAGCATTTTACAATGATCCGCGGTGCAAGTGAGCAATAAACTAACAATTATCGAATTGAGACAGACCGATTTACCAGTTCCGGTTCGCCCGGCAATCAATAAATGGGGCATATCGGCAAGATCATAGGCTAAGGGGTAGCCTTCACTATCTTTACCTAACAATAGCGGGAGTTTAGCTTTGCGAATGAATTCTTGGGCCGATAAGGCAATTTCTTTAAGCCGAACGATCACTCGCTGTTCATTTGGGACTTCGATACCGACCGTATTCTTTCCTGGAATTGGGGCAACCATCCGCACACTCGGAACCCGCAAATTGAGAGCGATATCATCGGCTAGAGCAGTGACTTTCGTTAGCCGTAATCCAGTTTCCAAGGCGATTTCGTATTGCGTGATTACTGGACCAGGATGAATGCCAACAACGCGAATGTTTAAACCGAAGTCCTGAAATGTCTTTTCTAGTAATTGGGCGATTGGCCGGAGTTTTTCTTCATGGGCCTCTACTTTTTTGATCACCATATCATCTAATAATTCAAGCGATGGGAGCTGCGCCGATAACTCTTCATCTGCAGAGCTTGACTGCTCTTGCGGCAGATTCGAAATCGAAAGTTCTTGCGGAGCTTTGTTGGTAAGATTCTCGAATATCGCTAACTCTCTATTCGAGTCCTGCGGTTCGATGGTGCTCAGCGGATTGCCGATCTTTGCTTGTAGTATTTCTGAAGATATTTCCATTTTGTTCGCTGGTCGCGTCGACATCTGTTTGTTGATTGGTGCAAGAGAGCTTAGATGAGACCGAAAGATATTCAAGCGATTTTGGGTGATCTGAATTATCTGTAAATTTGTTTTGTGAATGAGGGGAAAGATCCGCATGCTTCGCACGACGATCTGTTTTAATAGTCTACAGATAATCTTGATAACCATCCAAGCGAAGCGAATGACGGTCCAAGCGAAGCGAATAATGATCCAGGTAAGACGATCGAGACACAGAATTAAACCAAGGAGCACCATGGCGATCTGGCAAAGAATAACTCCTTGAGGTTGAAAGCGATTCGAAATCTGAAACTGTAACCAAGCGCCAATCGTTCCTCCCGGTCCACTACTTAAAGGCCCATACTTTTCAAAAGCAGTGATCTGTTGACAAAGGATACACGCAGAAGCGATGAGTAAAATCCAACCAACTATTTGGGTCATGACCTGCGTTAGGGTTCGATTGTATAACAGGGCGAGCGATAATCCGATCAAAGCCAAAAAGAGGATATAGGAGCCGAGACCCAAAACCAATCCAAATTCGTAACGAAGGAAAACGCCAGGTTCGCCAAGAATGTTCTTGAATAATCCGGGAAGGTGATTCAAATTAGGTGTTTCTTCGCCGGCAAGGACTAATCCAAAACAGAATGCGATAAATAACATCCCCCAAAAAGCCCCATCAAGTCTCCAGTGACTTTTCATGGGGGATCGTATTGGCAGTGAGTTACTTTTTTTTACTTTTGCACTCTCTCTTGCTCCTTCTTTTGCACTCTCTTTTGCTCCCTGTTCGAAGTCGGTATTTTTTATGGCCTTGGAACTTTTTTTTGTGCTCGAATTCTCTTTTGAAATTTCTTTAGAACTTTCTTTAGAAGTAGATCGGTTCGCTTTTTTGCTACCAGATTGGTCGAGTTCTAGTTGTGGCGCTATCTCTTTGATGAACGATGTTTCATTTTCGATTTTCTCGGATTCATGATCTCTATTATTTTCCTTATCTTTCCCTTTGGCCATCCGCTTTTTCTCCATCAAGCTGAGAAAACCCCTTATTCGAATGTAATCGACCAGATAATTCGCCGATATTTTTGATTTGAACGGGAATTTGTCCATTCTTGTTGGAAATAGAGTGACCATTCGATAAAATGAGAATAATTGGTTTGTTTATGTAGTGAAGCAGATTGGGAATTTGAAGCGAATGGTTGTTATTTATCGATGATTCATATTGCATTATGGGAACCAGAAATACCACCAAATACGGGAAATATTGCTAGGCTATGTGCGGCAACAGGAACGATGCTTCACATTATTGGTAAGCCCGGATTTCGATTAAATGATCGTGACCTAAAACGTGCGGGCCTGGATTATTGGCATGCAGTTACGTGGAAGCAACACACTACTTTTAGCAACTTCGAACAAGAGTTTCCTCGTCAGATGATTTTTGCGATTGAAACGGTGGAAACCCCTATTTACACTCAAGCAAAATATGTTGATGGATGCTGTTTATTATTTGGAAATGAAAGCCGAGGATTGCCCGATACGATTCGTGAGCGTTACTCGAATCAGGTTTTTGGTATCCCAATGCTGAGTAAAGAGGTACGCAGTCTAAATCTAGCAAATAGTGTTTCTATCGTTTTGTATGAGGCGCTGAGACAGCTCTCAGGATGGTAATCTTGCTAAAGTCTACCAAATGCAGATGCAATCGGTTTTTACTCCGAATATAGAGCCTTTTCTATTATCAGTTCTATTGAGTTTATTGATTCGGCGTTTATGATTTTCATTCACTTTCCTTAGATGATTAGCTGTTTTGGGGATCGTATCCATGTCAGATTATGTTCATCGAATAAAAATCAGTCCATATCTAGAGGGAAACTTCAACATAATTCTTCTTTCCTGCACTTAGGAAATTGAATGCTTCTCAGGAATGATTGATATATTTGTTAGTCGATCTGGATGGAAATTGGGGGTTTTGGAAAAAACTTCTGGCAAAGAAAAGGCGAGAGTCCGATTGCTCTTATAGGGAGCGTTTAAAGGGAGCGTTTAGAGTAAACTCTTATCGTGAGCCCCAATAGAGAGCTTTATAGCAAAATGAGTCAATCGATAATACAAGGTTTGAACCAATAATTTTTTGGAAGAGATCTTTGTAAGGTTTATTGTCGAATTATCTATAAATGCTGGAGATGACCGAGTAACTCCAATAGTTAACCAAGATTTGTAAGAAAGACTTTCGCATGCTCGATCGTTCGGAGTTAGAATTCAGTAATCTTCAACAACTAAGATCCTTTGTCAAAGAAACATTATGCCAGCCGGATCGATTGGATGCCAACCAGGTTCGCTTTTATGAATCTCCAGTGAAAGGGAAAAAAGGGACCTATCAAGGAATTGCTTTTTTTGTGCATGGACCGCGCTTACTGCAAACAACGTCAATCTGGCTAGCCAATGAAAATCGAATCCTATTTTATTCTTCAACAGGGATTCGATTTCTGGAAGTCTTTCTTACTAGCTCCCCAGTAGAGAAACATCATTTAAAAGAGTATTTTGAAAAATCAGATTTAGCGGTTGCTTCTTGAGTTAATTCTTGAGTAATTTCTTGAACTAGTTTCTTGGTAGGCTAGGTAATAACTTTAGTGAACTCGCTGTGAATCATCAATTTTTTTAGATCCGATTTTATCTATTTCTATTCCATTTTCGATCAAAAAATAGGAACAAAGAATCAAAATTCCGAGTAACTCTGGGACTTCGGCGTTCCGCTTGACGAAAACGAACTCGATTGATATTGGTCTATGTCGACCGTTTTATCCAAAAGAAAATAATTCTCAAGAAAAAGGTTATCTAGTGATTCCGTTAAATCGGGATCTTGCTGAAGAACGAGAGTTTCAAAAGAACGATTGCTTGCTGGGTCATTTCAAAGGATAAAACAGGAAGCTAGAGATAATTTAAAGAAGATGGGACGGAGCTAAAAATAGAGATGCTGAAAGATATAGGGGGGTTGGCAATGAAGCTCAAATCAATGAAGTCTAAAACAACGAAAAGATTTTTAGTTTTTCTGGGGATCTCGATCCTAACTAGTTGCTCAACCAAGAAGACAGAAACTGATATAAACTCAGGTCAGAACGATTCAGCTACGCACATTACCCAAAAGCCGGATTTAAAAGGGATTCCCGAAGTTCCAGCAACCGAACTGGATCCGAGTAAAATGGTCGAGCTATCTTTCGACAAAGCGATGATCCTTGATGATGTGCCCGAAGACCAGATTTTGCCCCCTGATAAGACCATTGCGGGTAAGAGTACCGCCCTCATTCGAAAACAGGTGGAATTACAATGGCCAAATATTCGCTTGTTGGATGAGAAGGGCAAAATCAAGAAATTCACGGTACTGATGGAAACCGATTTAGGAACAGTAAAAATAGCTCTGCGCCCTGAATTATCTCCTAATCATGTGCGAAATTTTGTTGCCCTTATTCAAACAGGCTATTACGATGGGTTGCGGATTGATCGGATTGTCCACCAACAATATCAATCTATGGATGGTACTACCAATCGATTAGATTTGCTTCGCGCTGGTTGCCCGATAGGGATAGGGGATGAAGGGATCGGTCACTTGGGTTATTGGTTAAAACCTGAATTCTCGAAAACAGAAAAAAATGAAACAGGAACCGTTGGTTTTTGGCATGATGCGTCCCCAACTTCGGCCTGTTGCCGATTTTACATTGCCCTCGATTCGGCACCACTCCTTGATGGAGAATATACAATCATAGGTAAAGTAGTCGAGGGGATCGACCATCTAAAGGAAATATCTAAAACACGGGGTATGATTTCCAAAATTGAATCCGACCAAGAAAAACCGATGAACCCCGTGATTATTCATCGAATGGTTGTACAATCTCCCTAAGACCGATTATAGGAAATGTGTTCGATCCGAATCATCGAATCTGAATTAATATAAACTTGAGTCTGGTGAACGGTTTACCAACCAAGCGGTATGTGAGAGATCATAAAAGGATCGTTAAAAAGAGGGATCGAATCTTTTTAACTCTAAGAAATTAAATTTGTGGACCACCCATGGCAAAACGATCAGAAAAATCGGAATCGCCAAACGGATTAAATTCCCCTGAGAAAGTTGCTCAAAAACTTGAAGAGAAACTTTCTGAGAAAATCCCCAATTTAAACCAGAATAAGCAGAATAGAGAAGGGCTGGATGCCAGCGAAATCTTGGCAGAGGGGCTAACGGAAAACGATTCCAATGAAGAGACTTCATCGGAATCGATGTTTTTTTTCGACGATGCCAGCAAAAGCGCTAGTAAAGCGACCCAAAATCGAAAAGGGGCGAAATCAGAAAGTAAAAGTCTTAAAGGTCTTAGTAAGGGGGAGACCGAAAAAGGGGTAGAGAAAAGTCAACTTCCTAGTTCTACAAGTCAATCCTCTAAAACGAATTCTTCAAAATCTACGAAGTCAACAGAGGAGCACTCGGAGGAGCAGATAAGAGTTTCATCGAAATCGGAGCGATCAACTAATAATTCGGAAAAAAAAGAAGAGGGGATCCGCCAAGAGAATCAAGGACTAACTCCCAGAACCGAAAATCAAGAATATGTCGTGGTCGCACGGAGGTATCGCCCCCAGCAATTTATCGATTTGGTAGGGCAGAGTGGCATAGCCAATGCGTTAAGCAATGCGATTCAAAATGAGAGGATCGGTCATGCCTATTTATTTACCGGCGCGCGGGGGGTAGGAAAAACTTCGGCAGCAAGGATCCTTGCCAAGGCTTTGAATTGTGAAAAAGGGCCTTCGGTAACCCCGTGCGATCATTGTGATATTTGTCAACGAATCGCTCTTGGCGAAGATTTCGATGTGCTAGAGATCGATGGGGCAAGCAATCGAGGGATTGAAGAGGTTCGCGCCATTCGCGCGACGATTGGGACCAGGCCAGGGCGGGCACGCTATAAAATTTATATCATCGACGAAGTCCACATGCTGACCCAGCAGGCATTCAATGCACTTCTGAAAACATTGGAAGAGCCCCCTGCGCACGTCAAATTTATTTTCGCAACGACTGAAGTGCAAAAAATCCCGATCACCATTCTCTCCCGGTGCCAGAGATTCGATTTCAGCACTATTCCAATTAAGCAATTGATGGAATCGTTGCATCGAGTGATTCAACGAGAAAATCGCGATGCCGATGAGGATGCGGTAAACTTGATCGCTCGGCGGGCCAATGGTTCGATGCGCGATGCCCAGTCTTTGCTCGATCAGATTTTAGCAGCCAATGAAAATAAAATCACACTGGAGATTGTTCAGAATGTCCTTGGCATCGTCTCCAACGAAAAGATCGTCGACTTAGCGAAATATATTTTTCAGGGGGACATTCGGAGTGCGATTCAACTGGTAAAGGAAGCAACGGAACAGGGGTTGCAAATCGGAGAGTTGCTGGATCAACTTATAGAATATTACCGTAGTTTGATGTTACTCCACTGCCAGGGAAAATCGGCGCTCGATATCCCGTTTAGTTCCTCACAAAGACAGATCATTGCTCAACAAGCAGAACAATTCTCGCTAGATACCATTCTTGCCGGGTTAGAGATACTTACCACTTGTAAGTCAAAAATGAAATTCACTTCTCATGGAATTGTCCTTTTAGAAATGGCGATTATTCGATTAGCTCGATTAGAAGAATTAGTTCCGCTGAATCAACTTATCCAATTTCTTAAAAAAAATCCAGGAACTTTCTCAGGAAATCCTGTTTCTGGTACAAAAGGAACGTTATCAACGAATTTAAATTCACCGAAGTTAGATAATTCCAGAATAGATGATTCAAAAAAAAAACGATTTGAAATAGAAGCAAATCAAGAATCAATTCCCGATCGGTCGAATTCTGCACCATTAAACCCATCTGATCGCCCAAAACAGGAATATTCTGAAGAGCTATGGCGAGAAATCATTCGTGATGTAGGGTTTGTTCTGAAGGGTCATCTTGATAAAATGGGATTACCAGCAATTATTGGGCCAAATAATCTGTTGATTAAGTGTCCATATCTGTATAATGCAGGTTATGATTATTGTAAGAGTGGATCGAATATCCAGTTACTGGAAAATTTGCTGAATGAAAAGACTGGGGCGAGTAACTGGCGAATAAAATTTGAATTAGAACCTCCCCCAAGGGGGGAAAAAATCACGGAACTTCCTACGGTAGCCCAGGGTCGGAAAGAGCGAGAACAACAAATATCGAAGATCCCACTAGTACAAAAAGTTGTTGAAGTGTTATCCGCAAGATTGATCCAGATGGATGGAGAATTCGGTAAATCGATGCTCAATCCAGATGGTGAAGAATTAGAGCCAAAATATACCGAAAACGAGAATCCCCAATCTTCTAAAAATAAATTGTTGAGCGACGATCTAGATGAGGGCGATCCAGATGGAGAAATGGAACAAGATTGAAAATCCCTCAGATTGATCCCGATGAATTAACTGAATCGATGCAGAAACTTCAGTGAGCTGAAACTGCTATACAGGAATAACCAAGCTGATTTACAACAAATAAAGTGTTAACAAGCAAAGAATGGAAAGAGAAGCGATGTTTAAAGAATTAGGAAGCATGATCAATTTGATGAAAAATGCCTCGAAGCTAAAAGATGGTCTTGGCGAATTTCAGCAAAAGATTGGCGAGATTACAGCTGAAGGGGATGCAGGTGGAAAAATGGTCACCGTTTCCGTGAATGGGCGTATGGAGGTTTTGCGCTGTTCGATCGTCCCAGAATTGATTACCTTGCAAGATAAAGAGATGCTGGAAGATATGATAGCGGTTGCCACCAATGCGGCACTGGCCAAAGTAAAAATTCTGGTTGCGGAACAATCGCAAAAGCTCGCGAGTGAATTAGGATTGCCTTCTATGGGCGGGATGGGTGGTTTATAATCGGTTGAATCCTCTCCATCAAAAAATTTGGGAAACCGATTATCGGTTTTTCCAAGTAGATTTTCAAGTAGATTTTCAAGTGAGCTGATAGCTTGGATGAACTTTTTGATGAGGGTTGGGTGGAGTAGGGACGAATCGTCTAAGAAAAGAGATAGTCTAGAAAATAGTTGGGAATCGACAGAAAGTAAATCGTCAATGCGAGTACAAGTACAGAATCCTGAGCACCGGATTTTTTCTGCTGCCACACTTAAAACGCTTGAATCATTGTCAAAACTGCCTGGAATCGGCCCAAAATCTGCTGAACGAATCATTCAATTTTTATTGATGAATAAGGATAGTGTTGGCCGGGAGTTGATAGAATCACTGGAGGGTATGGTAGAGAAGGTCGGCCCATGCCAGATCTGTTTTCACTTTACGGAAGAACCGATCTGTTCCATCTGTTTAGATGAACGAAGAAATCCACGATTACTATGTGTTGTTGAATTTGCACGAGATATTAGTGTGATTGAGAAGACAGGCAGTTTTCGCGGTCGTTATCATGTATTAAACGGGCGTTTGGCCCCCCTAAATCGGGTTGGCCCTGATCAATTGACTCTTGAAGCTTTAAATTCCCGAATCGAAGAAGGGATCATTGAAGAGGTGATCTTGGCCACTAGCCCGACCCTAGAAGGGGATGGTACTGCATTATTTATTTCCAATATGCTTTTAGGGAAAGGAATCCGTGTGACGAAGTTGGCTAGAGGATTGGCAAGCGGCAGTTCGTTAGATTTAGCAAATCCGCAAATGTTAGCAGATGCTTTAGAAGGCCGCCGATTGATTTGATAATAGGATTGTGACGAGAGACTTCAACAGGATAGTCTCCTGGTTTGGTGAAGCCATCGAGGATGGTAATTATCGAGGTTCATGATTATGATTTCATTACGTTCGGAACTAGTCCAGAAGCTTGATCTGAAGCTTTCCCCACGAATGATTCAAACTCTGGAAATCCTTCAACTTCCTTTAACCGACCTGCAAGCCCGCATCGAAAAGGAAGTGCAAGAAAATCCAGTTTTAGAATTCAATGAGTCTCAGCGTGAAGATGGCCCAACCCCTGATATCACCGTTCCTGAAACCCCAGAAGTAACCATCAGCGCGGAGGATCAGCTCATCAGCTATGATCCGGATGGCCCGATGATCCATGATCAAGATAATGCTTTAGATTTCCAGCGCTTGGAACAGATCGATCGGGATTGGGACGGTGCACTCAACGAAGAATCGCGGGTCTCCCGGAATCGCCTCGAGGAAGAGGGGGATCGCTCGATGGACGCGATGCAGAATTTAATCTCGCGTTCGGTTTCCTTGCAGGATCATCTTCTGGAACAGCTCGGTTTTATGAATGTTACCCAAGAAGAAGTCGATCGAGTATTGTATATCATCGGGTTTTTGGATTTTGGCAACGAAGAGCGCCCTGGCACCGGTTATCTTACTACCCCTCTGGAAACACTAGTAGCGGAATCGCCTGAACCGGTAACCATGGAAGAGATGCAAGAGGCACTGGATATTTTACAGAAGTTAGAACCAGCGGGAATCGGCGCTAGAAATTTGCGCGAATGTCTACTTTTGCAAGTGAATGATGAAACTCCATTAAGGGAGACCGTAAAAAAACTGATCCAAAATCATCTCGAAGATATTCAATTTAGCCGAGTAAGTAATATCGAAAAGAAGATGAATTTAGATTTGGAAACGATACTCGAAGCAATCGATGTCATTCGCCATCTCGACCCCAAACCGGCTTCCCGGTTTAATAACGAAACAACTCATTACGTCGTGCCAGATATTATCATCGAGCGCAACGATCGTGGGGAATATGAGATCAAGCTGACCGATGACTGGATGCCCGAAGTGCGCATCTCTCCTCGTTACATGCAAATGTATAAAACTAAAGGGGGGGACAGCGAGACCCGGAAATTTTTACGGGAAAAGCTGCAAGCGGCCAACTGGTTGCGGGATGCGATTGAACAACGGCGCAATACACTGATGAAAGTGACTCGCTCGATTATAGATCATCAGCGCGCCTTTTTAGATAAAGGGCCAGAATATATTCAGCCTTTGAAAATGCAACAGATCGCGGATCAGGTGGGGGTGCATGTAACAACGGTTAGCCGGGCGGTCGATAATAAATGGGTGCAAACTCCGCGCGGTGTATTCCCTTTGAAACGGTTTTTTGTCGGTGGCAAAACAAATGATCAGACAGGTCAAGATTTTGCTTGGGAAAAGGTTAAACAGCAACTATTATCGTTCATTGCCGAAGAAGATAAGAATCATCCACTTTCTGACGATGAGTTACAAAAGAAGTTTCAGGAAGCGGGGTATGATGTTGCGCGTAGAACAGTAACGAAATACCGCAAATTGCTTAATATCGCTTCTTCGCGGCAAAGGAAGCTCTGGGGCAAATAAATGGCAGAATCTCCCGAGGCGGGGAAAAAAATCGAGAATGATTCGCCTCTCGATTTGGCAAACTGGCAGCAGCAGGAAATACGAATCCGGCTTGGAGGTGGGCAGGATGCCATTCGCCGGCAACATGAAAAAAATCGGTTGACGGCGCGGGAACGAATTGCCCATTTCATCGACCAAGGCACTTTTTTTCTAGAAATCGGTCTCTGGGCGAGCTGGAACATGTATCGCGACTGGGGGGGTGCCCCTAGTGCTGGCGTTGTAACAGGCATAGGGATTGTCCAGCAAAAACGGATCATGATTATTGCCAACGATGCTACCGTTAAAGCCGGTTCATTTTTTCCGATGACGTGTAAAAAAGTTCTCCGTGCTCAACGTATCGCCATGGAGAATTCTCTGCCCTTAGTCTATCTCGTTGATTCCGCTGGGGTCTTTCTCCCTCTCCAAGATGAAATATTTCCTGATGAGGACGACTTCGGGCGAATCTTTCGAAATAATGCGGTCATCTCCGCTAAACGGATCCCTCAATTCGCGGCGATTATGGGGAATTGTGTTGCAGGGGGCGGTTATCTTCCGGTTCTTTGCGACCATCTATTGATGACCGAAGGCAGTGGCCTGTATCTCGCTGGTCCGGCATTGGTCAAAGCGGCGATTGGCCAAACGGTCGATTCCGAAACACTGGGAGGAGCTAGCATGCACGCTTCTATCAGTGGAACGATCGATTTTCGTGAAAAAGATGATCTGAACTGTCTACAACGTCTCCGCCAACTGATTACTCATTTGCCGGAATTATCTGATTCTACAAATGAAATCGGGAAAATCGCTGGCAATCTGTTTCTCGTTCCTAGCCAATCCTCTCCCCCGCTAAACGGAGAAACCGTTTCGGACGATGGCACTGGTCATAACAAAGAAAAGTCTACGACACTCGATTCCCATCCATCTTCGCAACCAGAAATCGCTTATTTACCTCCCGTAGATGTATCTACTCCTAGAAATAAAATCGATAAAGCAAAATGGGATAAATTTGTCACATCTCCAGAGTACGATGTCCGTGAATTGATCGAACTCATCATAGATGAGAATAGTCCATTCGACGAAGTAAAACAAGAATACGGGCAGACGATTGTTTGTGGTTATGCTCACTTGGGCGGGCAGACAATCGGTATAGTAGCCAATCAACATCAGCGGTGTAAAACTGCTAGCGGAATGTTGCAGTATGGAAGTGTTATCTATGTCGATAGTGCCGATAAAACTGCACGGTTTATCATGGATTGCAATCAACTCCGCTGCCCGCTTTTGTTTTTACAGAATGTAAACGGATTTATGGTTGGTAAACAGATGGAACAGAGTGGCATTATCCGTGCAGGGGCTGCTCTGGTGAATGTTATCTCGAATAGTGTTGTCCCGAAAATCACCTTGATTACCGGGGGGTCGTTTGGGGCCGGTAATTATGCCATGTGTGGCAAGGCTTTCGATCCCCGCTTGATCTATGCTTGGCCCACTGCCCGCTATGCCGTTATGGGAGGAGAACAAGCTGCGAATACTCTCCTCGATATTACGCTAGCTAGTTTAAAACGGGCAGGGCAAAATCCTGAAGCGGACGAGCTGATCGCGCTGAAAGCGAAAGTAAAATCTGCTTACGAAGAGCAGATGGATATTCGCCATGGTGCCGCTCGGTTATGGGTCGATCGTATTATTCAACCCGAAGATACCCGCATGGAATTGCTTCATGCTCTGGCAATCGCTTGCAGGGCTATTTCCGATCAACCGATGCGGGTTGGCGTTTTACAGGTTTAGATTTGAATCATAGATTCTTATTTGTTTTTGATTTGGAAATATTTCTTTAAATCAAGTTCAAGATATTTCTTTTTTGTCGCTGGAGCATCGCCATAGGCAATATGAAAGCGTAGATCCTCTGGTTCGAATACCATCGATTGCATCGTCCATGTATTGAGATTTACCCGATCGAGAGATTTGATGACCTCTTCTCTGCCAAGCTTATCCTTTTTTTGCTGAATCTTTTCAAGAATAGAATATCGCCAGCATTCTTTCGATGTGCAGAGAAGATCGGACCGGAAATGATTGGTGTTGCAACAGATTCCAGAGTTAGCTGCTCGCTTTACAACATTTTTTGGCGTAATCTCAAATACACAGCCCTGATTTTTGTCGCAGACCGTGAGACTGGACCAGGTCATTTGCGGATTTTTCTTCAACTCTTTTTCGACCTCTTCTAAGGTTGAACAGGTTTCGAGGATATGGCGATAGAGAATTAGCATCGGTATCCCATCCGAGTCGAATTTGCTAGAACCATCTTTACTCGATCGGATTTCATTGATCGCGATGCAGAGACCATTTTCATTCATGCCGCTAATACAGCCGATCACCGGAGGCAGTGTTACCGTCATGAACTGTTTTTTCCCTTTGGGTTGATAGATGGCAATTATGGTATGTTCTGGCAAAGAATCGAGAGGTGGCCAATCCAGATTTCGACCAAATATCAGCTTGCCCGATTTACTGCGAGCTGGTTCCACCACGATCGTGGAACAACCGCCAATTTTGTCAATATCGGGAACCATATTTGCGAAATAGAGTAACCCCTCTTCCAATTTACTGATCTTGGCGATTTGTTCCAATTCCTGCCGGTAATCCGCTGGGAATTTATGATTCAATCCTTTGGCTTGCTTAATCAGCAACGGGTAGAGATTTTTCATTCCGATCGATGCAGCAAATTCTGGGGCCAATTTGATTAAATCGCCCCCCTGTTTTACAGCTAGGTTTGCGTATTGGGATCCTATCTCTTCTGGAGTTCCTCGAAGTAGAACAATCGGAAGCTGATTGTCGAATAAGAGTTCTCCATTGGCAGATTTTTCAGCATGGTAGGGGATCGAAAAAACTTTTTTTGCAGATTTAGCGCTATTGGCTAGAACCGGTTTTTTCTTGAGGGACTTGTGTGGAGAAGGGGTTAGCGGGTCCGTTGATTGGCTGCTCAAAAAATCGACATGATCTAACCACAAAAAGGCCAAACCAAGAAGAAAAATGAATCTCATGAGATTTCCTTCTAACAAACTAAAGTAGGGTTAAAAAAACTAGTAGAACTCCATTTCGACTTTTTTTGAAACTAGTAGTGGTATTATATCAGAATTAAAATTATAATCCAAACTAAGAAATTCGATTTACTCCTCTGGGCCACGGGTTCTGCCAAAGGCAACATCAAACTCGCTTAAAAGAGGTTTCATCATGGCCATGATGGCGAAACTAAAAGCCCCAGCGATAACTAAAAAAGGGACCAGAGGATCGGTTGATTCTTGGGTGCCCGGTTTTGCAATTAAAATATTGACAACCGAGTAAAACATTGCCATTGGTGTGAGAATCGAGGCTAGGTTGAGTGCGGAGGATGGCCGCACAGAAGATAATACCCACCATAAGCCGCCGATCCCCAGAGCGATAAAAGCACTGAAACTGATCAATTGATTTCCTAAACTCCCCCCATTGATAACAATGATGTAAATACTGATCAGAGTTCCCACCGAAAGAAAAAAGATGGTGCCTAAAGTATTGGCGATCGAGAGTTTACTATTGTCGATTCGTAAAGAGACATGGATGCCCAGAGTCATGGCGAAAGCAAATAGGAAAACTAAGCTACCAATGGTGCAAAGAAGAGGCCAAAAATTCAGAGAGAAGGTATCGGCGAAGGTGGCATCGTGAGGAGTTAAAGTCAAGCCGCCACGGCAGGCATAGTATAAGGCGATCAAGATCGGCGGCAGTAGAAATTCCTTGGTGTTATAGATGATCCCTCCCAGTTTGCCTAATAAAAATTCTTGTGGGCTGAGATCGGTTGCCAGCAAAAGGTCTAAACAGCGCCCATCCCGTTCTGAAGTAATGGAAGTTACTGATTGAGCCGCTACTAATAACAGACTTAATATAGAAATCGGTACTAGCCCATAAGCAGAGGCAAAGCTGGGTCGGCCAGGTTGTTCAAAGTAGTTGATCGCAAAATAGCCTATAAAAAAAATAACCGCGAAATAAGCAAGTTTAATGATCAACGGTCGCCGACCGTAAGCAAAGGTTTTAATCTCTCGCCACAAAATCGGATTAGCCCAAACCTGACGAATCTCCCCTGGTGCGGCATGCGCTTTTGAGCGAATCTCTATTTCTTTCTGAATTTTCTGTTCGGTATCGCTTGGAGACAGGGTCTCCAGTAATGGATTTTCCGCATCTTCAGGGGCTTCACGCTGTTGAATCGGTTCTCCCGAGGGGTTCCATTTTCGCAATTTCAAGATACCGATCCCGTTTAATATGATGTCGAAACCTAGCATCACTATTGCAAATAAATACGAAGGGTGAGCAAAAAAACTGAAAGTCGCTGGAGGCCTTAAAATCATGAGTAGACAACGAAATGGATCGAAACAGGATAAAAACTGATCGAAATCAAAATCATATGGTAAGATCGTTCCAAATACATAGGGGACAATCTGAATAAGACAGAGATACAATACCAAACAGATAAAAGATAAGGCAAGAGACTGGAAAGTCTTTTCGCGCCATAAAGCGATCAATCCTCCGAGCGAACCGCTTGTCACTGAGGTAAAGATCAGAACAATCATTGTTTGCGAAACTTGAGTATTGGAAATTCCGCCCAACAATAAAATCATTGATAAAACAGGTAGTGTCGAAAATAAATAAAAACCGATAGGCAATAGACTACCTAGCATTTTTCCTAGAACGATTTCATAATCGCGCATATCCGTTAATAACAGGAGAATAAAGGTCCGGCGGTCTTTTTCCTGAGAAATGGTTCCAGAGGCAGATAAAGCTGAAAAAAACAGCATAAAAGTTAAAATCACAAACGCAGCAATCTGAAAAAAGAATAATCCAAATCGTGCTGTTTCTCCTAACCCAGCTGATCGTTCAAAGCCTACACTTGTTTGCCAGATTGTTACTCCCAATACCCACAGGAAGAGAACAATGGCAACACGAGTTAAATGATGATTCTCGCGCCGAGGCACCGTAAAAAATTCGCGGACAAATATCGGACCTAACACTTCTTCCCCTATCTCTGAGCACTTTTGCCGAAACTATCTTCTCTAAACGTAATTATTTAACATTATCGAGACATCCAAACGGCTACTCTAACTTAAAGATAATTTTTCCGAGACAAATTCCAAGGTTTTATGCTCGAAAAACTTCTTTTCTATATCACCTGAGTTAGAATTTTTTGAATTATTCCCAGAATCCTTTTTGGTTGAATGTCAATTTCTAGTTCTATCGTTTTATGATCTTTTTATAGATAATCTCTATCTACGATTTACGCCTCATTACTGAACTCTGTTTGTTCTTTTTTGTCTTTCTCTAAATCAATCAACTATTTGGTGTTCTACTTTGAAAAAACACTTTTAGAAGATTTTGTGAATATTGTCTGGCGAATATTTGTCTCTGTTCATTTATATGCTGGATAAATTCATATAATTCTAACGGGGATTTATGACCAATACTTGAGGAGTAATAATAGAGATGGTGAATCAATAAAATATTATGAAAATAATCCTAATATTAATCAATGGGCTACCAATAAAATGGATGGGGGCGATGGGGAATGAATGGATTCAGACTCCCGCATTGGATTCGCTCTGTGCTGATAGCGTTGTATTTGATCAACATTACTCCGATTATCCAGATCCTAAACATTTCTGGGCCAGCATATTTAGCGGAAATTATACTTTTTTTCGACAATTTTCCCAACTAAAAAATCAGGATTTTAGCAAGATCTCCGAATGGAGCCAAAATTTTTTTGATACCCTGATCTCAAATCAGATTCGAACGATTCTGGTCGCTAAACTAGATAGTTCAAGTTTATCTAACCTTCCTTGGGAGTATCAGCTCGATTCTTGTTCTCTTGAGATCGAAAGTCCGATAGATGCTTTATTGGAATCGATTGAAGCAGGGATCGAATTGTTCCAGGAATCGGAGAAAGGGTTTCTCGTCATTGAAATCGATTCTCTAATTCCCCCTTGGGCGATCGATCTTCAACTTTATCGGGAGTATGCTGCCCCAGCTTCATTGGTGAAGGAATTGGATCAACTTATTCTAGAATCGCAAACCGATTCTTCTTCATTTTCATCAAGAATTAAATCACAAGTATTCAATAATAGCACTTCGATTACGCATGAAGAATCGCAAGTAGATATGAATGATCCAATCGATATGGGTATCGATGAGAATGGGAAAATTGATCAAAATGAAATTTACCTTGAATTTGAGAATACCAGAGAGAATATCCTTCTACAAACCGAAATAATCAAACTTCCATCAAGTGACCGCAAAGAGCATCGTTCCGAGGGTGATGAAGAAGAAATACCAAGCGAGTCAGAACCCGTATCTGATAATCTAGCTCAAAATCTTAAGGACAATGAACTACATGCTCTCGAATTGTTAGATTCTCCTGAGCAAATCGGATTTGATTCGGAATCATTTGACGAAGAAGAATCGGAAACAATTTTTCACCCTCCAACAGGCCAAGTAACTCTAGAAACTCAAGAGTCTTGGGATTTCCTACACGATGTATTTGCTACTCGCGTAACGATGGTAGATCAGGTTATTCAACAGATGATTGAGCTGTTCAATCAGCATCAGCTTGGCGAATCAGCATTATGGGTTATTAGTTCCGGATTCGGGCAGCCTCTTGGCGAACACGAGCTCATTGGGTGGAGTAGCGCATGTTTATATGAAGAAATGATTCATTTGCCTCTGATTATGCGATTTCCTGACAAAAAATTCGCTGGTAGACGGATCGATTATTTAACGCAACCGGTTGATCTCGCTCCAACGTTCTTCGATTTTTTTCGAATTTCAAATCCCCCAAAAATGGATGGATATTCGTTGATACCATCGATTTTGTCCATTGGATCCCATCAAGATCAAGCGATTCTGGAAAAACTTAAAATATTGAGTCATCGACCTATTTTGACTGGGATCCATTCAGAAAACGAGATTCGAATGGGGATTCGAACTCCGCAGCATTTTTATATCGAAGTTGAGGTTGCCGATGGTGGAGAGAATGGAAATATAGAGCAGGAAAAACAGATTCCAGAACTCTATCTGAAGCCGATCGATCGTTTTGAGGTCAATAACTTGATTCAGCAGTATCTTGAATACGGGGATTATCTTCAATCGGTATTGCATCCGCTCATTCAAAATCAGTTAGGGGATATCGAAATCCCGTCTTCGATTCAATCGTATGAGGATTGGATCGCCGATTTCCACTTACGAAAATCCCAGGAACAGAATTTGTAAAACAATCGAGAAATGAACTTCGATTCCTATTGCCGGGACTTTAAGAATGCCATAGGAAATACAAAAAGATTCCGAGTCGTTCAACAGGAAAAGCTGTCAACCAATGAAAAGAATCCGCCGATATCTGATATTCACGATTATTTTGCTGATGATCTGGTTACCGTCGATTTTTTTTACCGTCGATCAAAACGAATTTGTCTATCTGACACAATTCGGGAAACCGCTACGGATGTTATCTGGAGATACGGAAGCAGGGTTGCATGTCAAGCTGCCCTGGCCGATCGATACGGTGCTGCGAGTAGATCGCCGAGTACAGATTTTTGATCTGCCCACAACCGAGTCACTCACTCGGGATGCCGATAAGAAAACAGTGGATAAAACGCTTGCGGTTGATGCCTTTGTAACTTGGAGAATTCCCAATAAGGAGGCCCTTGATCGTTTCATTCGCACCATCGGGAGTATAGAACAAGCACGTAAACTGATGACACCGCAGCTCGTCAATCGCCTCGGAGCTGTCATAAGCAATCAGCCAATGGAGCGATTTATTCAGGTTGTTTCTGAGGAAGAGATTCGCAAACGCAACGAAATGGTTCGTCAACAACTATTGGGAATCATGCCGATTGGAGATAATGAAGTGCTTGCTACCTCGCTGCAGGATCAGTTACTAGCGAACTATGGAATTGAGATTGTCGATATTCGTTTACGCCGACTCAGCTATCCAGAATCGGTCCGATCGGGGATTGCAGAACGAATCCGTTCTGAACGAATGAAAAAGGTTGCGGAATATCAAAGCGAAGGCGAGAAATTGGCTCGAGATATTGTTAGCACTGCAGAACGAGACGCCGCTAAAATTATTGCTGATGCCAAAAGCAAAAAACAGATTATCGAAGGCCAGGCCGATGTCCAAGCCGATAAAATTCGTAACGAAGCTTATACCAAAGATCAAGAATTCTTTCTCTTTTTACAGAAGCTCAAAAGCTATCAGACGATGCTTTCGGAAAGCAAAGATTTGCTTTTGTTATCAACGAAGCACCCGTTTTTTGATTTGCTACTTCATCCTAGTGAGAAAAAAATATCTATTCCGAAGATTACGAATCCGCAAAATAAAAAGGAGAATATCGGTCCCCAAAAAAACAACTAAAAAACTTATTAAATATCACGATTCGGTAAGAGGGGATTGTTTATAAAAACGCAAATAAAACTATCGTCAAAGGAAGTTGCATCTCTTAGGCATTGAATCGAATTTCGCTAGATTCGAACATAAAAAAAACGATGTTTCGCAATCAAAAATTGTTCTTTTGATCAATTGATTAGAGACAAGAGAATTTGAGCGTGAGGATAATGGGCGTGAGGATAATGGGCTAGATTATTGTGGGCGAACGGAGAAATGAAAAGATAAGATCTTTTGTTCCTAATATTGGTATTATGCCATTCCCAAGTCTTTTTTCATCGCCGTATACCAATCGCTGAACCATCCTGTTTTAACTTTATTATTCCCTGTTTCTTCCATAACACTGACGATCATTTTTTTGAGTTCTCGATCGTTCTTTTTACTATTTGCTGCCCGTTTAATGTTTTGGAAAATCAAGTCAAATTCTTTCTGATCGATTTTACCATCGTTGCCCATTGCCGCATCGATTTGGTCTTTCATCATTTTGACCAAAACACTCTCAAGGACATAATTGTGATTCTCACAAACCTGTGCTAAAGCCGATCGAGCGCTATCGATTGTAATTCCCTGTTGAATAGCAACTTGCAAGATTTCTCGTTCTTCATTTTTGTCGATATATTTGTCATCATAAGCACGGAGTTTGATTTCATCTACGAATCGACGTTTCACATCTTCAATTGACATAAAATTCCCCTAAAAAGAAGTTTTGTAAAATTTATTAAATCTTAGTTAAATATACCTTTACCAGATAATCTGGCAAAGAAATTCCATCAGCATTTTTGTATCCCCTGTAGACTTCAATCCATTTAAACGGGTTTTCCTATTGTTTTGGGAAGTTAAATCATCTGCTGATTTTAAGCATTCAGAGCCGATTCCTTCTATTCACTTTAGGTCTATAAAAGTACTTTAATATAAGCGATTTCTATAAGCACTTAATTATGGGCACTCGTATTTCATCATGTAGACCTTATAGTGAATTCCAACTCTGTTTTTGTGAGTTTTCTAATCAATTCTCCTAGATTGAATCCTCTTATTATAAACTAATTCTCCAAAACAAAGAAAATATTTGATTAAAAATTTGTTTTTTTTGATTTTCAGATAAACAGACCCAATTAAGAGTGTACTGATTGTAATAATTGAAAAAAGAAAAAGAGAAGTAGAGAGATTATATTAAAGAATCGACAATTTTGGTGGTTAAGCGGATCAATTTATTTACAATGGAAGAATCATAAAAAAGTAGTTAAGAAAACAGTTTGGGAAGCAATAATTAGAACAGGAGTCGATTTTGTCTACAGAACAGGAAAATACTTTAAGAGCAGGGACTAATACGGGGAATCGACAAAATCGTCATATGTGGGTGGCATTTACTTTGCTTCTTGGCATCAATTTATTGAATTATATCGATCGTCAAGTTTTATCAGCTGTTCTTCCTAAAATTGAATTCGATAGCGACATATTTAGTCCAAATGATCCCAATCTGAAAACAAAGTTAGGACTGTTAACAACTGCCTTCATGATTACGTATATGTTAGTCTCTCCGATATTTGGTTGGCTAGGGGATCGATATTCGCGTTGGAAGTTAGTAGGAATCGGCGTGATTATCTGGAGTTTAGCTAGTGGTGGTTCTGGTTGGGCAACCAGTTTTGGTCTGTTATTATTGAGTCGATGTCTAGTTGGATTTGGGGAAGGGGCATACGGCCCAGCTGCACCATCGATCCTCTCTGATTTATTTCCGATCGAACGACGCCGATCGATTTTGACCTGGTTTTATGCGGCGATTCCTGTGGGGAGTGCACTCGGTTTTGTTATTGGGGGGAAGATAGCAGAAACCTCTTGGGGTTGGCGCGGCGCTTTCGAAGCGGTTGTTATTCCAGGGGTGCTTTTGGGATTGTCCTGTCTTTTTTTCCGAGATCATTTCCGGCAACGAACTGTCCACAAACATGATCTGAAAGATTATTTTCGAACAATTGGGGTTGTTTGGCGAATCCCTTCGTTTTTTTATTGTTCGATTGGGATGGTTTGCACTACTTTTGTTCTTGGTGGGGTTGCGGTCTGGACCCCTTATTTTATTTTTGAACGCCAAGCCACTTTTTTAATCAGTAAAGAATCGATCTATCATCTCGAGGAGTTGAAAAATACCAATGATCAATCGATTATTCCTGAGGAGATTATCAAAAGGTTGAGAGAGATGGAAAGTCCCGATACTCTTTCTTACCAGGGTTTTCGATCGGAAATCGCTAGCAAATTCTCTGAAAAAGAATTGAAGTTATACCAATCCCGATTTCAAGAATATCTAACAGAACCGGGATCCGTTACGCTTGGTGGCATTAATTTCATCTTTGGCGGAATTGTGGTAGTTTCTGGACTAATGGCAACTCTCCTGGGAGGATACGTTTCGGGTCGATTGCAATCCAAAGTTCGTGGCGCCTATTTCAAGGTCTCTGGCTGGTCTACTCTGTTGGCTCTTCCGTTTTTTCTGGGATTGATCTACATGCCATTCCCGCTTGCCTGGATCTGTATTTTCATTGCCGTGTTTGGTTTGTTCATGAATACAGGCCCTGCAAATACCATTCTTGCTAATGTTACAGATCCAGCGATTCGAGCAACCGCTTTTGCCATAAACATTTTAGTTATTCACCTTTTTGGTGATGCCATTTCGCCAACACTTATTGGTTTCATCGCCGATCAATCTTCCCTCTCCATAGCTCTGACCTTCGTTTCGATTTTAATTCTCTTAGCTGGGGTTCTCTGGTTGCAAGGGGCGAAGTTTTTAGATCGAGATACTCAGATTATTCTCGAAATCGAAACAAAACAGAAAGAAGATTGAATTAACTGACCCAATCCTAATTCATTTCATCTTTGCCGAGATTCGAACTAATTATTCGATCCAAAGTATAATAAGATCAAAATCTTTGAGGAGAATCTTGGAATTTGTCTCTGAAGCCCTTGAGGTTGTCCCTAAAATAAGGGAAAATAGTGTGGTGAAACTTTTTTGTTAAATGGTGAAAGATCGATTTCGAATGAGATAATAGTTATTGATAAGTGTTTAGATAAAAATGAAGATACAAATGATAATTTGATTAATAAGTGTGTACTATGAGGGTAAGATGAAATGTCGATTCAACAGGCACGAAAACCTCAACGCGAATGGGTCTGGTTGATACTTGCTTTGCTTGTGGTCGGTGGGATTAGTTTACCGCTATGGCAAATATTTAATCCTGCCGAAAG